>JAPKYT010000061.1 GCA_026394155.1 bacterium | reverse complement strand
ACTGGGCGTACAATGCCAGAAGCAGTGCGGGCGCTAGGATGATGAAGTACATCGGATCGAACAAGGGCATGCGTGTTCTCCTAACATTTATTCAAAAGTCATGCACCCGATGAAGTTGCACAATCGATGCCAAATGCCCGGCTTTCACATCATGCGGTTTTTCGGCAGGTTATGAATAACCGGCGGGGTGCCGCCCCCCGGGTTTTGTCAGATTGGCCCGCCGCCGCCGCCCGGATTGACCGCGACATGCCGGCGGATGCGGTCAAGCAGGTCGCCACCCGGACCGCCCTCGACCAGCGGAATAAGGCCGTAGCCGATTTCGATTTCGAGCGGATCCACTAACACGAAGTCCTCCACCCTTTCCGGTTTGGCCTTTTCGGCGGAAGGAGCTTCCGTATGCGCGGGCCCGATCTCGCCGGTCCGATGGGCATGGGCGCTGATGCGGGCCAAGGCGAAAGTCGAACCCGACAAGATCAGGAAAGGAAGGGTGGGCATGCCCGGAGTGAGGGCGAAGAAAGCCAGCACGCCCGAGGCGATATAGAGCGCTCGCGGATGCGCGAGCAATTGCGCGGCTACGTCGCGGCCGAGATTGTTTTCGGAAGTCGCCCGCGTCACGATGATTCCGGCCGAAACCGAAACGACCAACGCCGGAATCTGCGCGACCAGCCCGTCGCCGACCGTGAGAACCGTGAAGGTCGTCAGGGCCTGCGAGAAACTCATTTTCATTTGCGCCACGCCCACCGCAAAACCGCCGATGATGTTGATGGCGGTGATGATCAGGCCGGCGACCGCGTCGCCGCGGACGAATTTCGACGCGCCGTCCATGGCGCCGTAGAAGTCGGCTTCGCGGTGAATCTTGTCGCGGCGGCGGCGCGCTTCGCGCTCGTCAATCATGCCCTGATTCAGGTCCGCGTCAATGGCCATCTGCTTGCCGGGCATGGCGTCCAAGGTGAAGCGCGCGGCCACCTCGGCGATGCGGCCCGAACCCTTGGTGATCACCACCAGATTGATGATGACCAGCACCATGAAGATGATGAGGCCGACAACGTAGTTGCCCTTGATGACGAAACCGCCGAAGGCCTGAATGATTTCGCCCGCGTAGCCCTGACCGAGGATCAGGCGGGTGGTGGCCACGTTCAGCGACAGACGGAAGAGAGTGGTGACCAGCAGCAGGCCGGGGAACACCGAAAAGTGCAACGGCTCTTCGACGTAGAGAGCCGTCAGCAGCATGGCCAGGGCGATGGTGATGGAGAGCGCGAGAAAGATGTCTATGACGAACGTCGGGACCGGGATGACCATCACCACGATAATCACCACCAGCGCCAGCGCCATGGCGATATCGCTGTGCCTGAGGATGCCCTTCATGGCCGATGGCCCCTCACGGCGGGGCGGCGTCTTTGCCTTGGCCGCACTCATGGGTTATCAGGCCACTCCGAAAAACTTGCGCTTCAAGCGATACACGTAGGCTAATACCTCAGCCACTGCTTTGTAGAGTTCGAGGGGGATCTCCTGCCCGATCTCGACCATCCTGTAGAGGGCTTGCGCCAGCGGCGGATTCTCGAGGACCGGAATGTCGTGCTCGCGCGCGACCTCCTTGATCCGTTCGGCCGCCTTGCGCATGCCCTTCGCCACCACCACCGGCGCCGAGTTCTTGAGGCGGTCGTATTTGAGAGCCACCGCGAGATGCACCGGGTTGGTGATGACCACGTCGGCCTCGGGCAGTTTCTTCATCATCCGCCGCAAGGCGCTGCGGAACATGATCTCGCGGACCTTACTCTTGACTTTGGGGTCTCCCTCCGACTGCTTGGCTTCTTCCTTGACTTCCTCTTTGGTCATCTTCAGGGATTTCTCATAGTCATAGCGGTTATACAGATAGTCGAGGACCCCGATGAGCAGCAACGACAGCGACGCCAAGAGGAAAATGCGTGCGAGGAGCCGGCCCACTTCGCCCGTCAAGGCTTCGAACGGCACCTGCATCAAGGAGTAGACCCGGTCGAATTGCGTGGCGATGGCGAGATACACCACCCCACCGACCAGCACCAGCTTGAGCAGGCTTTTGCCCAGCTCCACCAGCGAACGCGCCGAGAACAGCCGTTTGAAACCGGTGAGCGGATTGAGGCGCGAGAGCTTCGGGTAGGCCGCCTTGGGTGTGATCCGAAAGCCTATTTGCCCGACGTTGACGGCGATCCCCATGACCATGATGCCGAGAAAGAGCGGACCGAGAACCACCAGCATCACCTTCATTCCCTGCCACATATAGACGGGCAGCGAACCGGGGGTGAGTTCGAGGGTTCCCATCTCGTGCAGGAGCGTCATCATGGTGCGACGAAGCCCCAGCATCATGCTGCTCCCGAACCAGATGAGCATGAGGCTGGCGGTAATCAGGACCGCCGCCGCATTGAGCTCCATGGACTTGGCGACGCTGCCCTCGGTGCGCGCTTTTTCACGTCGCCGCGGGGTTGCTTTCTCGGTCTTGCCTTCATCGTTGAACCAGCTCACGGCGCCACCAGCAGCTTAAGAAAGGAGGGAATGCCGCGCGCGAATTGCCCCACTTGTCCGGTGAAGGCCAGCACCACCGCGCCCAAGGTCATGGACAGCATGAACAGCGTAATGGCCACCTTCAGCGGAAAGCCAAGCACGAACACGTTCAGCGTGGGCGCCACCCGCGTGAGAATTCCCAACCCGATGTCGGTCAGGAAGAGCGTGACCATCAGCGGCGCGGCGAGACGGATTCCATCCGCCATGACGCCGGTCGCCGCTTGCACGGTCCATTGGCTGAGACGACCGTCGGCGTGCAGGGAGCCGACCGGGATGACGCGAAAGCTGTCGGCCAGCGCTTGCAGCAGGTAATGATGGCCGTTGATGGTGACGAAAACCAGCAGCGCCACCACGTTGTAGAACTGAGTGATGACCGTGCTCTGCGAGTCCGTATTCGGGTCAATGGAGGCGACCACCGAGAAGCCGGCCTGAAATCCCACCAACTGGCCGGCGATCTCGACCGCGTAGAACATGAAATAACCGGCGAATCCCAACAGCAGGCCACACACCGTCTCGCGCATGGCGAGCAGAAAGAAGTCGAGCAGGGTGCCGCTGGGCGCGGGCATGCGCGCCGCGAGCACGGGAACCATGAGCAGCGCAATCGCTCCCGCCAAGCCGGCTTTGGTCATGGCCGGAAAAGCCGAGTGTCCGAACACCGGCAGAACGGCCAAGGCCGTCACCGTGCGGATAAACACCAAGGTGAAGAATTCGATTTGGGAAATGTCTATGGGCATGGCAAGCGGCCGAGGTGCTCTACTCGGTTTCGGCGAGAACATCCACCTGTTCTTCCAATTCCTCTTCCAGATCGCGCTGCATGTCTTCAAACTGCGGCAGGCTGAGGCCGCACAGGGCCAGCGCGTGCTCGCTCAAGGGATGATCTGCGCCGCCGCCCGATCCAATGCGCAGTTGCCGCACCAAGGCATCGGCCAATCCCACCAGCGCCGCCGCACTGGAATGCTGCGGAGCCATTTCCGGCTCATGATGGAACCCGACGGCCATGCACAGGACCTCGGGAAGATTCCAATACGCGACCAGATGGTGGCCGATTTCTCCGTGATGGACTCCCAACACCTCGATTTCGGCCGCGGTCATGGTGAGATCGGGATCTTCGAGGCGAGCCACGACCTTCACGAAATCCTCATGAAGGTAGCGATCCATGACCAACTTGCCGATGTCGTGAATGAGGCCGGCGGTGAAGGCGGTCTCGGGGTCCATGATTCCGCGCAAGGCGGCGATGGTGCGCGCCGCGCCCGCCACGGCGACGCAGTGCTTCCAGAACTCGCGCCGGCTGAAGCCTCCCACTTGCCCCTCACGGTCGAACAGATTGGAGACCGCGCTGGAGAGCACGAGGTTGCGCAGATGCGCCATGCCGAGAATCATGAGCGCATGACGGACGCTGCTGACCTCGCGCGCCACACCGAAGAAGGACGAGTTGACGAGCTTGAGCACGCGCGCCGCCAGGGCCGTGTCTTTTTCGATCCAGCGCGCCAGATCGCGCATCGAGGCGGTGGGGCTTTCGCCCATCTCCAAAAGCCGCACGGCCACATCGGGCAGCGTGGGCAGGCTGCGGATATTCCGCAGCGCATGGGCGATCTTCTCACGCGAGTTCATCGGGCCACCTGCGGGATGATTTCAAAGATGTAGTGGACGAAATCCAGCACTTTGCCCGCCATCCACGGGGTGGCGACCAGCAGCACGAGGGCCGTCACCACGATCTTCGGAATGAACGACAACGTCATTTCGTTGATCTGCGTGACGGCTTGAAACAAGGAGATGAGCACGCCGACGATCAGGCCCGCCAAGAGCAGCGGCGCGCTCACCATGAGAGCGGTGATCAGCGCCTGACTCGTCAGATAGAGAGCGAGTTCCTGAGTCATGTTTTCAGTTAGTGGAAACTTTTTACCAAGGACTCCACCAGCAGATACCAGCCGTCGGCCATGACGAAGAGCAGAACTTTGAAGGGCAGGCTGATCATCACCGGCGGCAGCATCATCATGCCCATGGCCAGCAGCACCGAAGACACGACCATGTCAATGATGAGAAACGGCAGATACAGGACGAATCCGATCTGAAAAGCGATGCGCAGTTCGCTGATGACAAAAGCCGGCACCAGCACGCCCAAGCCGATATCCGCCATGTTGTCGGGCTTGCTCTGCTTCGACAGGTTCACGAACAGCGCCAGGTCCTTTTCGCGCACCTGCCGCAGCATGAATTCCTTGAACGGCTGGGCCGCGTTCTGGAGCGCGGTCTTCTGGTCAATCTGCTTCTCCATGTAAGGGCGGAGGGCCGTGTCGTTGACGGCCTTCAGCGTGGGCTGCATCACGAAGAAAGTCAGAATCAACGCCAGGCCGATGACGAGCTGGGCCGGCGGAACCTGATTGGTGCCCATGGCCTGCCGCAGAAAATGGAGGACGATGACGATGCGCGTGAAGCTCGTCATCATGAGAATCAGCGCCGGCGCCAGCGCCATCAGCGTCATCAGGCCGACGATCTGCAAGGTGGGCACCACTTCGCCCGGCGACGCATCCTGGGAGAGGCGCAAGGTCACGCCGGGAAGCTGCTGCGCATCGGCGCTGTGAGCCGCGCCGAGCAGCATGAGCAGCAGTAGCAGTAGTCCCGCGAGACGTTTGCTCATGATTGCGCCCGGCGCAGAAAATCATGAAAATTCGGCACCGCCCGCTTGCGGCGACCCACGGCGTCACGCAGCGTCTCGCA
The DNA here is from genome assembly GCA_026394155.1 of bacterium. Taxonomy (GTDB): domain Bacteria; phylum Electryoneota; class RPQS01; order RPQS01; family RPQS01; genus RPQS01. The sequence continues at coordinate 22,199 of JAPKYT010000061.1, read as the reverse complement.
CTCGGCCGGATCGGTGATTTCCATGAGCGGCGTGATGGTGCGATCCGTGACGCCTACGAGCAGCAGCCGCGCTCCCACCTCCAGCACGAAGATCTGGCGACGCGGCCCGAGATGTTTGACCGAGAGAACGCGCCAGCCCTCGCCGGCGGATTCCCCCAGCGCGCCGCTCTGTTTCAGTCTTCGGAGCACGTAGGCTAACGCCAGAATCAGGGCCAGCACCGCCCCCAGCACGGCCAACGTCTTGAGAAGCTGCAACAGCATGCTCAGTTGCGCCGCGCCCGGTTGTTTTCGTTGGGAGTGACGAGACCGGTGATGCGGACTCCGAAGTTTTCATCCACCACCACCACCTCGCCGCGGGCGAAGAGCCGGCCATTGACGAACAGATCCACCGGCTCGCCGGAGAGCTTGTCGAGCTCCACGATCGAGCCGGGAGCGAGCTTGACGATGTCACGAATGAGCATGGAGGTGCGTCCCAACTCAATGGAGATCGGCAGTTCAATGTCGAGCACCATGCCCATTTCGCGCTTCGCGGCGGCGTCAATCTGCTCGTCGGCGGCGAACGTCTCGGGGGCCTCGGTCTTCACCTCCGCGTCGGGGAAACAAGCTTCGAAAAACTCGGAGGAGGTCATCTGAAAGGCGATGATGCCCGGCTCCACGCCGATCTCGAAGCGGCTCATGACCCAGCCGGTGCCGACGAAATCGGCGGCGGCAAGATCCACCAGCGTAACTTTGATCTCGTCGAAGGCCAGATGCCGGCCGATTTCCTTGCCCAGCCCGGCCGCGAAGCTGGCCATGATCTCCTTGAAGAGATCGCGAATCGGCTCGAGATGCTCTTCGTGCGAGAAGGCGGCCTTGCCGTCACCCATCAGCAACTGGTCGGCGATCACGGTGGCGTTCTCTTTGCTGAGAGCGAACAGCGCTTTGCCCGGTCCGCCGTCGGTGGCGGTGAGCGTTACGCACACGACTTCCCCCGGCAGGGCGGCTTTCAGCTCCTTGAAGTCGAACACCTGCGGGCCGCCGGAGCCCACTTTGATCTCACGCTCAAGAAACGACGTGAGGGATTGCTCGAGGGTGGCGCGCATCCTCTCGTCGGCGCCCGCGATGTGGCGATCGAGCGCTTCGTTGACAATGACACTATCCAAGGTTCATTTCCTCCAACTCGGATACCCGACGGACAATTCGAACAGCTTTGCGGAGCCGGGAAACACCGGGCTCGCCCCAGAACTTGACCTTGCCGTCCACCCAGATCTTCAGCGACTCGTCTTTACGCGCTTTGAGGCGGATCACATCCCCGATTCTCAGGCGCGCCAGCTCATCCGCCCGCAGGTCGGCATTGCCCAGTTGGGCCCTGACCGGCAGCTTGGTCAAGCTGACCTGCGTTCTCAGCCCTTCCATTTCCTGCGGCGCGAGGCGCTTGGTGGCGACGCTCGCCCAACTGTTGGACAGATTGCGAATCAGCGGGTCGAGCACAAAGTAGGGAAAGCAGAGGTTCATGGGAAAAGTCATGTCGCGCATGATGATCTCGAAGGACACCACCGCCGCCGTTTCCGAGGCGGGCGCGATCTGCACGAACTGCGGATTCGATTCAAACGATTCGATGTAGAGATTGATGCGGTGCACGCTCCGCCAGGCGTCAGTGAGGATGCTCAGTCCCGACTCCACCACTTTGCGCAGGATGTTCTGCTCGATGATGGTCAGCTCGCGGATGCTGCCCACGCGGTGCCCGCCGCCGCCTAACAGCCGGTCCACCACCGTCAGCGAAAACTGCGGCGCGACCTCCAGGATGAGCGAGCCTTTCAGGTTCTTGGAGGCCACGATGTAAATGCACGAGGGAACCGAAAGGGAGAGCATGTACTCGGAGTAGGTCGCCTGATCAATGGAGAGCAGATTGATGTCCACCAGCGTGCGCAGGATGCCGGACAGGTAGGTGCCGAACGAGCGCGAGAAGGCGTCGTGAATGGTGCGCAGCGCCCGGAGCTGGTCCTTGGAGATGCGGTCAGGATGCTTGAAGTCGTAGACGTGAACCGGGCGATCCTTGCTCTCCACCGTCGGCTCGAACGCCTGCGCCGTGGAGACGCTTTTCAGCAGCGCATCAATTTCTTCCTGAGTGAGAATTTTGCTCATGGTTCCTACTGCAGCACGTAACTGCTGAATACCACTTGCGAAACCAGCGAGTCCCGCAGTTGCCGGTTGACGTTGTCCTTGATCTCGGCCTTGAGCGAATCGCGATAGCCGATGTCGGCCAGTTTGTCCAGTTCCTTAGAGGAGAGCAGGCTGATGAGACCGTCGCGAATCAGCGGCTTGTTCTTTTCGAACAGCTTGTCGGCTTCCGGCGCCGACGTCTGAAAGCCTACGGTTACGGCCAGATAGCGCCGGCCTCCCGTGTGCGCGGGATTGACCACGATCTCATCAAGCATCACCACGCTCGCTTCGACCGTTGGCTCTCCCCCGTGCTTCTTTTCTTTCGGCGCTTCGGTTCTTTCTTTCGGCGCGGCGGCCGTCGCGTCGTGGAAGAAGAGAGCCTTCTGAAGGAAATAGGCGCCGATGATTTGGGCTACCACCACGGCGGCGATGATGACCGGCTTAGGCGGCAGCTTGCGCTTTTTGGGCTCGGCCGAAGTCTCCTCCGGCGCCGGCGCCTCCGCCTTGTCCGTTTCCGCTGGTTTGTCTGCCATAAGAGTTCCCTGCGAGACTGGAAAACAAAAGGTAACGACTCCGTCGCGAATCGAGAGCGGCCGTGCGCGCGGGCGCAAACGGAGATGCGAAGGCCGCGTGGCACGTTCAGTGCACGCCGCACGGAGCAAACCGGATGATGGGACAGCGAGAAGAAGCCGGGGATAGGATGAGTCGGAGGAGGACGGCGCGTACGGCTCTTGGCCGGGGGGGCCGCAGCGCGCCCCCGCCGGCCGTCACCGATTACCGCTTGAGCTGCGTCACTTCGTTGAGAAGCTGATCCGCCACCGTAATCACCCTGGCGCTGGCTTGGAACCCCCGCTGTGCGATGATCATGTCGGTGAACTGCTTGGCCAGATCCACCGTCGAGAGCTCGAGATAACCCGAGTAGATCTGATTGACGTTGCCGCTCTCGAGACCGATCATGGGATCACCGGAATTCACCGTGTCACTGTAGATGTTCTGGCCGGCAAGTTGCAGGCCCGACGGATTGGCGAAGCGCGCCAAGGCGAACTGGCCGAGGGTGCGCGAGACGCCGTTCGAATAGGCGCCGGTGATCTTGCCGGTGCCGTCCACCGAAAAGTCCTGCAGCACGCCCATGCCGTGACCGTCCTGATTGAGGGCGATGGTGGTGCTGGGGGACGCGAATTGCGTAATGCCGTCGAACGTGCCCACGGTGCCGCCATTGAGATTGATGACGACGCCCTGCGCTTCGGACGGACTGAAGGTGAGCGGCCCGCCTTCGAAGGCGAGCAGCGAGCCATCAGTGTTGAAGCGGACGGTGCCGCGATTGCCCATGAGGTTGTCGCTGGCCTCGTTAATGGCACCATCGTCCACCACGATTTCCCAAGTCCAAACGTTGGCTTGCGTCACGTCCTGCGTGAACGTGATCTCGACCTTGTGCTGATCGCCGCGACTGTCATAGCCGTAGATGGACGCCCAGTGCGTTCCGCTCATTCCCGCTTCGGTGTTGACGAAGGTGGGCAGCACCATGGCCGAGGCCTGCGACCCGCCGTCTTCAAAGTTCATGGAAATGGTGGTTTGGCTGGTGCCGCGGAGCTTGTCGCGCAGCGTCAGTTTGCCCGAGGCGTCCAAGCTGATGGTGGCGCCCGTGTCCGAAGTGCTGTCGAAGCCGTCCACCGAGTTGATGCGGGCCATGAGATCGCCGAGGGTGGTGCCGTCGCCGGCCGCGCCATAGGTGAAGGCGACGGAGACGGCGGTGCCGTCCCGGCGCTGGCCGGAAATACGGATGACGTCGCCGTCATCCAGCGGAGCCGTGGTCTGGTCGAGGACGTTGATTTCCGTCTCGGCTGTGGCCGAGTTGCTTTCGGTGGTAAAGGCGATGGAGGCGTTATACGTGCGCGCCGTCGAGGCGTTCGCGTTCAGATTGCAGAAGTACTTGATCTCGGTCGTGGCGCGGGCCGGGTCTTTCTCGCCGAAGGGCAGCTTGATCGGTTCGACCGTGGACGAGCTGATCATCTGCCCGTTCTTGTCGGCCAGACGGCCGAGCACGTGATAGCGGCCGCCGGCGGCCAGCAGAGCGCCGTCTGCGTCGAGCTGGAAGTTGCCGGATCGCGTGAAGTAGCGATTGTCGCCGTCGCCGACGATGAAGAAGCCGTCACCTTGAACGGCCAAGTCGGTGCGGTTGCCGGTGTTTTCGAAATTGCCCTGTTCGAACACTCGGTCAATGGACGAGATGCGCATGCCGAGGCCGACTTCGATGCCGTTGCGGCCGCCGCGGGTTTCGGAGGGTCCGTCGGCCGGCTGCAACAGTTGCGAGAAACCGGTGGCAAAAGACACCCGGCTTCCTTTGAAACCGATGGTGTTGACGTTGGCGATGTTGTCGCCGATGACGTCCATCAAGGTCTGGTGATTGCTCAGACCCGACACTGCACTGAAAAGGGATGGCATCATACTGGTTTTCCTCCGCGGGCTTCGGTCGTTCCACCCGCATTGGGCCTCCTACTCGAGGACCGGCCCGGTTTGGTTAGACGATGACGGCACTATCAATTTGGGTGAACACATTTCCTTCACGAGCCGCACCTTCTACGGCGGTGACCACGGTGCGGTTGGCGACGCTGACCACGAACGCGAGATTGTCCAGCATCACCACCGATTCGCGCGCGCCCTTACGGGCGGCCTGCTCGACGCCGTGCTGGAGACGCGCCACTTGCTGACCGGTCAACTGAATGCTGCGCGAGATAAGGCGCGAGCGCGCATGCGACGAAAACGTCAGGGAAGCGGGCGACTCAAGCCGGCCTTCAAGCTCCGTCTGGAAACTCGGCGCGTTTCCCGGCTGCGAACGGGCAGGGGTGCCCGGTTCGACTCCCCCGACACCCGGAACGGGCGGCAGACTGCGAATGGCATCTATCATGCGGCTTATCCCTTCTTCGCTTCGTCGTCGGCTTCACGAATGAGAAGAATATCCGACAGCGACACTTCGCGACCGCCCACCAGCAGCACGACTTGACCGTTTACGTAACGCACTTCCGACACGCTGCCTTCGAAATAGGTGGAGGCGTTCACCGTCTGGCCATCGGCGTCTTTGGCGGTGATGGCGAAAGTGTACGTTCCGGCGGGCACGCGCTTGCCGTCGCCGTCGAGACCATCCCATTGCACCTGATGCTCGCCCGCGACTTGCGCGGGAACCGTCATGGTGCGCACGACCTTGCCGTCGCTGTTCAAGATTTGGACGGTCACGTCGGTCGCGTTGCCGGTGAGCGTGTAGTTCAGGCTCGCCGTTCCGCTGGAGCCGACTTCCACGCTGTCCGCCTGCGCCCGCACCACTTTGCCGATGAGCGAGGTCGCCATCGTGTTGTTGAAGAGCTGCCCTAACAACAGATTCGCCTGAAGCGATTGATCCAGCGTGGCGCCCATGCCCTGAAGTTCCTGAAGCGAGCTGAAAGTGGCGAGCTGGCTGGCGAAGTCCTCGTTGCTCATCGGATTCAGCGGGTCTTGCGAGCGAAGCTGAGCGGTGAGCATCTTCAGGAAATCGGCGCGATCCATGGACTGCGAGCGCGAACTGATGAGGTCCGCCGACGGAGTCGCGCTGGTGCTTACGGGTTCGACTGACATGATTTCTTGTCCAGATCAAACAACTCGAGAAATGACGCCGATGGTTTGCGCGTGTTCAGGTAGCGGAACAACGCGAAGGTGGACTTGCTCACGGTGATGACCGTTCCGCAGACGCGGCAGGCGAGGCGATATTCGTAGCGGCCGAGGTTGTTGCGACCGCCGAAGATCGTCTCAAAATCCCGCATACCGCACTTGCAGACGGGGACAGGCCCCAAGTTCTTCTGAGTCATGGCAGTTACACTGTGGGCAAAGTCCGGGCCAATCTCCAGCTTTGCGCTAAGCTTATTTGAACAAGAACTTTAACTTTCGGGGCCGAGCACTCTTCCGTCAGCGGACGCCCGTCGGGGCAAAAGTTGCCTTTCAGGCCACCCACTCGTGTTCGGCCAAGGAAAGCCTGCGCGCAGGCTCGGCTTCCTCACCTGAAGATTCCACACTTCGATCAATGGACACAGTGTCGCTGCTTCCCGGCTCCGCGTTCGAGTTGCGCTCGGGATGCCCTCCGTCCTGCCGCGGTTGCGGAAGAGAATCGGAGAACTCGGGTGCGCGAAGACGCACTTCAAAACGCTCCACGCGCAGACCTAAGTCGGCGATGGTGCGCTCCATGTTGGCGCGGCCTTCCTCCAACGCTTGGACGACCTCGCGGCGGTTGGACGAAATCTCAATGCGCACGCCGTCGTCGCGAGTAACGAAACTGAAGCGCAAGGGGCCGAAGCCTTCGGGCGCCCAGTTGAACGTGGCTCGCGTGGAGCCGTCAGCGAGCCCCTGTGCGCTCTGAAGGGCGCGCGCGACTAATGCCTGCAGCTCGCGAATTTGCTCCACCGTGAGGCGCGTGCGCGACGTCGGCACGGCGGCCTCGACTCGCGCGAGAGCCTCACGATTCGTTGCATTGGATAGGGCCGCCGCGCTGGGATGTTCGCTCGCGGTCTCTTGCGACGACGCGGCTGCGTGGGCGGATTCATCCGATGGCGCCGCCGGCCGAGAAGAAGTGCCGTTCACGGCCAGCTCTGCGGCGGGCTTGCCCGAAGTTGCAGACGACACACCACGCAGCGGAAAATCCGACGGCAACACCGTTGGGATACGGGGTGACGACGGAGTTTCACGGTTCAACTCCGGCGCATCCGTTGCTTTCGGCGCATCGGCGGCGCGCACGGACGGATTGGCAGGCAAGTCGGAACGTGACTGCTTCTCCGGTGACGGCGACGCCATTCGCGTCGTCTGCGCAGCGGACGGCGGCTCGTTCGGGCGTTCACGCGGCGCGTCGAAGGACGACAAGACTCGTGTTTCGCCCGCAACGCGAGCGGCTTGTTGCTCGGCCGATGCGCCGAGCGGCGGTGCGACGGTCTTGGTCTCTCTCGGAGCGGCATCGAAGACCGCTTGCTTGGGCGTTAGCGAGGTCTCGTGTGACACGCGCGGCTCCGTTCGCACGTCTCGAAATGCACCCGAAGCGGAATCGCGGCGGGTCGTGCGTGCCGGAGCCGCTGATGCGCGTGGTGTCTCGATTGTCTCGCGAGATCGTGTTTCTCTGGCCGGCGCCGAATCCTTGGCGAGCGGTAGGCGCGAGAATGTCTTGTCCGTTGGTTCCGACTTCACTGTCAGTGTAACCGGTGGCGATAGAACCTGCTGGCGCGCGTTCGCGCGCGGGGACTCCGTTTCTACTGTAGCGCGCGGCGCGGGCTTGTTGTCACTTGGCGCGGCCCGTGTCTGCGCGACAGTCACCTGTGTTGCCGCAGGCTTGGACTCCGGCTTGGGTGCGAGAGTTTCGGTGTCAGCAGTGCGCAACGGCCCGCTCTGAGCGGGCGGTGCAACCACTTTCATTCCCCAGAAGGACGTTGGCGGCTGCTCGGTGCCACGGATCGGAGTTTCCGCTTTCACCGCTTCTGCCATGACCGGATGCGACTGAGCTGGCGACTGCAGCTCCGCGCCGCGCGCCGTCTCTCGCCCCATCGCCGGCGCGGTCAGCCTTGCCGCATCAGGCTGTGGAGATATCGTTGTCGTCGCGACCGGCGTTTTCCCCGGCCGGACCTCGCCTGACTGTGCGGATTTGGGCTCAACTGCCGGTGAATCCGCAGCGCGTCTTAACACAGTCTCCGGAGCGGCGTTTCTCGCCACCCGCGGCGCGTCTGTCTGTGCCGCAACCGCATTGGATGGGACAGATTCAGGATTCAGCTTCTGGAGTGACGGAGACGAGACGGGTGACGTGGTGCGGTAGGCGGGCAATGCGCCTCTCAGATTCTGCAGAGGCTGTCGCCAGACATCTGCGATCTTGGTGCCGCCGTTTCCGGCAAGGTCTGCGCCTTGCTTTTCACTTGGACTCAGCTCGACGCTCCCGCGTCCCGCTTGTCCTCCACCGGGGACGGTACGAGTTAGTACACTAGTGCCGTTTCCAACAAGGTTTGCGCGTTGCGCCGTTGTGGGCTTAGAAGCCTGCAATGGGGCCATTGCCGGTCTGTAGACCGACAACGGCGCGACAACCTCTCGAGAAACGGTCCCGGTAAACGAGACGACCTTTCTAAAAACGGCACTATCTGCATCCTCGGCGCGGGCGACTGACCCAATCTTCTGAGACGACGGAGTCTCGCGACGAATCGCTTGCGAAATGCGCGGTTCATCCGCCCGGACGGTCGCTCTTTCTTGAGTCTCTTCCTTCCGTGGCCGGGATTCCGCAGACGGAAGCCCCGGCGAGAGCGATCGCTCCGCGGGAACGGAATGTATTGGAGCCGCGTCAGCGCGCGTCGAACGTAGGGGCGCGGCTGAAGCTTGTTCCACCCGCGGCAAAGAGTCCGCGCTCTTCCGGGTTTCACCGGGGGAGATGCTGGAGCGAGCGGCCGCCTGATTTGTCTGCGGCGGCACATCGCTCGGCGATGCCGCATTACGAAGCACGCGCGAAACCGGCCGCCGGGCCGCAGGCGTGTCCTCGGCTGTAGCCGGGAACGGCGATGAACTCGAAGATGCGCGTGCCGGCACGGCCGCCGGGGCTGCGGGCTGAGGATTCACCACCGCCCTCGGAGTCTGACTAGGCGAGAGAGCAGAGTGAGCGAGGGTCCGATTGGCTTGTGTCGTTCGTACGTCTGAGGGTGAGAGGGCATCACGCAGAACGCGCGCGGCCGGTTGCTGGGACACCTGTGCGTTCTTGAACGTAACCGGTGATGGCGACGAACTCGCATCTGCACTGGCTCGCACAGGCATCTCAATCGCGGGCTGAGGATTAGCCCCTCTGAGTACTCTGGGCTCGGCGGCGGCGGACGTGGTCGCACGCGCCTGCACGGGCGACTCGTTGCGCTTCACTATGGGCAGCCCTTCGGCTTTGCCCGAGCTCTTTGCGGCAGGCAAAGCCGGAGATTCCGCAGCCGGTTTGAAGGTCGCTTGCGCTTGAAACTCACTGCGCACAGCGACCGGATCGGCGTGTTTGGATGATGTTAGTGAACGTGACGGGGAGAGCGTGACCGCCGCTGCTGCCGATCTTGCGTCAGCAACGCTTTGCGACTTCGGCTTGCGGTCAGGCGGCTGCGCCTCGACCCGGCCTTGACCTTGCTCCGCTTGTTGAATTGAAGACGATTTCCCGGCCGGTGTTCGGTCCGGTTGATGTTGCGGCAGGTTTTTCACGGATGGGGCCGGCGTGGCGCCTGCACTGCCGGTTGACGTAGGCGGCGATGTGTCAGAGACCGGCCGGGCAATTCCGTTTGCCCAGAGCTGCGCGTTATTCTGAAGCAGGCTGGAGAACGCATGGCGCCTTGGCGCTGCGTTCTTGCGCGCGCCCGGCGAGTTCTGCAATGACTTAACGTCGAGCTGAAGAGGTGTCGGGACGTTCATCACCCGCCTCGCGACCGCGATGCCGTCTGGCTCATGCGCTCCGCCACCTGAGCCGCTTGCTCAATGGGCAGCGCGGCCAGCATGCGGCCCGCCGTGCGATCCTTCATCTTCATCACCAATGCGACTATCTGATCCGTGGTCAAATGCGAAACGATGTCCGCCGCCTCGACCGGTTTCATGGACTCCAGAAGCTTGGCCAGCTTGGCCGTTTGGAGCGCATCGCCGCTTTGCAGAGCCTCGGCAACCTCGTCCGCACTGGGTTCCGCCGGAGCTTCGGAGACGTCCGCCTCCGGCTCGACTACCGGCGTGTCCACGGCGGACGCGGTCATTTCATCCGCGACCGGACTCACTGCCGTTGCCTCGACCGGCGCGGGCATGATACTGTCGGCATGGGCAGCCGTATCGGCGGAGGCAAGCTGGGGCGCAGCGGATGCGGACGAGTCCGTCTTCGCAACGACTGCGGTCGCCGGCGCCAGCGAATCAGCGGGCACGTGCGCCGCCTGAGTTTCGACGCGGCCTCCGACCTTGGGCTGCGTGGCCTTGAGGAAGAAGAACATGCCCACGTTGATGACCAGAAAACCGGCCACAAACAATCCGGCAGGTATGAGGAGCTTCTTGTTCAATATGGCGATCATGGGTCCTTCCTGCGAGAGCCGACTTCATCGAGGATGTTGGCTTCCTCGCGAAGCACATCGGCCCGCCATTCGTCCCGTTTCTTTTCGCGAAGCTGATCCAGCACCTGTGTGTCGCGTTTGCGCTCGTGGAACCGGCCACGGGCCGCCTCCACGTTTTTTTCCTGATGGCAAACGATCTGGGTCTGGAACTCGATGGCCCGTCCTACCCGCTGCAGATAGCGAACGTTGGCCGTTTGCGTCCACGCGGTGAACGACTCGGCGCGGCCCGTCCGGGTTTCGTTGATCTGCGCGTCCTGTTCACCCCGGAACAAACCGAGTTTCTGATTCTCCTGCGTCAGCCGCTGCAGCTCGCGACCCAGTTCCGCCAGACTCGCCTTTTCGCGCGCCTGCCGCAGTTCCAAGATTCTCTGCAAGCGAAAGGCGAAACGCTTCATGCCCGTGCCGTCACCTCGTGCAGGCGACGCCGGGTTTCAGCGAAGGTGCAGGCCTCGTCCAGACCCTGCCGCAAAAACTCGTTGATGGCCGGCAGCTTCTCCACGGCCGTGTCCACCGCCGGACGCGTGCCCTTGACGTACGCTCCCACCGAAATCAGGTCTTCGGCCTCGGCGTAGGCGGCCAGCCATTCCTTAATCTGCACCGCTTCGTTGTAGTGCGCGCTGTCCACCACGTCAGGCATGACGCGGCTGATACTGCCGAGCACATCGAGCGCCGGGTAGTGATGGCGCGCGGCGATCTTTCGCGTCAGAAGCAGATGGCCGTCGAGAATACTGCGCACGGTGTCGGCGACGGGCTCAGTCTGATCGTCGCCCTCCACTAACACCGCGTAGAGCGCGGTGATGCTGCCGGTGTCCGCATTGCCCGCGCGTTCGAGCAGCTTGGGCAGCGTGGCGAACACCGAAGGCGGATAGCCGCGCGTGGCCGGCGGCTCTCCCAGGGAAAGACCCACCTCGCGCAGCGCGTGACAAACGCGCGTGATACTGTCTATGAGCAAGAGCACTCGCAGCCCCTGATCGCGGAAATACTCGGCGATGGTGGTGGCGGTCATGGTGCCCTTGATGCGCAACAGCGGCCAGCGGTCGGACGTTTCGACCACCACCACCGCCTTGGGCAGTCCCTCCGGTCCCAAGTACTTCTCGATGAAGTCCCGCACCTCGCGTCCCCGCTCGCCGATGAGGCCGATGACCGCCACGTCAGCCTCCGTATACTTGGCCATCATACCGAGCAGAACGCTCTTGCCGATGCCGCTGCCCGAAAAGATGCCGACGCGCTGTCCCTCTCCCAACGTGAGCAGGCCGTCCACGGCGCGCACTCCCACCGAGAGCGGCTTGGTGACGCGACGGCGGCGCAGCGGATGCGGCGCTCCGGCGTGCAGCGGACGGTATTCCGAGGTGATGATCGGCCCTCCGCCGTCCAGCGGTTCACCGAGTCCGTTAATCACACGTCCCATGAGGCCGCGCGACACTCCCACCGACAGCGGCCGTCCCAAGGAACGCACCTCCGCCCCCGGGCCGAGTCCCTGGATATCCTCCAGCGCCATGAGCAGCGTCACGTGACCGTTGAAACCCACCACTTCCGCCAGACACGGCTGCGATCCCGCCGCCACCGTGCAGAGCTCGCCGATGGTGACCTGCGGGCCCTGCGCTTCAATGACCAGTCCGCGTACGCGCTGCACGCGTCCGAGCTTGCGATAAGGCGAGAGAGACGCCAAAGAACGCACGCGATCCTGAAGAAACGACGAAGTGCTCATGGCCGGTTGAATCAGAGCTTTTCTTTAAGTCCGGCGCGCAAGGTGTCAAGCTGGCTCGAGATGCGCGCGTCCAGATTACCTCGCTCGGTCTCGATCAGGCATCCTCCCCGCTCCACCGATTGGTCCGGACGGATCTCGAGTGGTGTACTCTTGCTGAGCATGCTCTCCAGATCGCCCTGAATCGAGCGCAGATGTTCGAGGTCTTCGGGATTGACGCGCAGGCGGATCTGGTCGCAGTCCAACACTTGTCGCACCGCCATCTTGGCGATATCGCCCACGGCCGCGGGGCGCGCCTGCAGTTCATCCCCCACGATCTTGCGGGCCAGCGTGAAGGCCAGTTCCAGCGCGCTCTGCTCGGCCTTGGCGGCCAGTTCGCGCTTCTCCGCCTGTAGCATATTGCCGTAAGCTTGCAGCATTTCGACGGCGCGCGCGAACTCCGCCGCGCCCTCGCTCCGCCCCTGCGACAGGCCGGCCTCGAAGCGCTGCCGCAACTCCTCCTCGTGCTGCCGGGCGCACTGCTGCCTCTCGGCCGCCAGCAGCTCTTCGACGCGGGCGTTGAATTCCTGCTCGTTGAGCTTCACATCGCCGTGACGGATTTCCTCCGCGAACACGTCGCGGAAGTAATTCACGGGCCGGTTCTCAAACCGCTGGAAGGCGGCCAACGGCAGCGTCTTGCCCTGCCCGGAGGAAATATAGCTCTGCATGTCCATCGGGCGTTACTCCACCATCTCTTCCGCTTTGGTTCCGCCCACCATGACCACCTGACCGGCTTCTTCAAGCGCGCGGATCGTGTCCACGATCTTCTGCTGCGCCATTTCCACGTCCTTGAGGCGCACCGGTCCCATGTAGTCAATCTCCTCCTGAATCGTCTGCGAGGCGCGCTGCGAGAGGTTCGCCATGACGCGCTTCTTGACGTCGGGACTCACATGTTTGAGCGCCAGCGCCAAGTCCTTGTTGTCCACTTCCTTCATCACGCGCTGAATGGAACGATCATCGAGGTTCACGATGTCCTCGAAGACGAACATCAGATTCTTAATGGCGGTGGCCAGTTCCGGCGTCTGCTCATTGACTTTGGCCAGAATGGTACGCTCGGCCGATTGTCCGATCATGTTCAGGATTTCCGCGGCCGCTTTGACGCCGCCCAGCTTGCTCGCCGACTGCGAGAAGTCAATGCGCGACTCGAGCACCGCCTCCACCGAGGCGATGGTCTCCGGCGCGACGCGTTCCATATTGGCGAAGCGCAGCATCACGTCGGCTTGCAGCTCGGGCGGCAGATCGGCCAGAATCGCCGCGCCCTGATGCGGGCTGAGCTGGGTCAGCACGAAGGCGATGGTTTGCGGATGCTCTTTCTGAATGAAGGCCAGGAGCTGATTGGCATCCACGTTCTTGAGGATGTTGAACCCCTTGACCTTCATCAGGCGCTCGATGCGGCGCAGAATCTCGACCGCCTTTTCGGGGCCGAGGGAGAGCTGAAGCACTTCTTCCGCGTAGCTCAAGCCCCCGACGGCGATGAACTCCTGCGCCTTCATCATCTGATAGAACTCCTCGACGACGTCATGCACGGTCTCGGAGTCCACGTTGCGGAGAGTCACCACTTCCTTGGTGATCTCCTCGATCTCATCCTCTTGCAGATTCTTGTAGACCGCCGCCGAGGCCTCGGGGCCGACGGTGATGAGGAGGACGGCGGCCTTTTGCAGCGCGGTGATGCGCTTACCGGCCAAGCTTTTCGGAAGACTCATCTAACAGCCAACTTCTGAGAATTTGGGTCGCATTGTCGGGCTTCTGAACAATGTAGTCGGTGGTGCGCTTGAGCACTTCCTGATGCTTGAGCGTTTCCACGCTGGGAGAGGCGTCTTCGACTTCAATAGTCTGAGGAGTTTGCTTGAGAATCACGCGCCTGCCCTCACCGCCGAGCGCCGCCCGCGCGTTCTGAGCCGCCGACTGCGCCTCGCTCGCCAGTGCTCCCGCCGTCGAAGGTACGGCCATGCGCGCTCCCTCGCCCAAGGCCAGCGGCTGAGTACCGGGGGCGAGAGCAGGAGCAGCCGCTATCGCGGGAACGGCGGGAACGCTCTTGACCATCCGCGTAATGAACGTGCGAAGGAGCAGGAACAGACCCACCAGCGCCAGTCCTAAGAGAACCTTCTCGAGAATCTGCGTCCACGGCAATCCGGCCGGCTTTTCCTGCACCATGAGTTCGTCTTGAGCGAACGGGAAGGACACCACGGTCAGCTCATCGTTGCGTTTGCGATCCAGTCCGATGGCGGTCGCCACCAGCGTGCGATACTTTTCCAACTCCTGCGGCGGGCGCTCGATGTAGGTGCGCGTCTCGGTGCCGTCGGCGTTTTTGGCGAGCTTGTAGTCGCCGTCCACCAGAACCGAGGCGGAAATGCGCTCGATGTTTCCCACTTCGGGAACGTATTTCTCCACGGTTTTCGGCACCTGATAGTTGGTGACACTGCGCTCGGTGGTGCTGTTCCCGTTGCCCGCCGCGTTGTCGCCGCTGCTTTCCTGACGTTCCTCACTCAGGGTCGCGGCTCGGTCGGCGTCGTAGTTCTCGACCGTGCGCTCGACGCGGTTCCAGTTGAGCTTGGCCGTCACCTTCACTTGTGCGCGGCCCGTGCCGAGGGTGTTTTCTAACAGGGCCAGGGCCTTTTGCTCGAGGTCCTTTTCCACCTGATTCTGGACTTCAAGCTGCGTGGCCGACAGTCCCACCATGTCGTTGCGCGCGGCTCTTCCGGTCAGAAGACTGCCGCGCGTGTCCATGATGCTGATGTTCTCCACCTCCAGACCTTCGACCGAGTAGGCCGTCATGTAGGCAATCCCCTGCACCTGCTGCGCTGAGAGCGTGGCGCCCGGTTTGAGCTGGAGAACGATGGACGCGGTCGCCGGCTTCTGATCCTCGCGGAAGAGGCGCAGACTGGGAACCACCAAGTGAACACGGGCGGCGTCCACGGCCTCGAGTTCGGTGATGGTGCGCCCGAGTTCTCCTTCCAGCGCGCGGTGGTAGTTCATCTGTTGAACGAAATCGGTCATGCCCAGCATGGGCTTGTCGAACAGCTCGTAGCCGATTTCGCCCGATCGCGGCAGACCCGCGCCCGCGAAGTCGAGCCGCAGCTCGCTGACCTGCTCTTGCGGAACTTTGATGGTGCCCCCGTCGGCGCTGACCACAAAGGGAATTTTCTGATCGCGCAGCTTGTCCACGATCTGCGACGCGTCCTTGCCGTCCAGCCCCGAATACAGGGTGGTGTAGACCGGACGCATGGTATAGGTGACGGCTCCGGCAATGACGGCGATGACCAGACCCGTAGCCAGAACGAGTCCGCCGCGCTGGGCGAGCGTCAGCCGCTGCCAGAGATCCACGAAGGGTCGAAAGAGTGTGGGCATGTTTGGCTATCTATGGGAGGATGTGATTCGATCAGACCGGCGTGCGCATGAGCTCTTTGTACGCGTCGAGTGCCTTGTTGCGCAGCTCGATGAGCAGCATCAGCGAGATGCTCGCCTCTTCGGTGGCGGCCATGACTTCGTGAATGTCTTTGATCTCACCGGTGGCGAATTTCTTGGTCTTGTCGTCCGCCACGACCTGCATTTCGTTCACGTCGGAGACGAACTGTTTCAGCGTGTCGGCGAAACCCCCGCCGCGCTCGACAGCCGTACCCGGCGGGACTTCCTGCGGGCCACGAATGGTGAGCGGAATCGGCGGAAGGCGGTCAATGGACGGCATGATTCAAACCCTCAGGTCTATGTGTTTTCCCAACTCGCCCTCCCCACTCGACTGGCTGAAGATCGCCTCGGTGAGCGAGTGGCGTTCTTCGAGCAGGCGGCGCAGTCTCTCCTGCGGAGTCAGCGGCTCACTTTCCTCTGCCGCCTGACTTTCTGCCGGTGCATTCGGAAAACTCGCCGCCGGAGTTTGCGCTGCCGGGCGCGGCGATTGCGGCATCGGCGGAAGAAGGGGAAGCGGATAGCCTTCGATGCGCATGGCTACAGCTCCAGCGCTTTCTTCATCATGCCCTTCGAGGCGTTGAAGGCGGTGGCGTTGGCCTCATAGGCGCGCGAGGCGCTGATGAGTTCCGTCATCTCCTGCACGATGTCCACGTTGGGCATTTTCACCATGCCGTTTTCGTCGGCGTCGGGATGATCGGGATCATAGACTTCGCGGAAGGGCGACGGATCACTGGCGATGTTCGCCTTCACTCCGCCGAAGTTGTAATCTTCCGGCGCTTCGCTCTCGCGACCGCGCAGATGATTGGCGTCGTCCCGAACGAGTTTGTCATGTTCCAGTCCCGCCTCAGCCAATTCATTGGAGAACTGCTGATCGTGAGTGAGAACCGCTTGCTGGCGGCGGTAGGGCCCGCCTTCATTCGTGTGGGTGGTCTCGACGTTGGCAATATTCTCGGCGATGGCGTTCATGCGCTTGCGCTGAGCGGCAAGGCCCGTGGCGCTGACGTCCATGGCCGAGAACAGGGGAGTGATTTCCATGGAATTTGTCCTGAGAGTTCTTGGACAACGGCCAAAAGGACAATTATCGTGCCTGACCCCCTGAAACTTGAGTTTTGTTGTCTCGACCCGAGGCGATTGTTCTATTTAATAATGACTTATTGCCCTATTGACCCACCTTCGAACCTTTCGGAGTGGTACAAATTTCCTGCAAGCCGGGGTAAGATTTTCTTGGAGCGTAACTTGAACTTGCCGTGACAGGGAGCATAACACGACGGTTGCGGTCTGCCATGACAAACGAAAAGCCCGGCAAGCCGGGCGCAAGAGACTTCCCCCCTACTTCAGTAGGGGGGCAAGGGGGGTTCGTATTCGAGGGTAGTGCCGCACGGCAGTGCGCTCCGGATTCGTAGTTACACAGCTTGCTGTGTGTGTTTGTTCGGGTAGTACCGCACACCCATCCACGGCCACAGAAAAAGCCCGGCCATTTGACCGGGCTCATGCCAAATCACTGTGTCGCGGCGGCGAATCTCCAGATTCGCCCCGACTCTTCCCGATTCCGGCCCGGCTGCGACCAACACCCCGGAGGGTGTTGGCTAGTCCCGGCTCGGCGCATCCAACGTTTCAGGCGATGTTGACGCCTTCCTCGCGGTACTCGCGGAGTTTGTTGCGCAAGGTGCGGATGGAGATTCCCAGAGCGTCGGCGGTCTTGGTGCGGTTGTTGTCGTTGAATTGCAGCGAGCGGAAAATGGCCGCTTTTTCGATTTCGCGCAGCGTGGCGGCGGAGCTTTCGTCGCTGGGCAGAGCCACTGACTGACGCGAATCGAGTTCATCTAAGAAAAGATGCCGGGGCGAGATGAGCGGCTCATTGCACATGATCACCGCCCGCTCCATCTTGTGCTGCAGCTCACGCACGTTGCCCGGCCACGGATACCGCATGAGAAGCTCCATAGCCCGGTCGGACACGCCCTGCACCTCCTTGCCGTATTCAGCCGCATAGTGCTGCAGGTAGTAATTCGCCAGAAGCGGAATGTCATCGCGGCGATCCTGAAGCGTAGGCAGGTGAATGGGGCACACGTTCAGGCGATGGAAAAGGTCCTCGCGGAAACGCTTTTCCTTGATCTCCTTCTTGAGATCGCGATTGGAAGTGGCCACGATACGCACGTCAATCTTGATCGTCTCGCGGCCGCCGAGCTTCTCGAATTCCCGCTCCTGCAGGACACGCAGCAGCTTGGCCTGCATCCCGATGCCCATCTCGCTCACTTCATCTAACAGCACCGTGCCGCCGTTGGCAAGGGCGAAGCGGCCCTCCACGGTCTTGATGGCTCCGGTGAAGGCGCCCTTTTCGTGACCGAAGAGCTCGGACTCCATGAGCGTTTCCGGCATGGCCGCGCAATTCACTTTGACGAACGGCCCGCTGCGCCGCGGACTGTTGACGTGGATGGCCCGCGCCACGAGTTC
Organism: bacterium; assembly: GCA_026394155.1. Taxonomy (GTDB): domain Bacteria; phylum Electryoneota; class RPQS01; order RPQS01; family RPQS01; genus RPQS01. The sequence goes on along the minus strand of JAPKYT010000061.1, from coordinate 4,367 downwards.
TTTTCCCGTGCCGCTGTCGCCGGTGATGAGAACCGTGGCCTTGGTCGGCGCGACCGTCTGGAGCTGCTCGAAAAGCCGCACCATCAGCTCCGATGCGCCGACGATCTGGTCAAACTGCATCTTCGCTCCGAGCTCGTGCTTGAGAGCGTGATTCTCGTGCCGCAGCTTGCGGTTCTCGATGATCTTCTGAATGCGAATGAGGAGCGTTTCCTGCGGAAAGGGCTTTTCGAGGAAATCGTGGGCGCCGTCGCGGATGGCGGTGACCGCGTCGGCGATGGTTCCGTAGGCGGTCATCATGAGCACGTCCGTGGAGACGAATCTCTCGCGGATCGTTTTCAACAGAGTGAGCCCCGACATCTTGGGCATGCGCAAGTCAGTGATGACGATGTCGTAGGGTTCATCCTTGCCCAGCATCTCGAGGGCGGCGTGTCCGTCCTCGCACATGTCCACGTGGAAATTGCGGCGGCGCAGAATCTCGGCCACCCAGTCGCGAATGTGGAATTCATCATCCACCACCAGAATGCGGACTTTTGCCATTCGATCCTCTTCACCGGTTATCGTTTTCGGACGGAGACATGCGAGATCCGCAAAACATCTGAATTCCCCCGTCGGGCAGACATCCTGTGCAGCTTGCCCGGGCCGAACCCACGCTCAGACCCGGCTGCCAAGCCGCAACGCAAGCTACATTAGACTTACTATAGCAGATATGGGCATAAGTGCGGCGCTTTTCATGGATTACCCGCGCTTTTCAGAATGCCGCTAATATAGTCATCCAAGAGAGCTTTGTCAAGCACTTTTTGCCGAGGGAAATGGTTGCCGCATGGCAGCAGTCATCTTGATTATGTGCCGATTTTTCCTTAAATTGACGTGCGTTGTAAGGTATGGAAATCCATGGAACCGCCGTACATACGGATCACCGGCGCGCGTGAGCACAACCTCAAGAACATTGATGTGGTGCTGCCACGCAACAACCTCATCGTGATCACCGGAATATCCGGTTCGGGCAAGTCCTCTCTGGCTTTCGACACTCTCTATGCCGAAGGCCAACGGCGATACGTCGAGTCACTCTCTGCTTATGCACGACAATTCCTCGGATTGATGGAAAAGCCCGACGTGGACTCCATCGAGGGGCTCTCGCCGGCCATTTCCATCGAGCAGCGCGCGGGCGCGCGCAATCCGCGCTCGACGGTGGCGACCGTCACCGAAATCTACGATTATCTGCGGCTGCTTTTCGCGCGCATCGGCAAACCTCATTGCCCGCAATGCGGCAAGCCCATTCAACTGCAGACGGCGCAGGAAATCGTGGACGCGCTTCTGTATCTGCCGGCGGGAACGAAGATTGAACTGCTGTCGCCGCTCGTTTTAGGACGCAAGGGCGAATACCGCGAACTGCTGGAGAACATCCGCAAGGACGGGTTCGTGCGCGTGCGGGTGGACGGCCAGGTCCGCTCTCTTGACGACGACATTCCGCTGGACAAGAAGCGGCGGCACAGCATCGAGGTGGTGGTGGATCGGCTGATCGTCAAGGACGGCCTGCGCTCGCGGCTCACCGACTCGGTGGAAACCGCTCTGCGGCTCTCGAGCGGCTTGCTCATCGCCGTTCTGGACGGGCAGAAGGAGCGAGTGTTCAGCGAGCGCTTTGCCTGTACGGACTGCCAGATTTCCATTTCCGAAATCGAGCCGCGCTTATTTTCCTTCAACAGCCCGTTCGGAGCGTGCCCGACGTGCAGCGGTCTGGGTTTCAAGTTGGAGATTGACCCGGACCGCGTGGTGCCGAATCCCGATCAATCGCTGATGGACGGCGCGCTGGCAACCCAGAGCAACACCGACTCGTGGACGTGGAGCATTCTGGAAGCGGTGGCCGAGTCGTTTCGTTTCCGGCTGGACGTGCCGTGGGAAAAGCTCAAACCCGAGCACCGGCAAATCGTGCTTTACGGTTCGCGGCAGCGGCGGGTGAACGTCGTTTACGAATCGGCCACCATGCGCCACGAGCACAGCACGCGCTGGGAAGGGATCATTCCCAATCTCATGCGCCGCTACCGGCAGACCTCGTCGTCGCAGATTCGCGAATGGATCGAAGAGTTCATGGGGAACATCCCTTGCCCGGAGTGCGGCGGCACGCGGCTGAAACCGGAGGCGCGCTCGGTGCTCATTCGCGACCGGAGCATCGCGCAAGTCACCGAGCTTTCCATCCGTCTGGCCCATGATTTCTTCCGCACGCTGGAGCTTTCCTCGCGCGACACTCTGATCGCGCGGCAAGTGCTGAAGGAAATCCGCGACCGCCTGACGTTTCTGCTCAATGTCGGTTTGGATTACCTGACGTTGAACCGCGCGGCGGGCACGCTTGCCGGCGGCGAAGCGCAGCGCATCCGTCTGGCGACGCAGATCGGCTCGCAGCTCACCGGCGTTCTTTATGTCTTAGATGAGCCATCCGTCGGCTTGCACCAGCGGGACAACGACCGGCTTATCCGCACGCTCACCCAGCTTCGCGATTTGGGGAATACGGTGGTGGTGGTGGAGCATGATCGCGATACGATCATGGCGGCCGATTACGTGGTGGACCTCGGTCCCGGCGCGGGGCGGCACGGGGGCGAATTAGTGGCCTGTGGCACGCCGGCGGAAATCATGGCCAACGCCCAATCTCTGACCGGCCGTTTTCTGGCGGGCACGGACACCATTCCCGTTCCCAAAGCGCGGCGCGTGGCAAACGGAAAGAAGCTCACCATCAAGCGCGCGCGCGGCAACAACCTGAAGCAGGTGACGGTGGACGTGCCGCTCGGCACATTCGTGGTGGTGACCGGAGTGTCCGGCTCGGGAAAGTCCACGCTCATCAATGAGACCCTGTATCGCGCGCTGGCCAAAAGGTTCTATTCGGCCAAAGAGCCGCCACTTCCGCACGACGGCATCAACGGCGTGGGTCATCTCGACAAGGTGATTGACATTGATCAATCGCCCATCGGCCGCACGCCGCGCTCGAATCCGGCCACCTACACCGGACTTTTCACCGGCATTCGCGATCTTTTCTCACAACTTCCCGAAGCGAAGATTCGCGGATACAAACCGGGCCGCTTCTCGTTTAACGTCAAGGGAGGCCGCTGCGAGAACTGCGAGGGCGACGGCATCATCAAGATCGAGATGCACTTCTTGCCCGACGTGTACGTACCTTGCGAAGTCTGCCGCGGCAAACGCTACAACCGCGAGACTCTCGAAGTGCGCTTCAAGGGCCGCTCCATCGCCGAGGTGCTCGACATGACCGTCTCGGAAGCGCGGGAGTTCTTCGAGGCCTTTCCGGTTCTGTCGCGCAAGCTTTCCACCTTGGAGGAAGTCGGTCTCGGCTACATTCATCTCGGTCAGCAGGCCACGACGCTCTCGGGCGGCGAGGCGCAGCGCGTGAAGCTGGCCACCGAACTCTCGCGCGTCTCCACCGGCCAAACGCTTTATCTTCTGGACGAGCCCACCACCGGCCTCCATTTCGCCGACATCAAGCTGCTGCTGAAAGTGCTGCACACTCTGGTGGATCGCGGCAACACGGTGGTGGTGATCGAACACAACATGGACGTCATCAAGACGGCGGATTACATCATTGATCTGGGACCGGAAGGCGGCGACGACGGCGGACGCGTGGTGGCCACGGGAACACCGGAGGAAGTTGCCGCCGTCAAGGAGAGCTACACCGGCCGCTACCTAAGTCATCTTCTGCGCGCGGCCGGATCGGGAAACGGGCGACTCCGAAATGCCGACCCGCCGGCGGCGAAATCCGCGAGAATCGCACGCACATCCAAGGCACGGACATGATGGTACGAACGCTCGTCTTGCTCGCGAATCTGCTGCTGACCGCCACCACCGCCTTCGCCTTTGACAGCGGACGCGCGCGGACCATCCTCGATGCGCTTGCCTCGGACGCGTTTCAGGGCCGCAAACCCGAACATCCCGGCGGCCTGAAAACGGAAGAGTATCTCGCCGAGAATCTCCGCCTCTGCGGAGTCGAGCCGGGTGGGCGCGCGGGCTACTTTCAGGATGTACCGATGCTGGTGACCGACGAGCAGGGCGCTGAGCTGACGCTGATGGATCACGAGTTGGGAAAGATTCCGTTCACGCCGGGCGTGGATTTCAATCCCATTGTGCACACCGGCAGCGGTTCGGTCATCGCGCCGGTGGTGATCGCGGGTTTCGGCTACGTTCGTCCGGAGAAGAACCGTGACGACTATGGGACCGTGGACGTCACTGGAAAAGTTGTGCTCATTTTGCGCGGCTATCCGCAGAGTCCTTACGATTTCACGCGCGATTATGAGCGTCGGCAGTTGCTCATTTGGGCGCAGGAACGCCGGGCCGCCGCGGTTCTCTTTTGTCAGCAGACGCAACCGCTT
>JAPKYT010000063.1 GCA_026394155.1 bacterium | reverse complement strand
TCTTGGCGTGAGAAAACTCCTGTTTCCTCTGATGGTCTCAGCTTTGCGCAGGGCCGACCACGTGGCCGACGCGCTGACCGTTCGCGGATACGATCCGTCCGTCGTCAAGACCAGCCTGCGAGCTATACCGGTGAGTGCGGTGCAGCTCACGGCAACTGCCATGTTCACTTTGGTCTGTTTGGCGGTGCCGTGGATTTGACGCGGCCGCAGAGTCCTGATTCCGATGTGGCCGGCCGGATCACCTACCGGCTTGATCTTGAGTACGATGGGACGCGCTTCAGTGGGTGGCAGATTCAAGACGGCGAACGCACCGTTCAAGGTGTAATCGAAGCGGTTCTCGCCAAGCTCTTTTCCGATTGCACGCGTGTCAGTGCGGCAGGGCGAACCGACGCCGGTGTTCACGCCACCGGTCAGGTGGCGCACTTTCGAGCGTTGCCGCACCGCTCAGCGGAAACCGTGCGGCTCGCTCTGAACGCCAATTTGCCGGCTGACGTGCGCGTGAAAACCGTTACCATCACCGACGCGACCTTTCACGCGCGCTTCGCTGCCTGTTGGCGCGCCTACCGCTATCGCATCGCTCTCGAGCCTTTGGCGGTGGGCCGCGACTACTGTTGGATTTGCCCCTACCGCATCGAGAAGCTGGACGAAATGCAGCGCGCGGCAGAGCTCATTCTGGGGGACCATTGCTTTGAGTCTTTCGCTCATCAGAATGAAACGGAAAAGCACTATCTGTCCACGGTCTATCGCTCCGCGTGGACGAAAGACGGCCCCTATTTGGACTACCGCATCGAAGCGAACCGTTTCCTCCATGGCATGGTGCGGCTACTCGTCGGAACCTTCATCCGCGTAGGCCGTGGAAAGATCGGCGCCGGCGATGTTCTGGAGATTCTGAACGCCCGCGACGTTCGCTTGGCGGGTCGCAAGGCCGCGGCGTCGGGCCTGACATTGACCGCCGTCGGCTATGAGCCGTGGCGCGAGCCGTGAAGGCGGACGACAACGACTGACCACGGCCATGACAAGAATACTTAATTTCTTCGTGATCGGATTGCTGGCCGGCTTACTGGTGTTCTATCAGTATCACCGCAACCAGCAATTGGAGCGGGAGATTCAGGGTCTGAAGGCGAGTGCCGGTATCCCCGTCTCAGCGGCGCGAAACGGCTCCGTGGAACCCACCGACCAACCGCCCGCGATCCCGGCCCCGCTGCCCACGCGCGAACTGGATCTCTACGACAGCCGGCAGAACGCCATTACTCATGCCATCGCGCGCAGCGCGGATGCGGTAGTGGGAATCAACGTGGTGCAGGAGCGGGAAGTACGAAATCCGTGGATGCCGCAGGACCCGCTCGGGTGGATGCTCTTTGACGAACGGATCTGGCCGCGGACCATCAAACGCCGTGTTCAGAATCTCGGCTCCGGGTTCGTTATCAGTTCAGACGGCTATATCGTGACCAACGAGCACGTGGTGCGCGATGCTTCCGAGGTGGTGGTCACCACCACCGCCGGGCACAAGTATCAGGCCAAGACGGTGGGCACCGATCCGCTGCTCGACCTGGCGCTGCTCAGAATTGACGCCGACAATCTGCCCTGCATCCCTCTGGGCAACAGTGATGACGTGATCGTGGGCGAATGGGTGATCGCCATCGGCAACCCCTACGGCTTGTTTGACGTCAACGATCAGCCCTCCGTCTCGGTGGGTGTCATCTCGGCGGTCAAACGCGATTTCGTCAGCAACATCGGCGGCCGGGTTTACACCAACATGATCCAGACGGACGCGGCCATCAATCGCGGCAACTCCGGTGGTCCCCTGTTGAACGCCGAGGGCGAAGCGGTGGGAATGAACAGTCTCATCTTCTCCGAATCCGGCGGTTCCGTGGGGATCGGCTTTGCCATTCCGTCCAATCGCATTACGGGCATCATTGACGACCTGCTCAAGGGCGGAGTCAACCGCAACTACTGGATCGGCATCCGCGCCCTTGACTTGAACCCGACTATGGCCAAAATCTACGGGCTGGACAGCGTCCAGGGGGCGGTTGTCACCAGCGTAGACCCGGGCAGTCCGGCGGCCAAGGCCGGAATTCGCATGGAAGATGTGATCCTCGAGATCGGCGGACGCGCAGTCGAGTCGGCGCGTTCCGCCAAAGACATTCTCAGAAGCACGGACCTGCGGGTCGGCGACAAATTGACCATGAAGCTCGCCCGCAAGAAGCGTGTCTTCGACGTCATCTTCACGCTGGCGCCTTTGCCCGGCGCAGGACAGGCCCAGCCATGATCGAGCGCTATACTCGCGAACCGATGGCGCGGGTTTGGACCGAACAAGCCCGCTTCGAGAACTGGTGGAAGGTCGAGCTGGCCGTCTTGGAGGCTCGCGCAGCTCGCGGCGAAGTCCCGGCGGACGCGGTGGAACGCATCCGGAACTCGGCACGCTTTACCGTCGAAGAGATTCACGAGATCGAGGCCGACGTCCAGCATGACGTCATCGCCTTTCTGACGGTTGTCGCCAAGCACGTCGGCTCTGAGTCGCGCTACGTCCATCAGGGTCTGACCTCATCTGACGTGGTGGACACGGCCTTCGCGCTGCAGATCAAGCAGGCCTCGCGTCTGCTGCTCGACGACGTCGCCGCGCTGCGTGTGATTCTGGCGCGCCGCGCGCTGGAATTCCGACGGACCCCGGTAGTCGGACGCACTCACGGCGTGCACGCCGAGCCCACCGTCTTTGGACTCAAGTTCGCCCTTTGGGCCGACGAGTTCGCGCGACATGAAAAGCGCTTTTTTGAGGCCCTCGACCGCGTGCTGGTGGGGAAGCTCTCGGGTGCGGTCGGCAACTACGGCCATACCGACCCGGATCTTGAAGACGCCGTGATGGAGCGGCTCGACATCGGGACGGCTCCCATTTCCTCGCAGATTGTCGGACGCGAACGCCATGCCGAGTTCCTGTCGTTGCTGGCGTTGATCGGCACGACCGTGGAGAAGATTGCCACCGAAATCCGCCATCTGCAGCGCACCGAAGTCGGCGAAGCTTTTGAACCCTTCGGCCAGAAGCAGAAGGGGTCGTCGGCCATGCCGCACAAGCGTAATCCGATTCTTTGCGAAAGGCTCTGCGGCTTGGCGCGGCTCTTGCGCGGCTACGCCATGACCGGGCTGGAGAACGTGGCCTTGTGGCATGAGCGCGACATCTCGCACTCGTCGGCCGAACGGGTGATCTTCCCCGATGCGTGCATCGCTCTGGATTACATGCTGCACGTGCTGATCCGCGTGCTGGACGGCTTGGAAGTCCATCCCGAACGGATGCAGCAGAACTTCAACCAGACGCGCGGTTTGTTGGCGTCCGAGCGGGTGCTGCTGGCGCTGACCGAGAGCGGCTGGACGCGGGAAGAGGCCTATGCCCACGTTCAGCGAGCGGCGCGCGCGGTGCAGGCCGATGGCACCATGTTCCTCGACGAGCTGCTCAAAGACAAGGACGTGACGGCGCTGCTGGGCCGGGAACGCCTGCCGGGCCTTCTCCACGTCGAACCGCGCTACGACATGGCAGACCGCGTCCTGCGCCGGCTGGGAATCTTGGAGGATTAGTCGCAGCGATTGTGAGAAAGGAGGAAGGTTGGACAGACGCGACTTGATTTTTGAGGGCAGTACCAAGCGGCTCTTTGCCACTGAACGGGACACGCACCTGCTGCTCGAATTCAAGGACGACTTCCTCGATGACAACGGTTCCAGGAAAACTCGCATCCCGGGCAAGGGTGAAGTCAACGCGGGGATTTCGAGTTTCCTCTTCCAGTATCTCGAGAACTACCATGTGCCGACGCATTTCGTGGAGCGCGCGGGAGACCGCGAGCTGCTGGTGCGAAAACTGCGCATGATTCCTATCGAAGTCGTCGTACACAACGTGGCCTCGGCCAAGCTGGCCCAGCGTTTCCGGCTCGATGAAGGTCAGTACTTGGATTTTCCCATCTTGGAGTACTACCTCAAGGTGCCGAAGCTGGCCAGTCCGCAGATCAACGAGACACACGCTCTGGCTCTCGGCTACGCCAAAGCGGAAGAGATGCGCACCATGGGCCGGCTGGCGTCGAAGGCGAACGCGATCCTGAAGTCCCTGTTTGACCGCCGCGGCTTGCTGCTGGTGGAGTTTACCCTCGAGTTCGGCGACGCCGGTGATCACATTTGCATCGGGGACGAAATCACCCCGGACAACTGCCGGATTTGGGACAAGAAAAAGAACCGCAAGCTGGACCGCGAGCGCTTCCTGCAGGACTTGGGCGGGGTGGAGAAGGCGTATCGCGAACTGTCGGATCGCCTGACGCGTGCCATGTGAGGCATCGTGCCCGGAGAATAAACGTCATGCGCTTTGCTCCCGAAGCGGTTGGTGTCGTGCTGCCGGTGTTCGTGGTGGGCGCGCTGCTGCTCGTTTGGGGGATTAGCGCGCGCGGCTCAACTCTGCTCGCTATGGGTGTTGCGCTCTGCCTGATGGCGGGGCTGCTGCTGTTGTTCTTTCGCGATCCGGCGCGATCCGCGCCGCCCGGTGACGATCTGGCGGTGGCTCCGGCGGACGGGCGGGTCATCGCCTGCGACACGCTGCCTGACGGACGCAAGCACGTGGCGGTTTTTCTCTCGCTCTTCGATGTGCACGTGAATCGCACGCCGGTGGCGGGCCGCGTCCGCCGCGTGATGGAAACCGCGGGCGAACATCACCATGCCGGAAGCACTCGCGCCGAGCGCGGCAATGCGCGCGTGGACGTCGAAGCCGATACACCCTTCGGCCCGGTGGCGTGGCGACAGGTGGCCGGCATGCTGGCGCGCCGGATTTCGTGCCGGCTGAAGGAAGGAGACCGCATCGGACGCGGCGTTCGTTTCGGCTTGATCTACTTCGGTTCACGCATGGATGTGTTTCTGCCGTCTTCCGCTGAACTGAAGACGCAATTGGGGTGCCGGGTGAGAGCCGGCGAAACGGTTATCGCGCAGTTTACGGGAAAGGAAATCGAATGAGAAAGTGGCCGGCCAATCTGATGACAACGGGCAACCTCTTCTGCGGCCTTCTCTCCATCCTCATGGCCACCGGCGGTCATCCGCTCGTAGCGGGCTGGCTGATTGTGCTGGCGGCGTTGCTCGATGCGTTCGATGGCAAAGCCGCCCGCTTCTTCCGCAGCTCCTCCGCCTTCGGCCTCCAGTTCGATTCCATGGCGGACATGGTTTCGTTCGGTGTGGCTCCGGCCACGCTGGTCTACAACGTAGCCTTTGCCGACTCCGGGGTACCGGGATTGTTGGTGACCTTCCTGCCGGTGCTGTTCACAGCGCTGCGTTTGGCCCGCTTCAACCTCACTGCCGACAGCCATGCGCACGACTTCGTGGGTCTGAGTTCGCCGCTGCACGCGTGCCTGATCTCGTCGTTCGTTATCATGAATTACTCCCTGTGGGACGAGATCGGCGATCCCAATGTTTTGGCGGGCCTCATTCTCCTGACCAGTCTTCTCATGATCAGTCGCCTGCCCTTCCCGGGGCTGCCGCGCATCAGCCTTCGCGAGCCCGGCTACAATCTCGCCAAGCTCCTTTTCCTCGGCGCGGCCCTCGTCGTTATGGGAATCAATCCGCCGCGCCACACGTTTCTGGTCTTGGCCGCGGTGGTCGTGGCCGGATTTGTCACGGGAATGATTCGAGGAATGGTCACGCGCCATGAGCCCGAGGAGGACGTCGAGGAGGGCGATGCCGAGCCGGTGACCGTCTATCGAGGCCGCCGGTGAAAGCGCGAGTCTACGTGACTTACAAGCCGGGCGTGCTGGATCCGCAGGGTCAGACGGTCTGTCAGTTTCTACAGAACCATGGACAGGCCAAAGTGCGCGACGTGCGCATCGGCAAGCTCATCGAGTTCGATCTGGAGGACATGCCGCGCGCAGAGGCGGAGTCGCTGCTGACGGAGGTGAGCAGCAGTCTGCTCGCCAATCCGGTGATCGAGACCTTTCGCGTGGAGATGCCGTGACCTTCGCGGTGATCACCTTTCCGGGGTCGAACTGTGATCGGGATTGCCACCACGCCCTCGGCGCGGTTCTCGGTTACCCGGTGCGCGCCGTGTTCCACAAAGAACACGCACTCGGCGCGTGTGACGCCGTGGTCATTCCCGGAGGATTCTCGTACGGTGATTATCTTCGCGCCGGCGCGCTCGCCAAGCTCTCGCCCATCATGCCCGAGGTACGCCGGTTCGCCGAGGCCGGCGGCTTGGTCATCGGCATCTGCAACGGTTTCCAGATTCTCTGCGAAGCGGGGCTGCTGCCGGGAGCGTTGATTCGCAACCGTTCACTGCGTTTCGTTTCGCGTGAAGTCATGCTGCGGGTGGAAAACGCGCACACGGCCTTCACCTCTCAGTACGAGCCCGCTCAGGTGATCACCGTTCCCATCGCGCATGGCGAGGGCTGCTACGTCGCCGACGACCGCACGATCGAAGAGCTCGAAGCGGAGGAGCGTGTGGTCTTCCGCTATGCCGGCCCGCGGCGCGAGGACGTTCCCGATGGCAATCCCAACGGAAGCCGCCATGCGATCGCCGGCATCATTAACGCTCGCGGTAACGTCTTGGGACTCATGCCCCACCCGGAGCGCGTTTGTGATCCGCTGGTGGGCAGGACCGACGGCGCGAGCGTTTTTCGCTCCATGGCGGCAGCGGTAGCGGGCCTGAGGCGCGCTGACCCGCCCGCCGTGTTTGTCGTTTGAGCCGAAGGAGAAATTGCGCATGAATCTCGGCGCAACGGAAATCCTGCTGGTTCTTCTCGTTGTTCTTCTCTTGTTCGGCGGGAAACGACTGCCGGAGCTGGCGCGTGCCATCGGCAAGGGCTTGGCCGAATTTCGCCGCGCCACGCAGGAAGTTCAGCGCGAGATCAACGCGCCGCTCTCGGACCTTACAGCCGACAAGCCGCCGTCGCCGGACAAACCGGCGTCAACCGACCGCGAGCAAACCGCCGTACATGTTCACCCCGCTGCCCAGCCCCGAACATCTGAGAAGCCATCCGAATCAGCTTCCTGACGCCGTGGATTTGTCGCTGACACTGGCCCGCAAGGGAGAAGCTCTCCGGGCCTTTGTCACTCTCTTTGACGGTCGTGCGCGGGAGGATGCGCGGCGGGTGCGTGATGCCCTGACGCGCGGCGAGTCGCTGCCCCTCGGCGGCTGGATCCTCGCGGTGAAAGATAATATCGCCATCAAGGATCAGCCGCTCACCTGCGCCTCGAAGATTCTCGACGGCTTTCGCAGCGGCTTCACGGCCACGGCGGTGGAGCGACTCGAGAAAGCCGGGGCGGTGGTCATCGGTAAGACGAACCTCGACGAATTCGCCATGGGTTCGTCGTCGGAGAACAGTGTCTTCGGCGCCGTGCGCAATCCGCGAGATCCTGAACGGGTCCCCGGCGGCTCGTCCGGCGGCAGCGCCGTGGCCGTGGCGGCGGGGTGGGTTCACGGTGCGCTGGGCAGCGATACCGGCGGCAGCGTCCGGCAGCCCGCCGCCTTCTGCGGAGTGGCCGGACTCAAACCCACCTACGGCCGGGTGTCGCGCTACGGGCTGGTGGCCTTCGGCTCGTCCCTCGATCAAATCGCGCCCATTTCGACGTCCTGTGCGCGTCTCTTTGATCTCCTGTGCTTCATGGCCGGCGTGGACAGCATGGATTCGAGCAGCGCTCACGTTCCGCCCCCGATGCGCAACGGCGGCCTCGCTCGACTAAATCATGCGCTGCGCATCGGCCTGCCGCAAGAATACTTCCTCGAGGGCCTTGCGCCGGACGTGGAGTCGGCCATTCGCCGGGCCGTCGAGCGCCTGCGCGGGCTGGGCCACCACGTCTGCGAAGTCTCGCTTCCGCACACGCCGTACGCCATTCCAGTTTATTACATCGTGGCCGCCGCCGAGGCCAGCTCGAATCTGGCGCGCTTCGACGGCGCGCGCTATGGCTGGCGCGACCCGGCCGCTTCCACCTTGTCCGATCTCTACGAACAAACGCGCGGGGAGGGCTTTGGCCCCGAGGTGCGTCGCCGCATCATGATGGGCACCTTCGTTCTCTCCGCGGGCTACTACGACGCCTACTATCGCAAGGCGCAGCAGGTGCGGCGCGGCATTCTCGACGATTTCAAGAAGGCGTTCGCGGAGGTGGACGTGCTCATCACGCCCACCGCGCCCACCACGGCCTTCAAACTGGGCGAGAAGCTCGACGATCCGCTGGCCATGTACCTGTCGGACATCTACACGGTATCCGCCAATCTCGCCGGAGTGCCCGCTCTGTCGGTTCCGGTGGGGAAGGACCGGCAGGGACTTCCCATCGGTCTGCAGATCATGGGCCCGCATTTCGCCGAAGAACGGATTCTTCAGCTCGGCGCGCAGGTGGAGAGTCTGACGTGCGAGGGCCGCTCGTGAACTACGAGCTCATCGTCGGTCTCGAGATCCACGCCCAGCTGGTGACACAGACCAAAGCTTTCTGCCGCTGTCCCAACCGGTACGGCGATCCTCCCAACACTCTGATCTGTCCCACTTGTCTGGGAATGCCCGGAGCGCTTCCCGTTCTCAATGAGGAAGTGGTGCGGCAGGCGGCCAAGCTCGCGCTGGCGCTTCAGGCGACCATTCATCCGCGCTGCAAGTTCGACCGCAAGAACTACTTCTACCCCGA
>JAPKYT010000013.1 GCA_026394155.1 bacterium | reverse complement strand
CGGCGGCCGTAAGCCTGCGGTGGAACTGCACGTTGACGGACTCCGAGTGCGCGCGGAAGACCGGCACGCGCACCGTGGTCGCGCTGACCATGATGCTGTAGTCGCCCATGATCTTGCGCGTCTCGTTGACCATCTTCATCTCTTCCTTCGTGTAGCCGTTCGGCTGGAAGGTGTCCACGTGCGGGAACAGGTTGAAGGCGATCTGGTACTTGTAGACCTTCGGGGTGACCGGCTTTCCCGCCAGGGCCAGCAGCACCTGCTCCCTCAGCTCCTCGATGGCCTTCTGGCCCGTGCCCGAGACGGCCTGGTACGTGGAGACGACGATGCGTTTGATCTTCGCCGCCTTGTGCAGGGGATAAATCGGCACGACCATGATGATCGTGGTGCAGTTCGGGTTTGCGATGATGCCCTTGTGTTCGCGGATCTTTTCGGGGTTGATCTCCGGCACGACCAGCGGCACCCCGTCGTCCATGCGGAAGGCGCTGCTGTTGTCAATGACCACGGCGCCGTCGGCGACAGCGGGCGGCGCGAACTCGCGGCTGCGGTCGGCCCCCGCGCTGAACAGGGCGATCTCGATGCCCTTGAAGGCAGTCTTCGTCAGTTGCTCGACGGGCACTTCCTCGCCCTTGAACGTCAGCCGCTTGCCGACTGAACGCTCCGAGGCGAGAAGCTTGATCCTACGCACCGGGAAATTCCGCTCTTCCAACATCCTGATCATTTCCGTGCCCACGGCGCCGGTGGCGCCCGCAACCGCTACTACTTTGCTCATCGTCGAGACCGCTCCTTTTGATCAATCCTCAAAATGACCACAAAACCAGGATTTATCTGGTTCTCACAATCATGTCCGGATCAAGGCCCGCCGCCTGCATCGCCGGCCAGACCTGCGAGAGAAACCGCCGGCCATCCTCCGCATAACCCGCTGTCGGGCGCAAGTTCGGAACGCGAGCCTGCCAGAAACGGTTAAAAAGTATTAAGTCCAACTCCCGCAAATACTTGCTGCACATGGACGCCAGGGCGACGGGCAGTTGCTCGTCCTCGGAGTCCATCGCGAAGCTCACCACCCCGTCGAGGTCCTTGCCGCTCACAGAGTACTTCGAAATCCGCCGGCTTTCCAGCACGATCTGGATCGTTGCGCCGGGCAGAAACTCGGCGAGCAGGTCGGCGTAGTGATCGCGTCCGCCCTGCTTGTCCACGTGCGCGATAAACCGGCGGCCCGCCGCGCAGCCCGCGACCCACTTCAGCAACACGCCCACCGACTCAAAGAGCGTCCGAGCCTTGTTCCCGTACCGGCGGATTCCGGCGTTGAATTCCTGCGGGGAACTCACCACGGACTTCACGCCGCAGAACTGCATCCCGCACGCGGCCAATTGCGACTTCAACCGCGCGGCCTTGTATCGTATTGTCAGACTCTCGACTTCCACCGGCAGTGCAAGCCCGGGGCCGGTGTGCCAGGGACAGGCGCCGGGCTCCGGCACGTCATCGAGCGACAAGGCCGTCAGAATCGCCTCGCGACTTTCGACCGGCTTGTCTATCGCGCCGAGAAACGCAAGGGCCGCCGCCTCCAGATGTTTGAGCCCGATGGCGCGCGAATACAAGCGCTTGCTGTCGCCGACGACGACGCTGTCGTTGTGCCGGTTGGGCGTCTTGGTCACCACCGGCGCGAGCGTACGCCACAGGCAATCTATTTCGGATTGCGGACTGCGGATTGCGGATTTAGAGATGAGTTCATTGTCATTCCGCAATCCGCAATCCGCAACCGGCAATTCCTCGACGCAAAAGGCGGTAGCGGAAACGACGAGCGGACCAAGCAGAGGGCCGTAACCGGCCTCGTCAATCCCCGCGATCAGCGTCATGGGCAGAGCGTCCCAACTTGTCTCGCAAATCGTGATTCGCTTGATTATAAGCGCCTCCCAAAGCCGATGTCAACGAATCTTTCCCTTGACACCCTGCAAAAGGCCGAAATATAATGCTTTACAGTAGAATGGGTAAAAGTCGCCGTAAGGGGCAGGGCAAACATCGAAAGGGTGAAGAAAATGGCGCAACCGATTGAAGGCCGCGTGGCGGGAATACTGGATGAGTGTCATCTCATCATCAATGTCGGCTCCGCCCAGGGCGTGACGGAGGGGATGCGGTTTGTGATCTTCGCCCAGGGCGCGGACGTGAAGGACCCCGAGACCGGGCACCCGCTCGGCAAGTGGGAGTTTCCCAAGGGCACGGTGAAGGCCGGGCACGTGCAGGAGAAGATGACCGTGTGCGTTGCCGA
>JAPKYT010000041.1 GCA_026394155.1 bacterium | reverse complement strand
AGCGAACTTCCGCCGTAGCTGATATAGGGCAGCGGCACACCGGTCACCGGCAGCAGGCCGACGGTCATAAAGAGATTGGTGAGCGACTGCGCGGCGAGCATGGAAACTATTCCCGCCGCCACCAGCGAATAGAAGCGGTTGTGGCATTGAGGAGCGAGACGAATGCCCCGATAGAAAATGAGAAAGAGCAGCGCGACTACGGCCGCCGTTCCCAGAAAGCCGAGTTCCTCACCCCAGGCCGAGAAGATGAAGTCGGTGTGTCCTTCGGGCAGGAACTTGAGCTGAGTTTGCGTGCCGTTCAGAAAGCCTTTGCCCGCGATGCCGCCCGAGCCGACGGCGATTTTCGACTGGATCAACTGGTAAGCAGAGCCTAACGGATCGGACTCGGGATCCACAAAGGTCAGCAAACGCTTCTGCTGGTAGGGCTGGAGCCTGTTCCAGAGCATGGGCGTGGCCGAGCCGATGAGCAAGAAGAGCACGGCGGCCAGCACCACGGGGACCAGCTTGCGGGCCGAGACAAAGACCAGCGCCAAAACCGCCACCAGCATCAGCACATGCAGGGTCGCATCCCATGACGTAATGACGGCGGCCAGCGGACAGAGCATGATCAGCAGATGCCAGAGCGGGACTCCGGCCCACGCGAGCACGCAGAAGAGCATCATGGGAAAGACCAGCGACGTGCCGAGATCGGGCTCCCCAAAGACCAGACCCATCGGCACCAAGACCAGAGCGATGGCCGCCACCGTGAGCCACGTTCTGCCGAGGTCGCGCGGAAAATCCGACAGGAATCTCGCCAGACCGAGCAAGGTGGTGAGCTTGGCGAGTTCGGAAGCCTGAAACTGGAAGAGGCCGAAACCGATCCAGCGTCTGGCGCCCATCTGCGACGTGCCTATGACCAGCACCGCCAGAAGTCCCAGCACTCCGAGAACATAGGCCACGTAGGCGAAGGACTGGAAATACTTGCTGGGCACGGACAGGGCGGCCAGCATGAGGAGCAAGCCGAGAGCGCTCCAGATGAGCTGGCGGTGGAAATGCGTGAACTCGAGCTCTCCTTCGGCGAAGCTGGTGGAATAGTTGGCGAGAATGCCGATCAGCACCAGCATCAGGAGAGCAGCGAGAATCCGCAGGTCAATGGTCTGCGCCAGACGCGGCATCAGGGCTTCCCACCCGAGGCGTAAGCGAGTTGCTCTTCCCCGCCGCGCTCCAAGAGGACATAGCGTTTCAGCACTTCCTTGGCGATAGGTGCGGCGACCGAGGAGCCATGCCCGCCGAACTCCACCAGAACGCAGCAGGCCACGATGGGATTCTCGACCGGCGCAAAGCCGATGAACCACGCGTGGTCATCGCCGTGCGGGTTCTGAGCGGTTCCGGTCTTGCCGGCGATGGGCACCTGATCATCCTGCTGCCGGCGGGCCGTGCCTTCGGCGCCCCAGACTACGCGGCGCGCGCCTTCCTGCGCCATGGCGATGTATTCGGCTTTGGCCTGCAGCGGTTGCGGTTCCGGCTGCGGCACGCGGGCGAGAGTCTGAGTCTCGGGATCGAAGATGCCGTCCACCAGATGCGGTCTGCGCCAGACTTTGCCGTCGGCGACAGCGGCGATGTAGCCGCACATCTGCAGCGGCGTGACCAGCACTTCGCCTTGGCCGATGGCAATGGAGGGGATGAAGCCGCGCGTCCAGCCGTTGGGGCCGTAGCGGCGATTGTAGTAGGCTTCGGAGGGAATCAGGCCGTCGGCTTCGGAGGTCTGATCCACTCCGGTGGCGCTTCCGAAATGGAATCGCGCGAGGGCGTCGTGCACGCCGTCCACGCCGATCTGCATGCCGACCTTGTAGAAGAAAACGTCGCAGCTCGCTTCCACGGCCCGCAGCAGCGTGACATGGCCGTGCCCGCCTTTCTTCCAGCACTTGAAGGCACGATTGCCGACGGTGTAGAATCCCGGACAGCTCGCGGACCAGTTGGGAGTGATCCGGCCGCTTTCCAGTCCTTGAACCAGCATCGCCATTTTCACGGTGGAGCCGGGCGGATACATAGTCTGCACGGCGCGGTTCAGCATGGGCTTGTTCGGGTCTTCCATGAGCGCGTTCCACTGCACGGCATTCACCCGTCCGGCGAAGATCTCGGGATCGTAAGAGGGCGCGCTGGCCATGGCGATCACGCCGCCGGTGCGGACGTCCATGGCCACCACCGCGCCGATCGTGCCGGCGAGCAGCGACTCGGCCAAAGCCTGCACGTCGAGATCGAGCGTGAGCCAGAGTTCCTTGCCGGCGACGGGCTCGATCCGCTTGACGTTTTCCATCTCGCCCACTTCCTGCCCGAGCGCGTTGACTACCGAGAAGCGGCGGCCCTTGGCACCGCGGAGCTCCGCATCATAGATGCGCTCGAGTCCGCGTTTGCCCACCAGATCGCCGGTGACCACGGCGGGAAACTTGTCCAGTTCCTCTTTGGCCACTTCGGACACGTATCCCACGAGATGCGCGGCCAGTTTTCCGGTGTAGGCTCGCTTTTGCTCGACTTCGAGAAACGCTCCGGGAATCTGGTCACGGACTTCCTCAAAGGCGGAGAGTTCGGTGAAGGACAGGTCGCGTTTGAGCCGCGCGGGGGCGAAGGTGCGGCGGAAAGGCCGGACGATCTCGTTTTCGAGGAGTCCGGGCGGCATTTGCAGGGCCTGTGCGAGCAGCGTCATGCCGGTCTTGTCGCGCCAGAGTTCACCGGGGACGCCATAACAGGTGTAGGAGGGCCGGTTGGTCACCAGCAGGCGGCCCCGCCGGTCGCGCATGACGCCGCGCGGGGGAGCGATCTCGATCAGGCGAAAACGATTGTGATCCGACTTCTCCCGGTACTCGGGCCACTGCAGAACCTGCAATTGGAAGAGGCGAATGCCCAGCATTCCGAAGAGCAGAACACCGATGACAATGAAGCTCCACAGTCGGAGAGCTTCCGGACTGACTTTGCCGATTCTCATGTGCCGCGCACGCGATGCAGCGGAGACAGAAACCAGAGAAGACCGAGGACGGAGGTGTAAAGCGCAGCGGGCAAGCCGCTGGTGAGCAGCAGCGGTCCGAGCGCAAGTCCGGTGCCGCGGGAGACGAGATAGTGGGCGACGAGTTCGGAAAAAACCGCACCGCCAAAGAGAAACGTCCCCCACGGCCACATGAGACGAAAGGCGCCTTCGCGCCACAACTTTCCGCAAGCGAAACCGACCACGGAATAGGCGAAAGAGGTCGCGCCCAAGGGCAGAGCTCCGAGAACATCAGCACCCAGACCCAAGGCGGCGCCGAAGAGGGTTCCGGGAACCGGGCCGCGCAGCAACCCGACGTAAACGACAAAGGGCAGGGTGAGCGAAGGCCGCACGGAGCCCAAGGTCAAAAGGCCGCCGAGGCTCGCGTCCAAGACCAACAGCACGAAGGCGATCAGCGCCATAGTCAGGTAGCTCATGGCCGGCTCTCATTCATCCGCAGATCTTCGGCCTCGGTGGCGCGATTCGGCTGGGTGACCACGAAGACCTCTTCGAGAGACTCGAAGCGCACAAAGGGCCGCACCTGACACCAGCCTTGGTTCGCCTCATGTTGGCCGGTGACTTTGGTGACCACGCCGACGCGCACGTTCTGCGGAAAGACGGAACCCGCGCCGGTGGTGAGCACGAGATCGCCGACGTGAACGTCCTCGCCGGTGGAGAGACCGACGATGGTCCAGGTTGCCGAGCCGGCCCAGCGCAGAATGCCGGCCACGCGGGAGCGCTCGATGTAAACCGATACTCCGTAGGCGTTGCCCTGCAAGGTCTGGACGAGCGACGAATGATCGGAGACCTCGACAACCTTGCCCACCAAACCGTCGGGAGTGAGCACGGCCGAGTTGAGGCGCACGCCTTGGCTGCGGCCGACGTCGAGGAGAATCCGTCCCCCTACGCTCAAGCCGGGAAAGCCCATCACCTCGGCGCTCTTGAGCGGCAATGGAGAGCGGTTGCGGAAGTTGAGCATGGCGCGCAGCCGCGCATTTTCGAGAGCGGCGTCGCGCAGTTCGGCGTTTTCCCGGCTGAGGGTCATGGCGCGGGCGCGCAGGTCATTGTTTTCTTTCCACAGCCCGAAGCTGCGGCGCACCAGCCCCACCGGTTTGCCGGCGTAGGCGACGATTCCGCCGATTTCGCGTTTGGCGGAGGTGACGGCGGGGCTTTTGCCGAAAAAGAGAAGGGTCAGCGAGAAGCCGACCGTCACGAGGAAAACGATCCAGTCCAGTCGCGGCGTGAAGAGCAGGGCGGAATTCCTCATGGGCGGGTCACGAGGAGAGAAGCACCTTCTGGTACGTTTCGAAGTCGTTGAGCACTTTGCCGGTGCCGCGGACGACGCAGGTCAGCGGATCCTCGGCCATGATGACGGGCAGGGAGGTTTCCTCGCGCAGACGCACGTCCATTCCCTTGATGAGAGCGCCGCCGCCGGTCATCACGATGCCGCGGTCGCGGATGTCGGCGGCCAGTTCGGGCGGAGTTTTTTCGAGAGCGGTGCGGACGGCGTGCACGATCTGCGAGATGGGTTCGGCCAGGGCCTCGCGAATCTCAATGGAGTTGATCTCGATGGCCTTGGGCACGCCTTCGACGAGGTCGCGTCCTTTGGCCACGATGGAGAGTTCCTGTTCGAGCTTGGCGGCGGAGCCGATGCGCACTTTGATCTCCTCGGCGGTGCGTTCGCCGATCAGCAAGTTGTAGTTGCGGCGCATGAACTGGACGATGCACTCGTCGAGTTCATCGCCGGCGATGCGGATGGAGGTGTCGGTGATGATGCCGGAGAGGGAAATGACGGCGATTTCGGTGGTGCCGCCGCCGATGTCAATGACCATGCTGCCGATGGGCTCGTTGACGGGCAAGCCGACACCGAGGGCGGCGGCCATGGGTTCGGCGATGAGATAGACTTCGCGCGCGCCGGCGTGCTCGGCCGAATCGCGGATGATGCGTTTTTCGGACTTGGTCACGCCCGAGGGGACGCAGACAATGACGCGCGGCCGCATGAGGCGGTTCTTCTGCGCCTTGCGGATGAAGGCGCGGATCATGACTTCGGCCAGCTCGTCGTCGTCAATGACGCCGTCGCGCATGGGGCGTATGACTTCGAGATCGCGGTGGGTCTTGCCGAGCATTTCGCGCGCCTCGGTGCCGATAGCGACGATTTTGTTGTCGCGCTTGCGCACGGCCACCATGGACGGCTCGCGCACGACAATGCCCTTGCCCTTGACATAGACCAGAGTGTTGCACGTTCCGAGGTCAATGGCGATTTCGTTGGAAAAGAATCCGCTGAAGGACATCGGCAGGGGTTCCTTGGTTGCATGAACCGGCAGAAAGAGCCGTTTCCGCCGGCCAAAACGGCTCAGGCGAGATCAGCCCTCATCGGACAGAGCGATGCGTTCATTCAAATCAGGCGGCTCCACGCCGCGCTTCTTCTCAAATTCCCACAGCCATTGCAGGATCATGGGGACCTCTTCCAGGTCTACGCGGACGTAGACGGAGTAGTAGCCGCCCCACTGGCAAACGAGTTTTTGGTTGCGCGCCGCGTCAATGGCTTCTTTCATCGAGGGCAGTTTGCGGGTCATGCGACCCACGAGCTGGTAGATCGCGCCCTTGATGTCACGCCGGACGATGTAGTCCTTTCCGGAATAGCGCACGCGGGACCACGCACGCACATAGAGAGGAGACTTCACGTTGTGGGGCCACTGCATCTTCGCATCTCCCTTACATTAGTGCCGGAAATGTCTCCGGCCTGTAAAAACCATGCTCATGCCGTGCTCGTCGGCGGCGGCGATGACCTCGTTGTCGCGCACCGAGCCGCCGGGCTGAATGACGGCAGTTGCGCCCGCCCGAGCGGCCACGTCGAGGCCGTCACGGAAGGGGAAGAAAGCGTCGGAGGCGCAGGCGCAGCCGGACAGATCGAGCTGGGCGGCCGCCGCCTTACGCACGGCGATTTGCGCCGAATCCACGCGCGACATTTGACCCGCGCCGATGCCGAGAGTGTGCGCTGCGTCGGCAAACACGATGGCGTTGGAGCGGACGTGCTTGCAGACTTTCCACGCCAGCGTCATGGCAGCCAGTTCGCTTGCCGCGGGCGCGCGCTTGGTGGCGACTCTGAAGTCGTGGATTTCGGGCAGGCCGAAGTCGGCATCTTGAGAGAGATAGCCGCCCCAGACGGGTCGAATCTCGGTCAAGGGCGGGCGGCTCTTGAGCTCGCTCCAGTCGAAGGTGATGAGCCGCAGCGCCTTCTTTTTGGCGAGAACGGCGCGCGCGTCATCGGTGAACTGCGGAGCGAGAATGACTTCGAGGAACATGTCGCTCACCACCTTAGCCGTCTTGCCATCCATTTCGCGATTGAGCGCGACGATGCCGCCGAAAGCCGAGACACGATCCGTTTCGAGAGCCAGAGTCAGCGCGCGCGCCGTGTTATCCGCCACGGCCACTCCGCAGGGCGTGACATGCTTGATGATGACGGCGGCGGGCTCGTCGAATTCCGCCAACAGCCTGAGCGCGCCCTCGGCGTCGAGCAGGTTGTTGTAGGAAAGCTCCTTTCCCGCGAGCTGATCGGCGGCCACCAAACCCGCGGGTACCTGACTCCATTTTTTCAGCAGCCAGCCGCGCTGGTGAGGATTCTCGCCGTAGCGCAACGGGCGCACTTGTTCGAGCAACAGTCCTTCGACGCGGCCATCATTAAACCAGCCGGCCACGGCGCTGTCATAGGACACGAGACGGGCGAAGGCGCGGGCGGCGCAGCGCTTGGCGAAATCTTCCGGGATTTTGCCGTGGTTGGCTCGATAGAGATCGAGGAAGTCGGCATACTGCAAAGGATCGGTGAGCACGACCACGTACCGGTGATTCTTGGCGGCGGCGCGCACCATCGAGGGTCCGCCGACGTCTATTGCTTCGATGATCTCTTCCTCGGATTTGCCGGCGGCCAGAGTCTGCTCGAAAGGATAGAAGTTCACGACAACCACGTCAATCGGTTCCAGTCCCAGACGCGCCATATCCGCGCGGTCGCCCGCATGATCGCGACGGGCGAGAATGCCGCCGTGAATGCGGGGATGGAGCGTTTTGATGCGGCCTTCCATAGCCTCCGGGTGGCCGGTCCATTTTTCGACGGGCGTGACCGGCAAGCCAGCGGCGCGCAAGGCTGTGGCCGTGCCGCCGGAGGCGAGAAGTTCGACGTTGCGCGAAGCGAGTTCGCGGGCCAGATCCGTGAGACCGGTCTTGTCGGTGACACTGAAGAGCGCGCGGCCAATGTCAATCATGCAAGCTTGGCGGGTAGTATGGTGACGCGGCGGCCGGTCACGACGATCCGGCCTTCGGCAAAAAGACGAACCGCATCGGTGTAGAGATCGTGTTCGATGGCGTGCACGCGCCGCTCGAGGGTTTCGGGAGTTTCGTCCTCGTTCACAAAGACGGCGCGCTGCAAGACGATGGGACCGTGATCGTACTCTTCATCCACCAGATGAACGGTGGCGCCGGTGATGCGCGCGCCGTACTCGAGAACGGCTTCGTGCACGCGGCGGCCGTACAGTCCCCTGCCGCAGAAGGCCGGAAGCAGCGCCGGATGAATGTTCAGCATACGGTGATGAAACGCTTGCACCATCTCCGGCGGCACCAGCTTGAGATAACCGGCCAGACAGACGAAATTCGCCGCGTGACTATCGAGTTCGGAGAGCAGCGCGCGGGAAAACTCATCTTCCGTCGCATAATCCTGACGACGCAGGACTTTTGCGGGCACATCGAGACGGCGCGCGCGTTCCAGCGCGGGAGCCTCGGGATTCGAGGAGATCAGCAGCACCGGCTCGGCCGGCAGTTCACCGCTGCGGCAGCGGGTGGCGATGGTTTCGAAGAGCGTGCCGTTGCCCGATACGAAGAAGGCGATGCGCAGCCGATTCATGCCGCCTCCGTGACCGGTTCGCACAAGGTCAGCGTGGCATGACTTGAGTCCCACTCCACCAGCGCACCGACCGGCAAGGTCACACGCTCGGGACCGTGACCGTAGGGAAGGCCAAGCGCGAGCGGGATTTCGAGACCGCGCGCAGCCTCGAGCAAAGAGCGCGTGACCGAGCCTTTCAACTCGCCCTCCTCGCCGAATTCGAGTTCTCCGGCCAACACGGCGGCGACCTGATTCAGCACTCCCGCGTTGCGCAGATGAAAGAGCAGACGGTCCACACGGTGCGGCGGCTCGTTCACGTCTTCGATGAGCAGAACGGCGCCGGCAAGGTCGGGAAGATACGGAGTGCCGAGGAGCGTGGCGATCATAGTCAGATTTCCCGGCCAGAGGCGGCCGCGCACCTTGCCGCCGCGCAGAGTGCGGATGCGGTCACGCGGAAATCCGGCCAGTAAGTCGCCGCTCATGCGACCGCTGAGCGTCTGCAGCGCGCGCTGCCTCGTGGCCGGACTGACGCCGCCTTCCCATTCGATCGCGAGCGGACCGGAAAATGTGACGAACTCATGGCGTTTGCCAAGCAGCCACTGCAAAACGGTGACGTCCGAAAACCCCAAGAAAGATTTGCGCGAGCGGGCGATGAGCGCGCTATCGAGATCCGGCAGCAAGCGACTGGACCCCACGCCGCCGCGCGCGCAGAACACCGCCTGCACGTCGGGGCGCGCGAACATTTCCTCGAGTTCGCGGCGGCGCACGTCATCGGGCGCGGCAAACAGGCCGTCGCGGGCAAAAGCCGAGGGGGCGGTGACCACCTCGTAACCGTCGGCGCGCAGAGCTTCGATGGCGGCGCGCAGCCTCTCCTCATTTACGGGGCCGGCGGGGGCGCAGATGCCGATGCGCCCGCCGGGAAGCAGAGGCCGCGGAAGCATCATGTCAATAGCCCCACTCCGGGCCGACCAGCGTGTAGTCGCCGAAACCGGTGTAGTCCACGAACACGAAGCGGCGGGCGATCTGGCTGTAGAACCAGACTTCGTAAGGGCGCGAATTGGCCTCGAAAGGATGCCGCTCGATGTCGGTGGGTTCGCCGTAAACGAGATAGATGCGGCCGCGATCCGTTTCCCAGCCAGCCCGCTGGGTGGCAAACTTCTCGTTGGCGTACTCGACGCGCCGGAAATACTCCTCGAGGAGCTCGTTTTCCTCAGTGTCCGGCGTAGGATCGTGCTTCTTCCAAAACTCTTTGAAGAGGCGCTCGCGCTCCTGCGGGAGAGCCGCGCGCAGTTGATTGTACTCCTCACCGGTGGCGATGTACTTCATCTGGCGGACGGCCAGATCGAAATCGGTGACCGAGAGGGGCACGCCGGGAATGCGAATGGTGAACTGCCGGGTGCGGACTTCGCGCCTGCCGTTGCCCTCGGCTTCGAGCCGCAGCAGGTAGCGTTCGGGAGCGAGGCCGCGCACTTCGAGCGTGTACTCGTGCGTTTGTATCTGCTCGGTGGGGCGGATGGTATCCGCCTTGGTGCGCACGGTGTCCTTACTCTCATTGAGGATCGACCAGATGAGGCGGACGTCGTGCGGTCCGGAACTGAAGAGCTGCACTCGCGCGCGGGCCTCAGGCTCAGTGGTGAGGAAACCTTCCACCAGACGCGGCGAGCCGAGTTCGGCCAGCGTCACGTCTTCAGAAACCCAGTAAATGTCGGAGAGCCTCAGCAGCGGGTCGGCGGGCGGGAGAGAAATCGCGCCTTCCCACTTGGACTTGCGGCGGCTCTCCTTGTCCACGGTGAGCGTTACGCGCACGCGGTAGTCACCGGACGGTACGATGAACTCCTCGACGTGGACGGCGTTGCGCACGCGGCTGTTGGTCTCGGCGAACATCATGGTGGCCGCGTCATGGGAGGTGATGCGCTCGGCGTAGAGGCCGGTTCCCTCACGGAAGACCGTAGTGACGATTTCGAAGGAGGCTGAGAAGCCGCTGTCGGACCGCAGGAAGATGAGATTGTCGTAGGGAACGGAGACGGCGGCGATCAAATGGAGTGAATCGCGTTCGCTGCCCAGCCGTTGGCCGAGCTGACAGCGAAACTGCGGCCCGGTTCCTTCCGACCTCATCCCGGAGATATCAGGGTCACGAGGCGCGACGTTCAAGCATGCCGCGAGGGCAGCACAGGTAAGGAGCATTCTCCACATGATTCTCTCCGACTCCGGTCCTCGGGCGCCACGGCCGGTTTGCCGTCCAGCCGGTAGGCGTGTCCTTGAGTGATGCGCACGGGCACGATTTCTCCCGGGGTGATTTCCGAACTCACGCGCACGCGGCCGTCAATTTCCGGCGCGTCCCACTCACTGCGCCCCCACGAAGCGCCGTGCACCGCACGTTCGATCAGCACATCCATGACCGCGCCCTGAAGAGCGCGGTGTTTTTCGAGGCAGATTCGCCGCTGCAGGGTCATGCAGTGGTCGAGCCGATCCAGAGCGACGCCCTCTTCCACGCGCCCGGGAAGCCGCGCCGCGGAGGTGTCCTCCTGCGGCGAAAAGAGGAACACTCCGGCGCGTTCGAAGCGCACCTCCTCGAGAAAGCGCAGGAGCCGCTCGAAGTCTTCGTCAGTTTCGCCGGGAAATCCGACGATAAGCGAGGTGCGCACACAGGCGCCGGGGCGAACCGCGCGAAAGGCGGCGATGGTTTCTTTCATGCGCGCGGCGGTGGACTTGCGGCCCATGAGCTTGAGGATTCGATCCGACGCATGCTCTATGGGAAAGTCGAGATATGAGACGAACTTCGGCACGGACGCCAACTCTTCGAGCAGGCGAGGCGACACCGACGGCGGATGCGCATAGAGCAAGCGAATCCAGCGCAAGCCGTTCAGTTCAGACAGACTCCAGCAGAGCTCCACCAGTTTGCGCTCGCCATAGATGTCCACTCCGTAGCCGGTGGTTTCCTGTCCGATGAGAATGATCTCTTTGACGCCGCCCTCGACGAGCCGGCGCGCTTCGGCGAGCAGTTCGCCCGGAGGTTCGCTGCGGTAGAGGCCGCGCATCTGCGGAATCGAGCAGAAGGTGCAGCCGTGGGAGCAGCCGTCGGAGATGCGCAGATAGGCCGAGCCCGGACCCGCGGACGAGGCATGGACCGGCGGCGGCTGACTGAAATCCGTAGCGACGGGATTGGCTCCCAGCGTCTCGAGAATTCGCGTCCACTCGCCGATGCCGAAGACGCCGTCGAGTTCGGCAAGTTCAGCGGAGATTTCGGCGCCGTCGCGGGCGGTAAGACAGCCCATCGCCATCACGCGGCGGCCGGGCCGCGCCGCTTTCCAGCGCAGAGCGGCGAGCAACATTTCCACCGACTCGATCTTGGCGTCATCGAGAAAGCCGCAGGTGTTGATGACCAGCACGTCGGCGCGATGCGGCTGCGCCACGCACTCGAAACCGGCGGAGCGAAGCACGTGGGTCAGCGCATCGGAGTCCACCGCATTTTTCGGGCAGCCCAAAGTTTGAAAGGCCACGCGCGCGCGGCGCGCTTGTCCGGAAGGCTTGGACATCAGCCGATCTTCACTTGCGACTGTCCGAGCATTTCCTGAACCTGACGCAGCACATCGAGAGAGGTTTTGAGCCGGTAGCGGCGGGATTGTACGACACGCGGCTGGCCGTTCTGAATAACCTTGAAGTAGATGGGCACATTGCCCGAGTGCTTGAGGAACAGATCCTCGAGAGCATCGAGGGTGGACTCGTTCAGGCTCGACTCGTTGAGCGTGAGCCACATGCTGCGCGCGAACTCGGCCTTGGCTTGTTCGAGTGTGTACACCTGCTGCGCGATGAACTTCGGATCCTCGTCCTCGCGGCAACTGACTTTGGTATTGACCACGAGGGCGGCTTCCTTGCGCAAGAGCGGCGCGCAGACATCCAGAGTCTCGCCGAAAACGAGCAGCTCGGCGCTGCCGGTAAAATCTTCAAGCACGATCGAGGCCATGGCCTTGCCCTTGCGAGTCTGGGAACGGCGGACGTCGGTGACCACACCCGCGAGGCGCACCGTCTGCAAGTCCTGCAAATCCGAGGTATCCCCGAGATGAGCCTCGGCCAGCCACTCGACGTCGCCGCGCACGCCGTCCAGCGGATGACCCGAAAGATAGAAGCCGAGCAGTTCCTTTTCCAGAGTCAGCGACTGATCCGGCGCGTAGGGCGGAATGTCGGGCAAGGCGGGCTCGCGCAAGCCGCCGCCGCTGCCGCCACCGCCGAAGAGCGAGGACTGACCGAGATCGCGCTCCTTTCCGGAGGCCGCGGCGAAAGCGAAGAACTGATCGAGCGCGGCCATGTACTGCGCGCGATGACCGCCGAGATTGTCGAGCGCACCCGAGCCGATGAGACTCTCCATCACCTTGCGACTGACCACGCGGGTATCCACGCGCGCCGCCAGATTGAAGAAGGACATGAACGGCCCGCGCGCGCGGCGGGCTTCGAGGATAGCTTCGATGGGCGCGACGCCGACGTTTTTGACGGCTTCCAGACCGCAGCAAATGCGGCCGTCCTCGACGGTGAAGCAGCGCTCGGAGGCGTTCACGTCCACCGGCAGCACCGGCACGCCGAGGCGGCGGCACTCATTGATGAGCTTGGGCATCTCCTTCGTATTGCCGTGCTTCGAGCTCATCTCCGCGGCCATGAACTCGGCGGTGAAGTTGGCTTTGAGATAGGCGGTTTGGTAGGCGAGCACGGCATAGCAGGCGGCGTGCGCCTTGTTGAAGCCGTAGCCGGCGAATTTCTCAACGTGATCGTAGAGCTGCCGCGCCAGCTTGTCGGAGAGCTGGCTCTGTTTCTTGCAGCCCTCGATGAACTCGGCCTTGACGCGGGCCAGCTCCTTGGGGTCCTTCTTGCCCATGGCGCGGCGCAGAATGTCGGCGCGGGCTAGAGAGAATCCGGCCAGATCGCGGGCGATAGCCAGCACCTGCTCCTGATAAATGGCGATGCCGTAGGTGCTCTTAAGGATCGGTTCGAGCTTGGGATGCAGGTAGGTGATCTTCT
>JAPKYT010000026.1 GCA_026394155.1 bacterium | reverse complement strand
CCATGAAGCTCATGAACGAGCTTGAGTGCGAAGTTCGCGGGCGGATCGTGGAGATTCTCATCGAAAACGTGCAGCCCGTCGAGTTCGGTCAGATCCTGTTCCGAATTGACACCTCGGCCGCCTGATGTTTGAGAAAGTTCTGATCGCCAATCGCGGCGAAATCGCACTGCGCATCATCCGGGCCTGCCGCGAGCTCGGCCTGAAGTCGGTGGCGGTCCATTCCACCGCCGACCGGGATGCCCTGCACGTCAAGTTCGCCGACGAGTCCGTCTGCATCGGCCCGCCGTCCGCGTCGGAAAGCTATCTTCTGCCCAAAGCCCTGATCGCGGCCGCCGAAATCACCGATGCCGGTGCGGTGCATCCGGGCTACGGTTTTCTCGCCGAAAACGCGGATTTCGCCCAAATTTGTCTCGATCACAACCTCGTTTGGATCGGTCCCCCGCCGGGAGTGATCGAGAAAATGGGCGACAAGGCGGAAGCCAAGCGCACCATGCAGGCGGCGGGTTGCCCGGTGATTCCGGGGTGGGATGGTCCCGTCGGCAGCGCGTCCGACGGCCGCAAGGCCGCCGAAGAAGTCGGCCTTCCGGTGATGATCAAAGCGGTCGCCGGCGGCGGCGGACGCGGCATGCGACTCATCGCCCGTTGGGAGAACTTCGAGTCCACTTTCGAGATGGCGCGCGCCGAGGCCGAAGCCGCCTTCAACAACGGCGATCTGTACATTGAAAAGGCCATCATCGAGCCGCGCCACATCGAGATTCAACTGTTAGGAGACGGCCTGGGCCATTGCATTCATCTGGGCGAGCGCGACTGCACCACTCAGCGGCGGCATCAGAAGCTCATCGAAGAAACTCCCTCGCCGGTCATGACCGCTGAGCTAAGACAGCGCATGGGAAAAATCGCGGCGCAGGCGGCGGCCTCCGTCGGCTATGCTTCCGCCGGCACCATGGAGTTTCTCGTGGATCGCGATTTCAACTTCTATTTCATGGAGATGAACACGCGCATTCAGGTGGAGCACCCCATCACCGAACAAGTGACCGGCTTCGATCTCGTCAAACAGCAACTGCGCGTCGCTTTGGGTGATCCGCTGCCGGATCAGGGCAAGGTCCGTCTCCACGGGCATGCCATCGAGTGCCGCATCAATGCCGAAGATCCCGCCCGCAGCTTTCTTCCCTCTCCGGGCACCATACTCGCTCTGCATGTGCCGGGCGGCCCCGGCATTCGCGTGGACACGCACATCTATCAGGGCTACACCATCCCGCCTTATTACGACAGCCTGATCGCCAAGCTCATCGCCTACGGGAATGATCGCAGCGAAGCGCTGGCGCGCATGCGGCGCGCGCTGGATGAGTTCGTGGTGGAAGGCGTTCGCACGACCATTCCTTTCCATCGCACCGTATTGGACAATCCGCGCTTCATCGCCAGCCGGATTCATACCACGTGGGTCGAAGAACTGATGGAGCAGGATGCCGCCAAGTCTGCGGCCGCCTGACGATAGCCATGAAAACCACCGTGGCGCTACTCTTCGGAGCGCTGGCGGCTCTTGCCCTGTTGCTCTCCGCCTGCTGGGAGGATAAGGGCCCGGGCGCTCCCGACCTCTTTCCGCCCAACGCCACCAAGCTCTACTTCGGCGATTGCGATCCCTTCACGCCGGATCAAGAGTCCACGGACTTGGTGTTCAACGCGAGCGATGCGTGTACCGGCAACATTGATTTTCCTTTCTGGTATGCCGGCATCAGCGCGCAGTGGAACAGCAATGCTTTCCGCGTTCAGCCGGGAACCTACTATGAAGGCTGCCATCTCCGCTTCGTGCGCGATATGGCGGATGCCGGCGAGACCGCGGTATTGTACGTGGCTTTCGACGGGCTGGCGGTGAGCTTTCTGCGACGCGTCGAGATTCCGGTCCGTGAAACGAGTTTGATCGCGGACCTCTTCGAGGAGGGCACGGTGACCCTGCCGGCCGACACCATGGCGGCAATATCCGTTCAGATCACCGACTCCAGTGGAAGCGTTGCCTTGGACCCAAGCTACGGCGTGGGTTCCTATGTCATGACCGGTGCGGATCAGGCTACCGTCTGTCGCTTTGAAATAGACCTCGGACTGGCGCATGGCCTCGGACATCCCAATCAGGGGGTGAACTTCGCCTACTTGAACACGGTTTACGAGATTGCGGAGACGCTGGCGTGGGATTTCACGGGCGGCGCGCGCGTGCTGCCCGGTCCGGTGCTGCAATTCGGGCCTCGTTACGGCGTGGCCTATCTGACGGCCGAATCCGGAGGCTGCCGTGATTCCGCTTCCTTCTGGTCGCTTCCCGGGCGGCTTCTTGAAGAAACGACCCTTGCCACGATGGACAGTTTCTTCTATCAGTTCATTTCCGACGGGGACTCGGTCTGGCTGTGGCAGGTGGTGAGCAACACCGGCGATTCTCTCACACCTTACAGGGTACGCATTACTTCCCGCGACGGATCGCTGCGTTTCAACCATCCGGTGCATGGTTTCCATCAGATCAGCGGTCTGTTCTACGACCAAACCCGTGATCTGATCTGGATTCTTCAAACCACGTACGCCGGCCCGGATACGGCCTGGGGATACACGACCACGGGCGTGTTGGATACGTTCGTGAGCTCTTACAATATCCCGCAGGAGGGTCTTTATCGCGGTCAATGGCTTCAAACCACGGCGATCGGCACGTTCTTCCGCGAGACGGAGTTGCTGCCGCTCAACGGCGGTCCGGCCGTCTCTTCGAACACTTATCCCATCGAACTCACCCGCCAGTTCTCGGGTGGCGCCGGAGTGGGCTATCCGGGTTTCGCCGCCGAGGACTTGTGGACGATCAACGCGTTCGACTCGCTGGGAAACTGGTTCACGCGTCAACGCGTGAATCCCCCACAGCAAGGCGAGACCATCTACGATGTTCGCGTCTTTTCCTCCGACCGGCGAATTGTGTACGCTCTCTACACCTACACAGCCTCGTTCACGTATTTTGTGCACATCCGCGTCTTGCATCCGTAGGGCACGGTCAGCGCTCGGCCGGCGCCTTTCGCTCTGACCTGCGGCTGGAGTCCTTCCATCCGAAAACTTCTTCGAGGATTCGATGAACATTCCGAAAGATCTCCTCTACACCAAAGACCACGAATGGGTCCGCATCGAAGGCGATCTGGCGGTGGTCGGTATCACCGATTTTGCTCAGGGCGAGCTGGGCGACATCGTGTTCGTGCAGCTTCCCGAGAAAGGCTCGCGCATTGCGCAGGGCCAATCCCTCGGCAGCATCGAGGCGGTCAAAGCCGTGGCCGACGTTTACTCTCCGCTGTCGGGCGAAGTGGCCGAGGTGAACGCCGCTCTGAACGACAAGCCGGAACTCATGAATCAGGAGCCCTACGGCGGTGGCTGGGTGGTTAAGATTCGCACCGCGAATCTCGCCGCCGAAAAAGCCGCGCTGCTCAACGCCGCCGCCTATGCCGATCTGACGACCGCTTAAGTCTCCCGCCACTGTTCTTCATTCTGCACTACCCCTATGCGCTACATTCCCATGACAGCCGATGATCGCAACGCCATGCTTCGCGACATCGGCGTCTCTTCTCTCGAAGAGCTGCTCACGCCCATTCCCAAAGAGCTCCGGCTGACGCAGCCGCTCAACCTTCCCGCCGGCAAGTCGGAAGCCGAGGTCACGCGCCTCATGATGAGCATGGCGCGCAAAAACCTGCAGGCCGATGACTTGGTGAGTTTCCTCGGAGCGGGCAGCTACGACCATTTCATTCCCGCCGCTGTCTCCGCGCTGGCCGGACGCAGCGAATTCCTCACCGCCTACACGCCCTATCAGCCCGAGGTCTCGCAGGGCACGCTGCAAGTGATCTATGAATTCCAGTCCATGCTGTGCGAGTTGTTCGCTATGGACGCCGCCAATGCCAGCATTTACGACGGCGGCACGGCGCTGGCCGAAGCGGTGATGCTCGCCTTCGGACACACCCGCCGAACGCGCGTCCTCTGGCCGGTCAGCGTTCATCCTCATTATCGCAATGTGGCCCGCACCATCTCTTACCCGTCCGGCCTGCAATTCGATCTCGTCGAAAGCGACCACGGCCGCGTTCCGGTGGACGCGCTGAAGTCGCGCCTGTCTTCCGACGTCGCCGCCGTGGTTCTCCAATACCCGAACTTTTTCGGCGTCATTGAGAATATCGAGCCGCATATCAAGGCGGCCCACGACGCCGGCGCGCTGGCCATCGTCGTGGCCGACCCGTTGGCGATGGGCGTGCTCACGCCTCCCGGCCAGTGGGAAGCCGACCTTGTAGTGGGCGAAGGACAGGCCCTCGGAAATCCGCAGTCCTACGGCGGCCCTTACCTCGGCCTGTTTGCCGCCAAGGAGAAACTCGTGCGCCGCATGCCGGGCCGCATCGTGGGAGTCACGCGCGACGCCGATGGCCGGCGCGGCTACGTACTCACCCTGCAAACCCGCGAGCAGCATATCCGTCGCGACAAAGCCACCTCCAACATCTGCACCAACGAGGGCTTGTGCGCGGCGCGCGCCACTTTCTACATGTCATTGTTGGGCCCCAAGGGTCTGCGCGACGTGGGCCAGACCTGCATGAGCGCCTGCGACTATCTGAGCCATCGGCTCGCCGACCTTCCCGGTGTCAGCATCACGCATGACGGCCCGCATTTCAAAGAGTTCGCCATGACGTTGCACGGTGACATTCCCAAGTTTCTCGAATTCATGACCGGCCGCGCCATTTTGCCCGGCATCCCCCTCAAACGTTTCAACATCGGCATGGACGACACTCTGCTCGTCGCAGTCACCGAACGCCGCACTCGCGAGCAACTGGACGGTTACGTGGATGGTGTGCGCGCTTTTCTGAGAGGGCAACGCTGATGGCGACCAAACGTTCGGTGCGCGCGCTGCAAAGCGAAACACCGCTCATCTTTGAACTGAGCCGGCCCGGCCGCACCGGCTGCGAAATTCCCGCGCACTCCTCGCTTGCGAAACCGGTCTCCTTACCCGATGGGCTCGCGCGTAGGCAAGCTCCGCGCCTTCCCGAAGTGGCGGAGAATCAAGTCATGCGGCACTACACGAATCTCTCGGTTCGCAATCATCACATTGATCGCGACTTCTATCCTCTGGGTTCGTGTACCATGAAATACAATCCGCGCGTGAACGAGGACATGGCCGCGCTTCCGGGATTCTCCGCGCTTCATCCGCTTCAACCGGCGATCACCTGTCAGGGCGCTCTGCAGGTGGAGCACGAACTCAGCAAGGCTCTGGCCGAAATCACGGGCTTGGAGGCCGTCACTCTTCAACCCGCGGCCGGCGCGCAGGGCGAGCTTACCGCGCTCCTCATGTTCCGCGCCTATCACATCAAGCATGGCGGCCGGCCGCGCCGGCGCGTCATCATCCCCGACAGTGCGCACGGCACCAATCCCGCCTCCATCGTCATCGCCGGGTATGAAGTGCTCGAGCTCGCCAGCGGAGCCGATGGCCTCATGGACGTATCCGCCTTGAAAAATGCGCTGAACGAGGACGTGGCCGCGCTCATGATTACCAATCCGAACACCGTGGGACTGTTCGAAAGCCGTATCTCCGAGATTACCCGCATGGTTCACGATGTCGGCGGTTTGGTCTACATGGACGGCGCCAATCTCAACGCGCTGCTCGGAATTGCGCGGCCGGGAGACATGGGTTTCGACGCCTGTCACATCAATCTTCACAAAACGTTTTCGACTCCGCACGGTGGCGGCGGACCCGGCAGCGGCCCCGTAGCCGTGACCAAAGCGCTTGCGCCCTTCCTGCCGTCTCCGGTGATCCACGAGGCGGGCGGCGCGTATTCGTGGGATTGGGATCGTCCCGATTCCATCGGCCACGTGCACGCCTTCTTCGGCAATTTCGGCGTTCACGTTCGCGCTCTCACCTACATTCTGTCTATGGGCGCCGACGGTTTGCGCGCCATGAGTGAGGCCGCCATCATCAACGCCAACTACCTTCGTGTGAAATTGGGGAAAGCGTACGAGGTCGCCTACGATGCTCCCTGCATGCACGAGGTGGTGTTGTCCGGCGACAGGCAGAAGGCGAAGGGCGCGCGCACCGCGGACATCGCCAAGCGGCTGCTCGACTACGGCTTCCATCCGCCGACCGTTTATTTCCCGCTCATCGTGCACGAAGCTCTGATGATTGAACCGACCGAATCCGAGCCGAAAGAAACTCTCGACGAGTTCATCGAGACCCTGCTCGAAATAGACCGGGAAGCCGCCGCCAACCCGAAGCTTCTGCAGGATGCGCCGCACACCACGCCCGTTCGCCGTCTGGACGAAGCCGCCGCGGCCCGCGCGCTCAACATTCGTTATTTCAAGGATCGCTGAACCCGCTGATGAAAAAGGCGGTCCCGCGTTCGTCTCATGCGCACGGCGGCTTTGCGGCTTGGCTGGAGGGCTTGGGCCTTTCCGAGTTCATTGCGCTCGATCTGGAAACCACCGGCCTCGATCCGACAACCTGTGAAATTATCGAGATCGGGGCCATTCGCTTTCGCGCGGGCCAGCCCACCGACGAATATCGAACGTTTGTGCGACCCTCGCGGCCGCTCGATCCGTTCATCACCGGGCTGACCGGCATCACCGACGACGATCTTGCGCAGGCTCCCCATTTCGCCCACGTGGCCGAGGACCTGAGCGCATTCCTCGGCGAGACTCCGCTGGTCGGCCAGAACGTGGACTTTGACCTCGGCTTTCTGCGTGCGGCTTCGACGGCATTGCTGAAGCGCCGCCGGGCAGCCGAACTCGACCAGCGTTACACGTTGGACACGGCCATGCTGGCCCGCGTCTTCTGGCCGGAGCTGCCGAGTTTCGGACTCTCTGCGCTCTGCGAGTTCTTTGACATTCCGCAGGCTCGCGCGCACCGCGCGGCGGATGACGCTCGCGTCACCGGCGGCGTTCTCGTGGAGATGATTCGACGTTTGCCGGATCGCATCTGGCGGGAATTGGCCGAGCAACTTCACGGGCTCATCGCAAACACGGGCCACCGCAGCCGCTTTTTCTTCCGCTCGCTCTGCTCTCTGGCCTCGGACATCGCCAAGTCCAAGCCGGACGAACAAACAGAGTCCCCTGAGAGTGCGGATGCCGGCTTCGAAGAATCACCCGCCCAGCTTCTCGGAGAGTCGGGTCCATTCGTCGCAAAGCTGCCCTTCTTTCACGTCCGCGCCGCGCAAGTCCAGATGGCATTAGCCGTACTCGACTCGTTCGCGGACAACCGGGTGCTCCTGGCGGAAGCTCCCACCGGCGTCGGCAAGTCCTTGGCTTATCTCGTGCCCGCTCTCTGCTGGATCGCCGGAGACAAGGAGGCGCGGCGTCAGGTCGTCGTCTCCTCGCACACCAAGCTGCTGCAGGAACAACTGCTGCGCAAAGACGTGGAAGCGATTCGCCTCGCCGGCAACCACTCGTTTCGCGCGGCGGTGCTGAAGGGCCGCAACAACTATCTGTGCAAGCGTCGTCTCCGGTTGCTGCTGCGCGAGGCCGATGATCGCCTCTCCGATTTGGATCGCGTCCAGCTCATGCCCCTCCTGCGTTGGGCCGAACTCACGCGCACCGGAGACATCTCCGAGATCAACGGTTTCAGCCCGCGTCATCAACCCTACCTGTGGGCTCAAGTTGCCTCTGACGGACTGGCCTGTGCCGGCTCGGCCTGCAGCGCGGCCAAGGGGGATTTTCATCGTCTCGCCCAAGAGCGAGCGGCCAAGGCCCAGCTGGTCTTTGTCAATCACGCGCTGCTGCTCTCAGATCTCGCGCGCTTTTCCGGAGCGGACAAACGTCTCGTCATGGACGAGGCTCATCAAATTGAACGCGCGGTCGTGGCCGCCATGACCACGGAGATATCGCTTCCCGTGCTTCGCGGCTGCCTGACGCGTTTGGCCGACGAACGCGGTCTGCGCGGCCTTCTTCCCACATTGGAATCCCGCGCCGAGGTGGATACCGCCGAATTGCTGGCGTCCGTCAGAGCGTTGCACGGTTCCGCGCGTCAGGCCTTCGCATCTCTCGGCGAGCGGCTCTCTCCCATGCTCGGCGGTAAGGATCGTTCAGGCAGGTTTCGCTTTCGTGCGCATGACCGCCTGCATGGCCTTGTGACCGATGCGCTGGGCGGTTTGCTCGCCGAGTGGAACACACTCGGTGGCGCTCTGCTGGGGCTTGTGCGCGAGCTTGCCGACCGTCGCGGCGAAGAGCGGGTTCCACCCGACCTTCTGGCCGAGGTGCGCACGCTCACGGACAACGTGGGTTCGCTGGGTCTCAGCCTCGCGCGACTTCTCGGCGAAGACGCCGCCAACGAAGTTCGCTGGATCGAGTTCGGCCGCACCAATCACGGCTCGTGGTGCTCCTTGTTTTCCGCGCCCGTTTCGGTCGGCAAGATCATGGAAAAATCCTTCTGGCCGGTGGTTGAGAGCGCGGTTCTGACTTCCGCCACTTTGAGCGCCGCCGGCAGCTTCGCCGTGATCCGCGAATCCCTCGGGCTGAGCGACTCGGAGCCTTCTTCCGCGCGCGAGCTCACGCTGGACGGGCCGATCAACCTGCCCACCCAGATGCGGCTCTTCGTTCCCACTGACCTACCCGAGCCGCGCATGGACGAGTCGGCTCATCTCGATGCCGTCGTGGATTTGTGTCGCCGGGTGGTGGAGGCACTTCCTCGCGGCACGCTGATTCTGTGCACGTCCAACGAGCAGGTGGAGAAGCTCACCAATGCGCTGCGCCCGGTCGCGCGGCGCGCACAACGCCTGCTGCTTAGTCAGTGGTCCAGCCATGCGCTTCCCGACTTGCTCGCCGAGTTTCGCCGCCGCAAGGACGCGGTTCTTGTGGGCGCCGCCAGTCTCTGGGAAGGCATTGATGTGGTGGGCGAGGCTCTGCAGATTCTCATCGTTACTCGTTTGCCGTTCGATGTGCCCACCGATCCGTGGGTGTCGGCGCGCTGCGAAGCGCTGCAGAACGAAGGTCACGACCCGTTTCTCGATTACAGCGTCCCCGTTGCGACACTGCGCCTTCGGCAGGGCATCGGCCGCCTGATCCGGCATCCCGACGACCGCGGTGTGGCGGTCATCACCGATCCGCGACTCTTTACGGCCCGCTATGGACGCGTGATTCGTTCCGGCCTGCCCGTCGAAGCATCGCCGGCTCACGCACATGATGAACTGCTCACGAGCATGAAATCCTTTCTCGAGACTGACGCACCATGATAACGGGATTGGCTCACATCGGCATCGCCGTCACCAATCTTGAGGAGGCCATTGCGCTCTGGACGAAGGTGACTGGCGGCAAGCTGGTTCACCGCGAAGTGGTGGCCGACCAGAAAGTGGAAGTGGCCGTGATCCTCGTCGGTGAGTTGCGCGTGGAACTCCTCGCCGCCACGTCCAAAGACTCTCCCATTGCCAAGTTCGTGGCGGCGCGCGGCGCGGGAATCCACCACCTCGCGCTGCAAAGCACCTCCGCCCAGCCGGAGCTAGATAGGTTGAAAAGCGCGGGCGTGCGCCTGATTGATGAATCGCCGCGCACCGGCGCCGAGAATACGTGCGCAGGTTTTGTGCATCCCAAATCTCTTGGCGGCGTTCTCGTGGAAATCGTGGAGTACGACAAGCCCTGACCGGATGCTCTCCAATGGCGAGTCTCGAAGAGAAACTCCGGCTGCTGCCGTCAGACCCGGGCGTCTATCTCTTCAAGGATGCGCAGGGGAAGGTGATCTACATCGGCAAGGCGCGAGTGCTGCGCAACCGCGTTCGTCAGTACTTCCAAGAGGGAAGCGACGGCCGCTACCAGTACGACAGCCTCGTCGCTCATATCGCCGATGTGGAGGTCATCGCCACCGACACCGAGCTTGAGGCCCTGATCCTCGAGAACAATCTGGTGCGCGAGCAGAAGCCGCGCTACAATATTGAGCTGCGCGACGACAAGTCTTTCCCTTTTCTGCGCATCACCCACGAACCCTTTCCGCGCGTTTTTCTCACCCGGCATCCGGTGCTCGACGGATCGCGCTACTTCGGCCCGTTCAGCGATCTCTACCACCTTAAGGGTCTGATTCGCGTCCTGCGCGGCATGCTGAAGATTCGCACCTGCAACCTTCCGCTCACCGAAGAAGCCATCGCGCAGGACAAGTTCAAAGTCTGTCTCCAGTTTCACATCGGGCGCTGCGATGCGCCCTGCATCGCCCATGAATCCCGCGAGCGGTACGCGGCGCGCGTGCACGACTTTGTCGAAGTCGTCAAGGGCCGCGGCGCCGAGGTGATTCGACGCCTGCAGCAGGAGATGGACGCGCTGGCCCAAGACCTGCGCTTCGAGCAGGCCGCGCAACTGCGCGACTGGCTCTCCGCTCTCGAAAATCTTACCGAGCGGCAGAAGATGATCTTCGCCGAGCCGGTCAACCGCGACGTGATCGGTTTGGCCGCCGAGGACGATCTGGGATGTCTGGTGATTCTCCAAGTGCGCGCCGGCAGGATGCTGGGACGGCTCGACTACCGGCTGAAGCACGTGCGCGATCGCCTGCCTGAAGAGATTCTGGAAACGGCGGTGGAGAGATACTACGCGGGACCGGTGTCCATCCCCGATGAGATTCTCTTGCCGATGGCGCTTCCCGGGGGATCGCTCTTGAAAGAATGGCTCCGGCAAAAGGCGGACGCCGGGCTCGAAATCCGCGTGCCGGAGCGCGGCGAGAAGGCGCGGCTCACCGAACTGGCGAATCGCAACGCGCAGCTTCTGCTCGAGGAGATGCGCCTGCACGCGAAATCCCGTGAGCGAATCCCGCACGCGCTGACCGAATTGCAGCGGCACCTTCACCTCGACAAACTGCCGCAGGAAATCGCCGCCTTCGATATTTCCACCTGGCAGGGATCGGACAAGGTGGCCGCGCTGGTCGTCTTCCGCAAAGGACGACCCGCGCGCTCTGAATATCGCCGTTTCAAAATTCGCACCGTCGAAGGCATGGACGATTTCGCCTGCATGCGCGAAGCCGTGTCGCGCCGCTTCTCGCGCTTGCAGAAAGAAGAGCGCCCCTTTCCCGATCTGCTGCTCATAGACGGCGGCAAGGGACAGCTCGCGGCGGCCCGCGAGGCGCTGAACAGTCTGGGCGTGGCAGATCAACCCGTGATCGGGCTCGCCAAGCGTTTGGAAGAGATTTTCCTGCCCGGCGATCCAGAGCCCCACAATCTGCCGCGCACCTCTTCCGCCTTGAAGCTGCTGCAGCAGGTGCGCGATGAAGCCCACCGCTTCGCGATTACCTATCACCGCCAACTGCGGCAAAAGCGCTCTCTGAAGTCTCTCTTGGACGAAATCGAGGGTGTGGGTCCGGCGCGGCACACGGCGCTGCTCTCGCATTTCGGCAGCGTGAAGTCCTTGCAGCAGGCCACGGCCGATGACATCGCGCACGTCGAGGGCATTCCGCGTCCTCTGGCTGAACGCATCGCCGCCTTCTTTGCACATCGGAAACAGGCAACCGCACCTTAGGTTCTATGTCCGACACCTATCCCACAGTGACTCTCGAACTCGCTCTCGAACACGGTCTCACGGCCGAAGAGTTCGACAAAATCCAAGAACTTCTCGGACGCCTCCCCACTTACGTCGAGCTGGGCCTCTATTCCGTTATGTGGTCCGAGCACTGCTCCTACAAGAACTCCATTCTCGAGATCAAACGCCTGCCCCGCCGCGGACGGCGCTCATTGGTGGAGGCCGGCGAAGAGAACGCGGGCGTGCTCGACATCGGCGACGGTCTGGCGGTCTGCTTCAAGATCGAGAGCCACAATCATCCGTCGGCTATTGAGCCTTATCAGGGTGCGGCCACCGGCGTGGGTGGAATTCTGCGCGATGTCTTCACTATGGGTGCGCGCCCCATCGCGGCTCTCAATTCGCTGCGCTTCGGGCCGCTCACGTCAGCGCGCAACCGCGAGCTGATGCGCGGCGTGGTGCGCGGCATCGCCGATTACGGCAATTGCTTCGGCGTTCCCACGGTCGGGGGCGAAATTTTTTTCGATCCCTCTTATGACGAGAACCCGCTGATCAATGCTATGGCCGTGGGTATCGTGGACACGCGCAAGATGGCGCGAGCGGCGGCCAGCGGAGTGGGCAACCCCGTGTTTGTGGTCGGGTCCGCCACCGGCCGCGACGGCATTCACGGCGCGACTTTCGCCTCGGAAGACCTCTCCGAAGAGTCCGCCCGGCGCCGGCCCTCCGTGCAAATCGGCGATCCGTTCAAAGAGAAACTGCTGCTCGAAGCCACTCTCGAATTGGTGGAATCCGGCGTGCTGGTCGGCATTCAGGATATGGGAGCGGCCGGCATCGCCTGCTCGTGCAGCGAGACCGCGGCCCGCGGCAAATCCGGCATCGAGTTCGATGTGAACCGCGTCTCCCGTCGCGAAGACGGCATGAGTGCTTACGAGGTCTGTCTCTCCGAGTCGCAAGAGCGTATGCTGGCCGTCATCGAAAAGGGCGGGGAGGAGGTGGCGCAGAGAATCTTCGCCAAATGGGATCTCCATGCCGACCGCGCGGGTCGCGTGATCGAGGGAGGTCGTTATGTGGTTCTTGAAAACGGCCAGGTCGTAGCCGACGTGCCGGCGGCCAGTCTCGTGTTAGGCGGGGGCGCTCCACAATATCGCACTCCCTATGCGCGGCCCGCTCATCTCGAGGCGCTGCTCACTTTCGATCCGCGTCATCTGCCCGAGCCTGACGACTTCACGCTCGCGCTCGAGCAGGTGCTGGCTTCTCCCAATATCGCCAGCAAGCGCTGGGTCTATGAGCAGTACGATCACACCATCGGGGCCAACACGCGCGTCGGCGGAGGTCGTTCGGACGCCGCGGTCGTTCGCGTGCCGGGAACCCGCAAGGGTCTGGCCATGTGCGTGGACTGCAATGCCCGCTATGTGGCTGTGGACCCGCAGCGCGGAGCGGCTCTGGCGGTCATGGAAGCGGCCCGCAACGTCGCCTGCGCCGGCGCAAGACCCATCGGCATCACCAACTGCCTCAACTTCGGCAATCCGCTGAATCCCGAAACCTATTACTTCTTCCACGAGGCGGTCACGGGAATCGCCGAGGCCTGCCAGGCGCTTGACATTCCGGTGACCGGCGGCAATGTCTCCTTCTACAATGAAACGCGTGGCAATCCGGTGCTGCCCACGCCGGTGATCGGCATGGTAGGACTGCTCGAGGACGTGACGCGCGCGCTGACCATAGGCTTCAGAGATGAAGGCGACTTCGTGGCGCTGCTCGGAAGCCTCGGTCCCGATCTCGGCGCCAGCGAGTACCTGAGCGTCATGCACGGCGCCTTTGCCGGTGCGCCGCCGCGCTTGGATTTGGAAAGCGAGATTCGACTCATCAACCTGCTGGGCGATCTGGCTGAAATGCAGCTTCTCAAATCCGCGCACGACATATCCGATGGCGGGCTGGCTGTGGC
>JAPKYT010000081.1 GCA_026394155.1 bacterium | reverse complement strand
ATCTGTATCCTCCTTGATCGGATGAACTCTATCCCCTTCTACGCACCAAGCCCTCCTGGCGACTCAACCACTCTTAACTAAATGGAAACGGCACTAGCAAGCTGTTCGAATTCATTTCTATTGTTGAATATCCAATACAGCGAACCCATCTCCCCGAGGCCATCTCGAAACCGCCGGACCGACGCAAGCTGGGCTGCATCGACTTTGTCAGGCTCGATAGGAGCATTCTTGAAGTAGAACAGTATCTTCAGATCATGCTCGCCCTCTTTGTAGCGTCGGTATGCTCGATTGAACTCCTCCTCTGTTCCCGAGCCGGCTCTGCCCGTCGGAGTGCCGAATCGCGTCCACATGATTCCCAAGAAAATGTCGTAGTCGTCTGGCAGCTCGCGATTCAACACGTCCTGAGCGTCACTCCCGAAACCGGGATAGCCATCCGTTTCCCAGCGGATCAACTCGAGGCGAATCCCCAGGCTCTTGCTCCACGTGCTGTTCAACTCGCGAACGACATCTTCTAGGCAGTCTCTCTCTTCACGTACATCGTCAGGTGACGACACGAATGCTTGTACGACGGTCTGTTGTATAGGCATAATTTGGACTCCCGTCATAGGTAACAGAAGCGCTCCCCGCCTGCCCACCCTTATGGCTTGTGGGCTGGAGTTGCTTCACGAAGGGCGCAGGCCGAGATCGCTCCTCCATGCAGTCGGCAGAGAATTCTCCGCCATCCCGACACGCGGTCAGTCCGCGCGAGCCGAGACTATGTGTAGTACGAGCACGGCTTGTCGTGTGTGGTCGTTTATTCCGGCATTCGCAGCCAGCCGATGATCATTCGCCCGCCCCAGCATAATCCGATGAGCACGATGAGCGGCCACAAGCGAAAAGCTGTTGCCAGCAGAACAGCCACAAGAATGCAGGTGAGGCCGATCAGCAGCACGGTAGCGAGTTCTGCCATCGGCACGCCCCGGAAGAGACTGACCACCACGTAGCCTATGGCTCCCGCCGCGGCAAGCAGGAGCAGAGTGCGCAGAATGCTGACGATCATGCCTACCCTCCAATCCGATCGCGCGCAAGAAACCGGATCAGTAGCCGAAGAAACCCTGACCTTCGGCCATTCCCGTGTGTCCCGCGCGAACAAGTTGTTTCAAATTGGCCGCGGGACGATAGCGCTCTTCCTTGTACTCGGCGTGAAGCCCTTCCATCACGGCCAGCACGCGGTCGAGGCCGATGCGGTCTCCCCACGTGAGCGGGCCATAGGGATAATTTTCGGCCAGCCGCAGGGCTTTGTCAATGTCCTCGGCGGAAGCGATCTTCTCCTGCACGGCCAGCGCGCATTCGTTCACCAGACAGCAAACCGTGCGAGCCAGCACGCCGCCCGGCGAGTCTCCCACCTGCGCGGTGGCGATACCGAGACTTTCGAAAAGCCGTTCCGCCGCGCGCACGGCCTCGCTACTCGTGTGCGGCGTGGCCATGAGTTCCGCCAGCGCCGAGTCCGTCAGCGGCGGCAAGAGCGAAAATCCCACCACCCGTTCGGGAATCAGCATCTCGCGAGTCAGTTCTCCCGCTGACACCGCCAGCGCGAGCGTTAGAATCGGAACGTTTTCCGCCAGCGCGTCTTCAAGATAGAGCAGCACCTCCGCCTTCGCCGAAAGATCGGTGCAATGCAGCTCGACGACCAGATCGAAATCGTCTTCACCCACCGCTTCACCTTCGAGCAGCACGCGATGGCCCTTGCCCCACTCGTGCGCCGCCGCGATTTCCTCATCAGGCACAAGCAGCGTCGCGTGATGACCGGCGGCCTGCGCGCGATCAGCCAGCGGCCCGGCGTCGGCGAGCGGCCCCACGATGAGCAGCCGCTCGATGGGGTAGAACTCGGGTTCGATGGCGATCTGGCTACCCGACATCGCGATGCTCGTAAAAGCCGCGACCCGTTTTCCGGCCGAGGTATCCCGCTTCCACCAATTTGCGCAGAATCAGGTGCGGCCGGAAACGCGGTTCGTGGAAGAAACCTTCCCACAGCGCGCGGGTGGTCGCGTAAACGGCATCGAGGCCCGTGCGGTCCATCTGCTCGAACGGCCCTTCGGGAAAACCTCCTTTGCGCAGAATCCCGTCAATCGTGCGCAGGTCGGCAACACCGGAATCGAGACAATGCAGTGCTTCGCTGAGAAACGGCCGCGAGCAGCGCGTTACCACGAAGCCGGGTGCGTCCCGTACCAGAATCGGTTCGCGTTCCAGCTCGCGCACAAAGGCCGCGCAGCGTTCCAGTACTTCGGCGGCTGTCTGCTTTGCCTTGACAACTTCCACCAGCCGCGTTTGCGCGGGCGGATTGAAAAAGTGAAGCCCGCACACCCGTTCGGGAAAGCGCGCCTTGGCGGCGATGGCCGTTACCGAAAGCGTGCTGGTGTTGGTGGCCAGAATAGTCGTGGGTGGAAGCTGGTTGTCGAGCCGCGAGAACAAGTCCTGCTTGATTTCCATGCGCTCGCTGACCGCCTCGATCACCAGATCAGCCTCGGTGGTTTCCAAGAGAGACGAGCAGAATTCGATGCGTCCCTTGAACTCGGCGTCGAGCGCCTTCTGCGCGCGCTTCACCGCTTCGGGCGAAACGTCGCACACCGTGACCCGCGCGCCGGCCGCCGCGCACACCTGCGCGATGCCGGTGCCCATGGCCCCCGCCCCGAAAACGGTGATGCGATCAAACGTCATCGAGTTCATGAGGTTGATGGCGCACGATGTTCTGGCTATCGCTTCTTCGAGAGCTCATTCACCTGCCACGCCAACACTTCCGGCAAGGTGGGATTGTAGCCCACGTGACGGTAGGCGATCTTGCCCTGCGGATCAATCACCACCAGCGTGGGAATGCCCTGCACACCGTAGGCATTGGCCAGATCGTTGGTGCCGTAGAGAATCGGAAAATGAAAGCCGCGC
This sequence comes from bacterium, assembly GCA_026394155.1. Classification (GTDB taxonomy): domain Bacteria; phylum Electryoneota; class RPQS01; order RPQS01; family RPQS01; genus RPQS01. Next base: position 8,413 of record JAPKYT010000081.1, on the reverse strand, counting down.
TCGGTGATGAAGGGTTTCACTTTGTCCGTCTTGCCGCCGCGCTCCCACACGTTCACGCCGTAAACGACCACGTTTTCCGGCTTGTTCTCGGTGTAGAATTTGTCGAGCAGTGGCATGCTCTTGCGGCACGGCCCGCACCACGTGGCCCAGAAATCAAGGATGACCACTTTGCCGCGCAGGCTCGCCAGAGAGACCGTGTTGCCGTTCAAGTCCTTGAGCGTGAACTCGGGGGCGAGAGCGCTCTGCCGCTCGGCCACCGCCACCTGCTTTCGCTGTGGAGCGGTGGCCGCCGCCTGCCGCATGATCTCAATCATCTTGGCCCGCTCGCCTGCTTCCGCGGCCGTCAGCACCTGCTCCCAGCGCGGATCGCTGCGCAGCGGAATCAGATCGTCGTCGCCCTTGTACTGCTCGACGTCGGTATAGCCGAGCTCCACGGCGGTGAAGAGCCACGCATAGGCCGAGTCCGTCTCACCCGCCAGAGAGAATCCGCAGGCCAGATCATAGGCGTGCGGGCCGGTGCGTTCCACCTCCACCACCCGCCGCATGGTGCGCAGATGGCCCGACCAATCGCGGAGTTCGCGCTGCGAGTTCGCCTTGACGTAGAGCGCCTTCACGTCACGGGGATTCTTGTCGAGAAACTCGTCGGCCAGGCGGATCGCCTGCTGATGATCTCCGCCGGCCAGCATAATGCGGTACTGCACCGGCTCGAAACGGTCCGGCTCCATCTGTCCTAATTTCACGAACACGGCCTCCGCCCCTTCGTTGTCGCCGCGCAGCCGCAGCAGGTTGCCCAACCGCTCGACGGCAAAAGGCAGCGAGTTGTCGGCCCGAATCGCCTTCAAGAGCGCATCCTGCGAGAGCCGGAAACCTGAATCCGTTTCGGCCGGATAGGTTCCGGCTAACAGCAGATTCCCCCAATAGCTGTCGGTACTCTTGGCCAGAATGCGCCGGGCATAGGTGCGCTGCTCGTCGGGAGTGGCCTGCAAACGTCCCGCCAAATAGAGGGCGATTTCATTGTCAGGCTCGCGCTCGGCTCGTGCGAGGTAGAAGGCGCGGGTCGAGTCCAGATTGTCCATGGCCAGAAGACTGCCCACTCGCAGTTGCACGCCCATGTCATCGGGATAGCGCGACTGATAGTCCCGCGCGACGGCGCGCTGCGCGTCATACGTCTGCGCCGAGTCCAGAGCCGTCTCGGCGGCGCGCTCCGCCTCTGAGCGCTGATAACGGCGCACGCTGAAATCGAGGTTCGCGGCCGTCACGGACAGTGCCGCGGCCAACAGCGCGGAGATGCAAAGGAATCGCTTCATGAACACCACGCCTTCGTCTATTCTTCTTCTTGCGGAGTCTCAAGGTCCACGCGGCCGCTGCCGGGCTCAGCCACCGCCACCAGTTCCCACACATGATCGGGATCGCCGAACTGCACTTTCACCAGCCCCACTCCCGACGCAAACCAGCGCACGACCGGCTTTTGAGCGGCGGCCATCTGTGACTCAAAAATCTCATCCTTCAATTCGCCGCTCTCATGCCAGGCGGTCAACGAATCGAGCAACGCCGACGTGCCGGTCGTCACCGTCTTGTAACAGTTCTCGTAGGTCCCCGCCGGCACGGTCACCGTTTCTGACGACGCGACCACGGTTTCCGTTCCCGTGTCCGAGTCCTCCCAGCCGTCGCCCGGGTTCGCCGTTTCGTCCACCCACAACTGCCGGAACTCGGGAACGTCCGCCAGCGCCGTGGCGGGCTTGTTCGTCTCGAAGAAAACCTGCTGATCCTTGCTGATGAAGCGGCAGTGTCCGAGGTCGAGACCTTTCAGCTCCAGTTCATAGGCGCGCACCGAGCGGCCGCCACTGTAGAACATGCGGATGGTGAAGCGACGTTCCTCCGACCCCTTTCGTTCCACATAGCGCATGGTGCGGCGATGAAGCAAGAGCAGATGCTCCGTGCCGCCGCGCAAGGCTACCCGCTCGGGACCGCCGCAGCCAACGATCAGAAAGAAAACAAAAAGCAGGGAGTAGGGTATCGTGTCTCTCTGCTTCATCGGCGTGAACATTTGTGTAGTGGTTCTGGAAGGTCTGCAAACTCAAGAATGTAAGGCGCACGCTCCAAAAAGTCAAGGAGAGCCGCCCTACACCGTAAGACAAAAGCTGTGTTCGCTGGGTTTCACTGTTTGCAACAGCCAGCCGTACAAACCCCCAGGACGTGTCTTAACCCCTCATCGAGATTCGAGTAGCGAAACCGGTAGCCCGCAGCGATGAGCCGGCGCGGAATGATCTTCTGGCTCCAGCTCATCGCCACAGCCAGCTCAGTACTGAGCATCAAACGGAGGGCTGCGTTCGGGATGCGCAGCCACACCGGCCGATGCAGCACGCGCCCCACGGCCTCCGACAGCTCGCGCTGCGTCACCGGCTGCGGCACCGCGAAGTTCACGGGGCCGCGCAGCTCATCGCACATCACCGCGAAATGCATCATGCCCACCAGATCGTCAAGCGTCAGCCAACCGGTGACTTCGCGGCCCGTGCCGAGGACGGCCCCGGCGCCCCAGCGAAAAGCCGGCAGCATGGATTTCAGCGCTCCGCCCGAGGGCGACAGCACCACTCCGATGCGGGCGTTGACGACCCGAACGCCCGCCTTCGCTGCCTGCTGAGCCGCCGCCTCCCATTCCCGCACCATAGTCACAAAGAAACCGGGACTGCCGGTTGGGCTGTCCTCGTCGAGCTCGCGCCCGCCGCCCTCTCCATAGTAACCCGTACCCGAGGCACAGACCAAAACCTTGGGAGGATCCTTCAGGGTGTGAATCGCGCGGACGAGCAGCTTGGTGGTTCCCACGCGGCTGCTCCACACCCGCTCGCGCTTCCCTTTTGTCCAGCGGCGGTCGGCAATGTACTCTCCCGACAGATGGATGAACGCGTCCAAGCCCTCAAGCTTCGCCGCGTCCAGTTCGCCCGCTGCTGGATTCCAGAGCACGGTTTCCTCTCCGGGAATGGGCCGCCGCACCAAACGAACCACCCGGTGGCCGCCGGTGGTCAGGAAAGGAATGAGCGCACTTCCCAACATGCCGGTGGAGCCGGAGATGAGAATGCGCAGCGGCCGGCGCTCGCGGAATCTTCCGTGCGCCGCAAGGTCCGCCGCCAAAACCGCATGGCGATAAGCGAACATGCGCTCCAGACGACGTTGAATGATCCTCTCCGCCGCTTTACCCCTCGCGCCTGCCGGCAGATCGTACTCGATCCGGTCTTCGAGATGGCAGGCCGCCTCGCCGTCTCGCTCGACCGCATAGCGATGCTCGATGACCCGGCGCGGCCTTAGTAGCGCGAAGCGACCTTTGTCAGGAGAGAGGACCTGCAGCTCTTCCCACGGCGGACGGAGCCGCTCGAAAGCTCCCGCTCTCTCGAGCCAACGATGAACCTCTTGAGCGGGAGCGTCAAGGCGCGTGCGAGAAGTAAACGTGCTCACCGGCATCGGACCGTCGCCATTCTGCGCTACTCCGCCATGAACTGAAAGAAACCGATTTCGTTGCCGTCAGGATCGGTGACGACAAAGAAGTTGACGCCGAGCCGGGAGTCTATCGGGCCCACGGCGATCCCGCGCTCGGACAGAAGCTGATGGGCATGGGCCAAATCGTCGCAGCGGCAAGTCAGCCGTGTGCCGCGAATGCGGCTGCGCTCAAATTGCAGGGACGGCGGCACTCCCCAAAGGATCACGCGATCAACACCGGGAACCCGTGTGCGCAGTGCTGCGAAATTCAACCCGCGGTCCAAAAACTCGCGTTCGGCGTCAAAGAGCCGACGATAGAACTCGAAGGCCCGGTCCAGATCCGACACCGCGATGATGAAAAATGCCTCGCAACAGATGCTCGTATCATCCATACCAACCTCGACTCTCCTTCACCCTACTCCTTCGGCATGATCTTCGGATTGAGCAACTCTGGAGGTGCGATGCCCAAGCCCGGCCACAATGAGCACGAATTCGCCGCGCGGCTCCAGACGCGAGAAGTGGGCGATGTGCTCGGAAAGCCGTCCCCGCCGGATCTCCTCATAGATCTTGGTGAGTTCGCGGGCCACCGCCGCCTCGCGATCGCCCAAATGGTCGTAGAGTTCCTGCAGCGTCTTGGCAAGCCGATGCGGACTCTCATAGAGAACAATGGTGCGCGATTCCGCCGTCAGCTCCCGCAAGCGCGTCTGCCGGCCCTTTTTGTGAGGCAGAAATCCCTCGAAGACAAACCGGTGGGTGGGCAAACCGGAAAGCACCAGCGCCAGCAGAATCGCACTGGCCCCCGGCACGGCCTCAACCCCGAATCCGTGATCGAGAGCCTCGCGCACCAACACCGAACCCGGATCGGAAATGCCGGGCATGCCCGCGTCGCAGATCAGCCCCAGCCTCCGGCCCGCCTCCAATTGCTGGAGAATCCACGGCCCCTTCGAGCGCAGATTGTGGCTGCCATACGAGGTCGTGGGAACGTTAATGTCGTAGTGCCGCAGCAGCACTCCTGAGTGCCGCGTGTCTTCGCAGAGAATGAGGTCACAGCGCGAGAGTTCCTTAACCGCGCGCACGCTCATGTCGTCCAGATTGCCGATGGGCGTTGCCACCATAACCAGCGTGCCGCCATCGCGATTCTCTACCACGAGAGATCCTCGATGTGAGCCGTCAAATACGGCGGCGACAGCCACGCCACCGGAGCCGCTCGCCGCTTGAAGGCCGAGCCGCGAATGAGACCGACCACGCGATCCAGCAATTTCGAGTCAACACCGTCCGTTAGTATCTCGCGGCGCGATTTCCGCTCGTCAATCATCTTCACCAACACGCCATCAAGATCCGCATACGAAAAACCGAGTTCGCCCTCGTCGGTCTGTCCTTCCCACAAATCGGCGGTGGGAGTTTTCTCGATGATGGACGCGGGCACTCCCACGTGCCGGGCGAGCAGGCGCACGTCTGTCTTGTAGAGATCGCCCAGCGGATTCAAAGACCAGGCGGCGTCGCCGTAGAGCGTACCGTAGCCCAACAGCGTCTCGGTCTTATTGGACGTGCCTAACACCAGCCCGCGGGCGTGCGCCTGATCGAAGAGCGTCATCATGCGCAGCCGCGCGCAGAGATTTCCGCGCCGCACCGCATTCAAATCGGTCACCTGCGCTTCGAAGGCTTCGACCATGCCGCTGATCTCCACCGTCCGGTGGCGCAAGTTCAGAGCGGTCACCAACTGCTGCGCATCGGCCAGCGATTGCGGCGAGCTGATCCGATAAGGCAGAAGAACCGCCAGCAATGCGTCGCGGCCTACGGCTTCACAGGCCAGATAAGCCGCGAGGGCCGAATCCAGCCCGCCCGAGAGCCCGAGCACGAACTCCTCGCGCGCGGTTTGTTTTAACTGCGCCTGCAACCACGCGCAGATTTGCGATACGGCCTGCGCCGCGTCCTTCACGAAAGCCATGTACCCTGCTCCGATGCTCGCGCGTCTCGCCCGGTCGCACACCGGACACACCGAGGCGGGGCTTCTCTCCGAAACCCCGCCTCGCACCTCACGTATTCATGCGCTCCTTCGGCATCCTCAGGCCACCGGTTGAGCCATCGGCCTGCCCGAGAGCGACTTCAAAGCCTCGCGGAATATGCCGAGGCCCTCCGCCACTTCCTGCTCGGACATATTCAGCGGCGGACGGAAACGAACCGCGCGCAGTCCGCTGCCCAGAAGAACGATGCCGCGGTTGTAGAGTTCCGTGCGAAGCTGATCACGCATCTGCGTGGTCGGCAGATCGAAGGCGCACATCAGGCCGCGTCCGCGCACGCTGGACACCAGACCGGCAAACTCATCGCCTAATTTCTTCAAGCCGGCGAGCAGCACCTCGCCCACGCGCGCCGCATTTTCCACCAGCCGCTCTTCCTCGATGATGTCCAGATACAGCTTGAAGCGGAACATGTCAATGAGGTTTCCGCCCCAGGTCGAATTCAGGCGGCTGCCCACGTGGAACACATTGTCCTCGATCTCGTCAATGCGCGGGCCGCACAAGAAGCCGCAGACTTGCGTCTTCTTGCCGAAAGCGACCATGTCGGGTTCGAAGTTGAAGTGCTGGTGCGCCCACATCTTGCCCGTCACACCGATTCCGGTCTGAATCTCATCGAGCACGAGCATGGCGTCATTCTCGCTGGCCAGTGTGCGCAGTTCGCGCAGGAACTCGCCGCGGAAGTGATTGTCGCCGCCCTCGCCCTGAATGGGTTCGATAATGATGGCGCAAATGTCATCATGGTTCTCGAGGAAGGCGGTCTTGATTTGCGCCACCGACCGCCGTTCAAGCTTCTCCACTTCCTCGAGCCGTCCTTCGGTCAGCGGGAAGGTGATTTTCGGATTGACCACGCGCGGCCAGTCGAATTTGGCGAAGTACTTGTGCTTGTTCGGATCGGCCGTGTTGGTCATGCACAGCGTGTAACCGGTGCGGCCGTGGAAGCACTCCTGAAAGTGAATTACCTGGTGACCGACTTCGCGGCGATAGCCCTTCGCGAAATTCTTGCGCACCTTCCAGTCCATGGCCGCCTTGAGCGCGTTTTCCACGCCCAGCGCGCCGCCCGCTATGAAGAACGAGTGAATCAGATACGGCGGCACCGCCACCCGGAAAAACGTGTCCACGAACTCGGCCATCTCCACCGTGTAGAGATCCGAGTTGGTGATGTTGTTCACGGCCAGCTTTCCCAGCCGCTCGATCATGGCGGGAGTGGTCAGCTTGGGATGATTGAAACCGACCGCGGCGGTGGCGAAAAAGCTGAAGAAATCGAGAAAGCGGCGGCCCGTGCGCAGATCGTAGAAGTACGAGCCTTTCGACCGCTCGAGATCGAACACCAGATCAAACCCGTCGGCCAGCATGTACTTGCCGAGGGTTTCATGAACATTTTGGGCTGTGATTTTCGTCATGGCTGCATCCTCCATTGTTGCGAAAAGACAAACGGATTCCTCTCCCTGAACACTCGCTGGTTCACGGCTCGGGAGGATCCAGCGATCCCGTCTGCCTCTGGGCAAGGTGATGGTTATTGCGGATGCTCAGCATGATTTGTTTCTCTTACGCAAACAGCGTCTCGAACGGATTCTCCACGTCGAGCTCGCGGATGACGGAGAAGGTCTGCGAGTCGGCGGTCACGAGAACTGTCACGTCGTGTGCGAGCATCGTGGCGGCGATGTGCGCCTCGGCAAAGCGCGAGCGCAACGCCACGTGCTTTTCCATCAACTTGAAGGCGCGCCGCACGACGGTCTCGTCGGAATTCAAAACCACCGGCTGCGGATAGCGCCACAGCTTGTCCACTAACTTCCACGCCGCGGCGGGCGAAAGCGGCCTCTTCACGAAGCGGTCGTTGCTGAGAATTTGCGCCAGCTCCCAGAGGCTTTGCTCGCACACGCAGACCGCCCATTTGCCGGCGATGGATTGTTCGAAGAGCTCCTTGGCGCGCGCATGAAAGGGCGAGGCCGTATCGGCGGCGTACACCAGAACGCCGGTGTCGAGGCACTTCATCGCCGGCCTCCGTAGAGTTTCTGGCGATCGAGAGGTTCGATGAAACCCAGATCGCAGGCCAGCCTTACGAATTCGCGCAGCCCGTTTTTCGGCGCGGGTTCTTTTCCTTCGGCGGACTTTTCCTTGCGGCGCTTGCTCTGATCCTGCTTGTAGAGCAGGATGTGCGGACTCTGCGCGGGAAATCGCCACAACTTGCCCACCTTCAGCGCGGTGATGCGGCCTTCGCGCGCCATGCGCTGCACGGTGGACACGCTGATCTTGAGCAGCGTCGCCACCTCCGCCGTGGTAATAAAATCACTCGCGGTCATTTTCTCCGGCCTCCGTCTGAGCCAACTTCAGCGGCCGTACGTGCCCATGATCTGCGCCTGCGCCAGCACGTGCCCTTTCATCGCTTCTTCCAGCGCGCTCTTGTTGCTGCGCTCCCCAAGATTCAGCTCGGAGTCCAGCGCGTAGAGCTTGAAAAAGTAGCGATGCGGTTTTCCGGGAGGAGGGCAGGGACCACCATAGCCCGTCTTCGGCCAACTGTTGAGACCCTGCTTCATGCCGCCCGGCAACTGGGCAACTCCCGGCATTCCCTCGGGCAAGGCGGGCGTGCTGGGCGGCATGCTCCACAAGACCCAGTGAACCCATGTGCCCATAGGCGCATCCGGGTCGTCGCAAATGAGCGCAAGGCTCTTGGCCGCGGCCGGAACTCCCGTCCAGGCCAGCGGCGGCGACGCGTCCTGTCCGTCGCAGGTGTACTTCTTGGGAATGGCGGCGCCGTCGGTGAAGGCGGCACTGGTGATGACCATTGCCATCTCGGTTGCTCCTTTCTCCGCTTTTGGGAGCGGCTTCTCCGTCTTCCCGCACGCGGTGAAGACGAGGGCCGAGAGAACCATGAGAGTCAATCTGCGCATAATCGGACTCCGCAATCATTCTCGGTCAAGGAATGG
>JAPKYT010000047.1 GCA_026394155.1 bacterium | reverse complement strand
GCGATGCAGTCCGCGGCCTCGTCGGCCGGGTACTCCACCGGTGGTACGATTGTCTCGGCCATCGCCGCCTATCTCTTGGTCAACGGTCACCATATCGGCTACGGCCTGCTCACCGCGTGGGTGTTCTTTCTGGCCGTGCTCGGTGTGACCATGGCCATTCCCATGAAGCGGCAGATGATCAATATCGAGCGGCTGAAGTTTCCTTCCGGCATCGCCGCGGCGCAAACCCTCAAGAGCCTGCACGGCGTCGGCAGCGACGGCGGCGAATCCAAGTCGGCGAAGTTGCTGTTCACGTGGGGCGGCATCGGCATTTTCGTGGCCTCGATCCGCGACTGGTTTGCCATTCTGCCCGCGCAGTTCGCCTGGTTCGGGCAAAGGCTGGGAACGTATACGATTCAATTCGACGCCAGCCTGATCCTGGTGGCGGCGGGCGCTATCATGGGCATCAAGGTGTGCGTGAGCATTCTCATCGGCGCGGTCATCAACTGGTGGATTCTGGTGCCGCACATGGTCGAGCAGAAAGTCATCGAGCATCCCGCGCCGACCATTCGCAGCGAGGAGAAGCTGCAATTCCCGCTTTCCGTTCCGGCCGGCTCATCGCTCGGATTCACCCTCGTGGAGGCGAACAAAAGTCCCCGTTTCGAGGACGGCGCGGACAGCACGCGGCTGCTCTTCGTGTGGAGCGAAGCGGCGACATTCGCGACCATGCACGATCTCACGGAAACGCTCAACCGCGCCGTGATGCCGGACGGCATGACGCGCAATCCGTTCTTTGAGAAGCTGCACTTCGGCGAGCCTCCGGAGGCCTTCCGCGCGGGGAAGCTCGAAGCGCGCGCTCCGCAAGCGATTCACTACTCGGCCGCGCTCTTGCTGGAGGACACGCCGAAAACCGCGGGACCTTTGCTCTCTTTCAAACAGGGCGCGACCGATGAGCAGGCCGCGGGCGGCTTCCGCAACTGTGTGGCGTGGAGTCTGTGGGCGGGCGCGGCCTGCATGGTCACCAGCGGCCTTCTCACCTTCGGCATGCAGTGGCGCACGGCTCTGCGCGCGTTCTCGGGGCTGAAGCGCATCTTCTCGCGCAAGAAACATGATTTCAGCGATCCAATGGAACGCATCGAAGTGCCGAGCTCGTGGTTCGCGTCGGGTATGATCTTCGGCACCATTGGCATCGTAACGCTGGCGTACATCTATTTTCATATCTCCATTTGGATGGGGTTGCTGGCGGTGATTCTTTCCTTTTTCCTTGCTCTTGTAGCGTGCCGCGCCTGCGGCGAGACCGACACTACGCCTGTGGGGGCGATGGGCAAGATCACACAGCTCACGTTCGGTGCGCTGGCTCCCCGGCAGATGAACACCAACCTGATGACCGCCTGCATCACCGCCGGCGTGGCCGATTCCGCCTCGGACTTGCTCACCGACCTGAAGAGCGGCTATGTGTTAGGCGCCAACCCGCGCAAGCAGTTCCTCGCGCAGTTTTCGGGAATCTTCGTGGGCACGCTGGTGACGGTGCCGAGTTTCTTCTTAGTGGTGCCCGACGTTTCCGTGTTGGGTTCCGCCAAGTTTCCCGCGCCGTCGGCTCAGGTCTGGGCGGGTGTGGCGCGGCTGCTGTCGAATGGTATCGAGTCGCTTCATCCCACCGCGCGGCTGGCCCTGCTCATCGGCGGTCTGGTGGGGATTCTCATTCCGCTGATGGAGATTCTCTTTCCTAAGACGCGGCGTTTCATGCCCTCGGCGATGGGTCTCGGTCTCTCGTTCGTGCTGCCCTTCTACAATTCGCTCTCCATGTTCATCGGCGGACTGATCGCTCTGATCTATCTCAAGATGAGGCCCAAGATCGCCGAGCAATACACCATCGCCTCCGCCTCGGGCGTGATTGCCGGCGAAAGCCTGATGGGAATCTTCATCACTTTCATGGGTGTGCTCGGCTGGATCTGATCTCCGTTTCTCTTTTGTCATTCTGGGCACCGTGCGCCACACCGCCGAGCCGGGCACTAGCCAACACCCTCTGTGGTGTTGGTCGCCACCCGGCCGGAATCGGGTCTTGCGTGCGTGCGTCCAGAATCTCGCGCGCGCGAATACCGAACTCCCCTCTTTTGTCCCCCCACGAAGTGGGGGGAGACTCGAGTCCTTCCCCCGTTCCATGGGGGAAGTCAGATGGGGGGATTGGTTCTGAATGTCCGCGCAAAAACGAAATCGGGCTCCCCTGCGGGAGCCCGATTTCGTTTGACCTCTTGACAATCCAACCATCGCTCATTATATTATCGTCCGATTTAGTCATTCGACCGATTCATACATCATTCACAAGATTATGTCTTTCAAACTCTTATGAAACAAATAGGCCGTGACCGACACCACGTGAATAGGTCCGCGCCGAAGCAGGTCCACATGGAGCACGCGCCGCGAAAGCCATCGGCCACCGACGCGAAGGCTCTGCCCGGCTTCCTCGAACTGCCGCCTGAGTGGCGGCCGCCCGACCCCGCCTCGCCGCGGGGCAGGATTCTGGCGGCCGCGCGCCTCTTGTTCGCTCAGCATGGACTGAGGGCCACCACCACCCGCGCTATCGCCGGGCGTGCAAAGGTGAATCTGGCCATGATTCATTATTACTACGGCAGCAAGGAAGCTTTGTATGAACGCGTCCTCGCGCAAGAGTTTATCGTGGTCGTGCAGGGGATGAGTGCGCACTTGCCGCCGGATCTGCCGGAACACGAGATCATCATAACCCTTCCTATCCGCATCATGAGCGTACTTCGGCACAATCCCACGTGGATCACACTGCTGCGCCACGAAGTAGGGTTGGGTGGAGTTCATGTTCTCAAAGCGCTCAAGAGTCTGGGCGGACTGGGGCCTTTGGGTCTGCGGCAATTCTTCGACCACACCTATGCGCAGGCCGTGGCCAGCGGCCGGCTGCGCGCTCTTCCGGTAAATCCGCTGCGCGAGTGTCTGCTCGCTCTATCTTGGGGCACCGTCTTGATGCAGCCGTTCTTTGAGCAGATGTTTCAATCCAATCTCTTCGACGAGACCACATGGACAGAATATCACGAAACTCTCAAGGCTCTGTTGCGGCGGGGATTGCAGGTGGAGAACGAAACATGAAACGCAGAATTGCGGTCGCCGCCGGCATCGCTCTTTTCATGCTCTGCGGCGCGCCAGGCGTGCGTGCGCAGGCGGATTCCTGCTGGAGTCTGGAGCAGTGCCTGCGCGCGGCGATGGCAAATGCGCCGCGCCTGCGCGCCAGTGCTCAAGTTGTGGTGGGCGCCCAAGCCGCCGCCCGCGAAGCCGTGGCCAATCGCTGGCCCACGCTGGGAGTCTCGGGCGCCTATGCGTACACCAGCGACACGCAAGAGATCCGCATGACCTCGCCCGTTCCGGGCTACGTGCCTCCCAAGATTCGGTTCTACAATGACAACGTGTATGACCTTGCCATGACCGCGCGGGTGCCCATATATGCGGGAGGTGCGCTCCGCGAGAAGGCGCGCGCTGAATCGTTCGGCGGGCTAGCGGCGGCGCTGGACCTAAGGGCCGACAGCCTCAAGCTCGCTTCCGATGTGCGGCGCGCGTATTTCAATGCTCTGGGCGGCGAAGCACGCGTTGAGGCGGCACGGCAAAGCGCCCGCCGCCTCGAACGGCATCTGCAGGAACTGACATCCGCTCAGAATATTGGCACGGTCAGCGAAGAGACTCGCTTGATGGCCTTATCGCGGCTGCGACAGGCGGAGCAGGCGGTGCTTAGTGCGGAGGCCGACGCGCAGGCGGCGCGCTTGGCTCTGGGCAATCTGGTCGTGCAGCCGGGCCTTGAGATTCACCCCGCTGCGGAGCTCGATGCCGCGATTGCCGACAGCGCGCTCACTCCGTTGCCGCTAAAATCGCGGGTGGAAGTGAGTGCCGCACAGATGCGCCTTGACCAGAGCCTTCGTCTGACGCGCACCGCGCGCGCCGCCTTGCTGCCTTCCCTTTCCGGGTTGGCCGCTTATCACTACGCAAAGCCGGGCGTCAACATGACCGAGAATGAGTGGATGGACTACTACACGCTCGGTCTTACGGCGTCTTGGACTCTGTGGGACTGGCGAGCGCGATCCCAGCGCGTCGGGCAGGCGCGCGCCGCCGCCGGTGCGCTCGATGCGCGCATGCACGATCTGGTCAACACTCTGAACACGCGCTATGAGACCGCGCTTGCCGCGCGGCGTGCGGCCGGCGCGGTTCTCGCCATCGCCGCCGAACGAGCGGCCATCGAACGGCGGCGACTCGATCTGGTGGAAGGGCGAATGCAGCAGGGGATGGCCAGCGAGAGCGAGTTTCTCGATACCCACGACGATCTCACCGCCGCCGAGACGGATTTGATCTCGGCCACGGCGAGACTGCGGCTGGCCGAGGCCGACTTGCTCTACGCCGCCGGATATTGAGCCGGAAGGAAAGCAGTGTTTTCGCAAATCAACCTATTGAGATAGCCATGCGACTGACCACTCCCATCGTCATTGCGACCCTGTCGGCGGCGCTCATCGGCGGATGCACCGCACGAAGCTCGCGAGTCCATCCGTCGGGAACGCTGGAAGCCACCGAGACCGATCTGGCCTCGGTCTATGCCGGTCGAATTCTCGAAGTGCGGCCGCAACTCGGCGATCCGGTGCGCGCCGGTGATACGCTGATCGTGCTCGACACGGAACTGCTCCGTCTGCAACGCGCGCAAAGCGAAGCCGGCCGCCGCTCCCTTCAGGCGCAGCGCGAGGTGACGCGCGACGTGCTTCAGCAGGCCAGGCGCAATCTCGATTTGGCCGAAGTCACGCTGGGCAGAACGCGCGCGCTGCTCGAACAGGGCAGCGCCACGCCGCAACAGGTGGACGAACTGCAAACCAAACGTGACGTGAGCGCGGCGCAGGTCTCCGCCGCGCAGCATCAGCTCGATGCACTGGCCGCCGAAGAAGCCAAGCTCGATGCGCTGCTGGCCGTGTACGATCGGCAAATTCGCGACGGCGTCATCGTGTCGCCCGCCAACGGCACGATCATCTTGCGCAACTCCGAGCCCGGAGAATTTGCCGCTCCCGGGGCGGTGCTGCTGCGACTGGCCGACCTCACCCGTCTCGAATTGAGAGTCTTTCTCAGTGAGCAGGATTTGGATCGCGTGAAGATCGGGCAGGAATTGCCGATTCTGGTGGATGCGCTGAAGGGCGAGCCCGTCACCGGCAAAGTCACGTGGGTCAGCGACGAGGCGGAGTTCACGCCCAAGAACGTGCAGACGAAGCAGGCGCGCACGCAATTGGTCTATGCGGTGAAGCTCAGTGTGGCCAATCCCGACGGCCGTTTGCATATCGGCATGCCGGCGGAAGTGAAACTGTGAACTACGCGTCGCCCAGCGTCCGCCTCGCGCATCTCCATAAGGCCTACGGCAAAACCGTGGCGGTGGAGGAGCTTTCCCTGGAGATTCTCCCCGGCGAGATTTTCGGTTTGATCGGCCCCGACGGCGCGGGCAAGACCACCGTCATGCGCATCGTTGCCGCCCTCACGCTCCCCGACGGCGGCCAAGCGGAAGTGATGGGACACGACGTGGCCACTCATCCGATGCGCGTGAAGGAACACATCGGCTACATGCCGCAGCGGTTCAGCCTGTACCCCGATCTCACGGTCGCCGAGAATCTGCGTTTCTTTGCCGACCTCTACAAGGTGCCGACGGCCGAGCGCATAGTGCGCGAGCAACGGCTCATGCAATTCAGCCGCTTGGGCCCGTTCCGCAAGCGCCGCGCAGCGCAGCTTTCGGGAGGCATGAAGCAGAAGCTGGCGCTGGCGTGCACACTGATGCACACGCCCGAGGTTCTGATTCTCGACGAGCCCACCACCGGCGTGGATCCGCTCAGCCGACAGGAATTCTGGGCGATTCTGCGCGAGCTGGCGGCCTCGGGGCAGGCGCTGCTCGTGAGCACACCCTACATGGATGAAGCTCTGCTCTGTCATCGCGTGGCGCTCATGCACAACGGGCGCGTTCTAACAGCCGGACAGCCGCACGATATTCCCGCGCACTTCAAGCACCGCCTGTTGGAAATCGTGGCGGGCGACGTGCCCCGCGCGCGCAAGCGGCTGTTGACCTGCGGCCCGGCAGGCATTCAGGTCAGTCGTTTCGGCGACCGCTTGCATGTGGTCTATGGCACAGCCGATCAGGAGCGCCAGATTCGCTCCTGCCTCGCCGAAGAGAGCGCGGAAATCTTCACGGTCCCGCCCTCCATTGAAGACACCTTTGTGACCCTGATGCACGAGGGCTCTTCACGGTGACGCGCGCCCAGCCGGAATACGCGGTCCTCACGCGCGGACTGACCAAGCGGTTCGACAATTTCACGGCCGTGGACGATGTGGACTTGGCCGTGCGCCCCCGGGAGATTTTCGGTTTCTTGGGAGCCAACGGCGCAGGCAAGACCACCACCATTCGTGTGCTGTGCGGCCTGCTGGTGCCGAGCGCGGGCGAGGCGTGGGTGGACGGCCTGCCGATTTCGAGTTCCGCGGATCAGGTGAAACGGCGCATCGGCTACATGAGCCAGCGCTTCAGTTTGTACATGGATCTCACCATCGGCGAGAATCTGGAATTCTACGGCGGCGTGTACGGCCTGAGCGCGCCAGAGATCACCGAGCGCGGCACGGCGGTGGCCGAGCAGCTTGGGTTGTCCGCTTTTCGCGACCGCCTGCCTTCAGACCTGCCGCCGGGCTATCGTCAGCGGCTGGCGTTGGGATGCAGCGTGCTTCACCAACCGCGCATTCTCTTTCTGGACGAACCCACCGGCGGCGTGGACCCGGTGGCGCGCCGCACCTTCTGGGACCTCATCTACGATCTCTCCGAAGGAGGCGCGACGGTGTTTGTCACAACGCACTACATGGATGAAGCCGAATACTGCGGCCGGGTTTCCATCATGGATCGAGGGCGCATCGTGGCTTTGGGTTCGCCGCAAGAACTTAAGCGCAGTCACGGGGCGGTCAGCATGCAGGACGTTTTCCTGAAGGTGGTGCAACCGTGAGACGCATGCTGGCCATCGCCACCAAGGAGTTCTATCACATCATCCGTGACGTGCGCAGCCTGGCGCTGGCCGTGGCTATGCCGCTGATGATGGTCTTCCTCTACGGCTACGCGCTGGACATGGAGATGAAGAACCTTCCGGTGGGCGTTCTGGATGACGATCACAGTCCGGCCAGCCGCGATCTGGTGCGGCGCATGACCGCCGGACATTTCATCGTGGATGCGGGCCGTCTGGAGTCGCGGGCCGAGGTGGATCGAGGATTCCGGCGCGACAAGTTCCGCGCGGTGCTGGTCATTCCGCAGGGCTATCAACGCGCGTTGAGTTCGAATGATCTTGCGTTTGTGCAGATTCTGGTGGACGGCGCCGACGGCACCACCGCGGCGGCGGTCAACAACTATCTGAACGCCGTGATCGCCATGATGAATCGCGATTTGGTCAGGGCGTCCGGAGGCCGGATGACGCCGCCTTTGGAGCTGCGCGCGCGCACGTGGTACAATCCCGAGCTGGCGAGCGCGCACTTCATCGTGCCCGGATTGGCGGCCGTGATTCTCATCATGATCTGCGTTCTGCTCACCAGTATCGCCATCACCCGCGAGAAAGAGACGGGAACCATGGAGCAGATGCTCACGACTCCCGTCCATGCGTGGGAGGTGATTATCGGCAAAGTGGTGCCCTACATGGGAGTCGGGGCGCTCGACGCGGCCTTGGTGCTGCTCGCGGGGCGCGTGGTGTTCGGCGTGCCCATGGCCGGATCGTGGTGGGTGCTGGCCGCCTACAGCCTGCTTTATGTGGCGATTGCGCTCGCGCTGGGACTGCTCATTTCCGCGGTCACGCGCACCCAGCGCACGGCTATGACGGCGGCGCTCATGGGAACGGTCATGCCCACCATCATGCTCTCGGGATTCATCTTTCCGATCTCGAGCATGCCCTGGCCGCTGCAAGCCCTCAGCCACCTCATTCCGGCGCGCTATTACATAGAGATTCTGCGTGGCATCATGCTGCGCGGCGAATTGTGGTTTCCCAAGCAGCTTGCCATCATGTGCGTGATGGCCTTTGGCCTTCTCACTCTGGCCGTCAGGAGATTTCAATCGAGGCTGGACCTGCTATGACGGTGCGGGAATGGCTGCGGCCGGTGGGCCACATCGTTCGCAAGGAATTCCGGCAACTTCGGCGCGACCGGCAGATGATGCGCATGCTGCTGTTCATGCCCATCGTGCAGATGCTGGTGTTGGGTTACGCGGCCACCACCGACCTTCGCAACATCCGGCTCTCGGTGCTCGATCAGGATAACACGCCGCAAAGCCGCAAACTGGCCGAAGCGTTCCACCAGAATGATCTCTTTGTCTATGGTCCTCCCGCCGTGAACCCGCAGGAGTTGCAGGAGCATTTGTTTCGCGGGCGGGCCGACGTCACACTCTGGATACCGAAAAATTACGAGCAGGACATTGCCGCCGGCCGCACTGCCCAGCTCGGCGTGGCCGTGGACGGCGCGAACTCCAATGCCGCGGGTCGCATGCTCGGCTACGCGCAGGCGGTGGTGCAGCAGGAAGAAGCGCGGCTCTTGACGGCGCAACGGCTCTCGCAGCCCAATTTGCGGATTCCGCGCATCGAGCCGGTCACGCGCTTCTTCTACAATCCGGAGCTGGAGAGCCGCAATTACATGATCCCCGCCATCATGGTCATTCTGATTACGATGGTTTCGGGCATGATGAGCGGTATGGCGGTGGTGCGTGAGCGCGAAGTCGGCACGCTGGAGCAGCTTCTGGTCACTCCCGTCACTCCCGGCCAGCTCATTACCGGCAAGTTGATTCCCTACGCGCTGCTTGCCTTCGCCGAACTCGGCGTGGCCTTGCCGCTGGCCCTGCTCTGGTTCGGCTTGACGTTGGCCGGTTCCGTGCTGTTGCTCTTCGGCTGCGCGCTGGTATATCTCATCGTGACGTTGGGGGGCGGACTTCTCGCCTCCACGGTCTCGCACACTCAGCAGCAGGCGATGTTCACCATCTGGTTCTTCACCGTCTTCGGAATCCTGACCAGCGGATTCTTCTATCCGGTGGAGAACATGCCGCGCGCCGTGTATTATCTCACCTATGCAAATCCGTTGCGTTTCTTCATGGTGATTACGCGCGGTGTTTTTCTCAAGGACATGAGTCCCGCCGACGCGCTGCCGAGCCTCATCCCGCTGTTCATCATCGGCATCGTCACCCTCATCTTTGCCGTGCGGCGCTTCCGCAAGAGCATGGCGTGAACATGCGTACACGGGTTGCATCTGAGACGCGCTTTCTTATATTGCTTTTTCCGCGTGGCCAAATTCTTATCCCCCCACTTCGTGCACTACTGTCTCAATGTTTTTGGGGTTGGAAAGTGGGGTAAAGGCTCAACTTGTGGCGATCCAGTCCGCCGAGCCGGGTTCAGCGCCACGCAACGTCTCCGCTGATGAACATCTGACCGCGCGTAACCCGGCCGGAAT
>JAPKYT010000130.1 GCA_026394155.1 bacterium | reverse complement strand
GCTGCAACTGTGCCCGCAGCGCGAACACCGTTTTCGGATAGAAAAGCACCGTGTAACTTTGCGCCGTCGCCTGCCAGCGCGTAAACGGTGCATTGCTGAGCGCATCCGGCGCCCACTCGAAGTCGGCGCGCAGCACTACGCCCCGCGTGGGATGCAGAAAATCGTCGCGCGAGTCAAGACGTAACGAGGTCATGGCCGAGGTCGCGTACACCCGGCCGTGGTTCAAATCCGGCGACAATCGCTGAAGGCGGCTTTCCTCCTCGAAACGACCATTGCGCACGACCTTGTGGGCCAGACTCAGTTCCCCAACCACTTGCGGCGTGAAACCGTGGCTGAAGGCCGCCGTGAAGCTGTACGTCTCCCGCGCGTAGTACTCGCGCTCTTCATATCGCGAGTGGTTTCCCAATCCGAAAAAACTGTTGCGAATCCACTGGTCGTATTCCGCCGTCACGTCCAGCGCGAGCGGGTACTGCTTACGCTGGCGGATTTGGCGGTCGGGAAGCGAAAACACCAGCTTGAACCAACGCTCGCCCTTGCTGCTGCCGAAGAGCGTCAGGTCCACCGATTCGCTCTTGCGCAGCATGTGCCGCGCGAACAGCTTGGCTCCGAATCCGCAGCCGATATCCGTGTCGTACATGACAATCGGTAAGGCGTCCCGCGTGCTCTTGGTGCATGGTTGGACCCGCTCCGTCTCGCGCGGCGTGACCGCCAGCGCCCGTCTCAAATCCATCTCGGCCAGCACTCCGTAGTGATCCGAGACATGCATCCGCAGCGTTTCCGCAGCCGCGTGCTCTTGCCACTCTCCGGCCGAGTCCATGACCACGCGGCAGCCTCGCACATCCGCGATCTGAAAGGGTGCGTGCAAAAAGACATAGTCCAGCCGGGTAGGAGTCGAGGCGGAAACGGCATCGAGCGTCCCCCGCGCATCCAACTTCCGCCCGCGAGCGTCCAGCGGCTGCGCGTCCAAAGCCGCGTTCTCGTTTCCCTGTGGATCCCACGTCGCGATGGTCTGTGTCTCGTGCGCCGCAAAGGCATCAAGGAATCCGCTCTCCGTGGCAAGAAAGCGCATCTCCCGCGAGTCCGGCGCGGCATTGAAATCCCCGGCCACGATGACCAACGACGAATCCGGCAGCCTCCGCAAGTGCTTCACCAACCGCCGAATCTCTTTTTCCCTCCGCTTCGACCCCGCCTCGTCCGGTGCGCCCGCCGAAAGATGCACGCACACCAGATACGACCGCGCGCCGTTCATGCGAATCCGTCCCGCCAGAGCCGAAATCGTTTCGTCTAAGTGAAACGTAAGATAGTCGCTGTAAATTCCCGGAGAACCGGAGAGTTTCCACTCGTCTATCTTTTCAAGGCGCAGCGACGGCTTGGCCAGAATCCCGTTGCCTTCGTTCAGATTCATGGGAATCCCCACGTATCCGAGCTTGATCCCGGCCAGACAAATCTGATGAATCTCGTCGTAGCCGAGAAATCGCGCGAGGCGCGAGCAATACGGCTGAAGCGGGCAGCCGTTGGCCTCCTGCACGAAAATGAGGTCGGGATCGAGAGCCTTGATCTCGCGGACGAGAAGCTGAAAACGGGCTTCGCGCCGGAGTGGTGATTCGTACTCGCCGCACGAAAGCAACCCGCGATAATCGAGGCCGGACCACACGTTAATCGTCAGAATGCGCAGCGACTCCGCCTTTTTCATCTCGGCTGTCGCGTTAGCGGCGAGGGCGAACAAAAAAGCCAGCACAACCCGAACCATAGCCTTGCCTCCGCGAAGGATTCCATTCCGTGCCACGGGAAGATACCCTTGAGCCCCTGCAAAGTCAAGCCGTATCTTTTCTCCCCCCTTTGCAAAAGGGGGGATCGAAGGGGGGTCTCGTGAAGGAACCCGTAGCGCCCAGCTTGCTGGGCTCTTGGCAGCCGCCGCGAAGGGATGCCTTTACAGGCAAATCCCAGCACGACGACAAGGGAGTTTTGGCAAGCGCCGTGCCGTGAGCTATCATTAGGACTCGCGTGTAGATGGAGATGCCCTTTGACGCTATGCCTGTGTGCTGGAGCATACACAGTGTTAGATGCAGCGAGCGTGCTTCGTGCGATGGAATAAGGCTTCTCTTCTCTCCCCCCACTACGTGGGGGGACGAAGGGGGGAGTGGATTGCCTTTGGCCGAGCGATTTGTTACATTGAAGCTCGACTCGCCGAACTCGCATAATATCATGAATGACATTGACTTAGTTGCAGCGGCTTGGCGCGCCCGGGAACAGGCAGCGGCTCCCTATTCGCATTATCGCGTGGGAGCAGCCTTGCTCGCCGAGTCGGGACGGGTCTACAGTGGAGCCAATGTTGAATCCAGCTCCTACGGCTTGTCCATCTGCGCCGAGCGCGTGGCGTTGTTCAAGGCCGTTTCGGAGGGGGAGAAATCGCCTCTGCTGCGCATTGCCATCGCGGCCGAGGGGCGCTTCACCCCCGTTCCTTGCGGAGCCTGCCGTCAGCTTTTGGCCGATTATGCCCCCGGGATCGAAATCCTGCTCTCCGGCAAGCCCGGCGAGTTCGAGCGCGTGCGTCTGTCCGACATTTTTCCCCGTCCTTTTTCATCTGAGTTCCTCTCCTAATCATGCCCGAATCCTCCGCCGCATCATCCAGGCGCCGCGACCGCATAGCGCGCACCCCCCGCGAATCCAGTCTGATCGGCATTTGCGGCGGCAGCGGCTCGGGAAAAACTCTGGTGGCCAGTTCCGTGCAGGCCGCGCTGGGCCCGGCCAATGTGCTGCTCATGGAACAGGACAGCTACTACCTCGATCTGTCCCATCTTCCCTTAAGCGAGCGGCACAAGATCAACTTCGACCATCCTTCGGCCTTCGACAACGATCTTCTGCTGTCCCATCTCGGCCTGCTTCTCAGCGGCCAGCCGGTGCGCATGCCCGAGTATGATTACGTGCAGCACACCCGCTCCGACCGCGTGCGCGAGATTCTGCCGCGCACGGTGATTCTGCTCGACGGCATTCTCGTCTTCGAAGATCCGCGGCTGCGCGAACTCATGGACATTCGCGTCTATGTGGACGCCGACACCGACATCCGCCTCGCCCGCCGCATCCGCCGCGACCTCAGCGAGCGCGGCCGCCTGCTCGAATCCGTGCTCGACCAGTGGGAAACGCAGGTGCGGCCCATGCACGACCAGTTTGTCGAGCCTTTCAAGCGCTACGCCGACATCATTATTCCGCAGGGCGGCATGAACACCGTGGCGGTGGACATGCTCGTCACCAAGCTCCGTTCTCTCCTTCCGCGCCCCGCTTGACTTCCCCCCGTTTACGGGGGGACAAAAGGGGGGTTCGGGAGGGATGAGGGCAGAGGGATGAGGGATGAACAAGAGATGCTCGCGGCGGCTCCGCCGAGCAGGGTTAAGTCTTCGTACCCTGCCGGAATCTTCTTCTCAGCTTTCGGCTTTCAGCCTTTTAGCTTTTTCTTTGCGGGTGTCCAGAATCCCTCTCATGGTGAAAACGTGTCATTCTGTTTTCCGTCTTCGGAAAACAGAATCCCTCCCGGTATCGGCAAGGGATTCCGTTCGCAGACGAACGGAATGACACACGTTCGCCGAGGCACCCGTCCCCGGGTGCCCGGAATCTGATTCCACTTTAAGGTCACCTCATGTTTCGCTTGACCGTCCTTGTCTTAATTGTCTGCTGCGCCGCGCTGCCGCTGTCGGCGCAGCCCCTTCCCGTTATCACCGATTCCCTGCTTCGCGCCGAACTCCATCGCGGAATGCTCTTGCGGCTTTCGGGTGAGTGGGAGGCCGCGGGCAAATGGTGGAAGAACGGGCCCGACGCGAAACCCGTAAAATCCAAAGGTGTGGCCCGCTGGGCGATGAATCATGGCAACTACGTGTACATCGAGGACAGTCTCTCCTCGAAAGAGGACGCGCTCTGGTGCCGGTCGCTGCTCAGCTACGACCGTGCGCAGGATCGCATGGTCATGGTGCGCACCAATGATCCCCACGGCGGGCTGCCGCTCTTCTCGGGCTTGGCCGATTCTAATTTCAAACTCATCACTCTGGAAACTCCGCCGGCCGCTGATTCCACCCGCGCGCGCATCGTCCTGCGCGTGGTGGACGGCAATCATCACGTGATGGAGTTCTGGCAGCTTTTCGAAAACGGCACGCAAATCAAACAGCGCGAAATCACGTACAAACGGCTCCGCTGATGGAACCCCGGATATCCATAGATCTCGCAAAAATCAAAGTGTTCTGCGAGAAGTGGAAAATCACTGAGTTCTCGCTTTTCGGCTCCGTTCTCACCGACGAGTTCCGCCCCGACAGCGACGTGGACGTACTGGTGATGTTCGCGGACGATGCCGAATGGAGTTTGTTTGATCTTGTCCACATGGAGGACGAACTCAAAGTGATCTTCGGCCGGGACGTGGACTTGGTTCTTCGCAAAACCATCGAGCGCAGCGAGAACTACATCCGTCGCCGCAACATTCTCTCCACCGCGCGGAGATTCTATGCATCATGACGACTCACTGCTGCTGGATATTCTTACGGCGGCGCGCAAAGCGATTCGTGTGACGCAGGGAATGACCCGTGACGAGTTCGCGGTGAATGATATCGTGCAGGATTCCGTGATTCGGCAGATCGAGATCATGGGGGAAGGGGCACGAGGGATCTCTGCCACTTTTCAAGCATCTCACAGCGCAATTCCGTGGCACGAGATCCGTGGCATGCGCAACCGCCTGATCCACGAATACAAGCGAATTGATCTCGATGAAGTCTGGAAGACTCTCCGGGTGGATATCCCGGCGCTTATCCGCCTCCTCGAGCCCCTCATCCCGCCCGAGGATTCTTTGTAGCGGCACAGCTTGCTGTGTCCTCGGGTCTCCCCCCGTTCCATGGGGGGATATAAGGGGGTGGCTTTTTGCGGTGGGCGCTTGTACCTATCTAATGACACTGATCGGTAACCGGAGCACGAACTTTTCGGCAGCCTCTCAGCAGCATAGCTACCAATGGAGGGTGTGTTAAATGGAAGAAGCCGGATCTTCGCTCAAGTCAGCCAGCGTACTGCGGTACTTAGCATGGCTGGACTTCATCGTTTGCATTCTTGTCGCTGTGGTCGTGCTTTTTCGCGCTTGGTTACAAGCCGAACAAGCGGGAGGTTGGACGTCAGATGCATGGGGGATGATTTTGCTGGCACTTGCCATAGTGGCTGGCGGCGCCTTCAGTAGCGCCTTCTTCTTGTCAGTTTCTGACTTGGCTCAAGATGTGCACAGAGTGGTCGGTCTTCTGGGAAAAACCCCTGACAACGGCGAGTCTACCACGCGAGCCTCCTGATTCGGATCGGGCAGCCCTGAAGCAACGGCTCAATGTAGGAAAGCTTCCCGACAGAGATTTGATGGAAAAGACCACAGTATATACGCTTCGCTTCCTTGACGGTATCTCTTTGGACAAACCCATGGAAAGAGCCATTCAGGTAGGAAG
The DNA here is from genome assembly GCA_026394155.1 of bacterium. Classification (GTDB taxonomy): domain Bacteria; phylum Electryoneota; class RPQS01; order RPQS01; family RPQS01; genus RPQS01. Next base: position 5,512 of record JAPKYT010000130.1, on the reverse strand, counting down.
TGTGCTGTTAGCAACGAACAAAGAACTCTTGAGAACGTTTGCCACACAATTCGGCTCTGAAGCACTTGGAAATGCAATAAGAAATAGATTTGAAGATACAATCAAATCATCCTCCAATGAGCTTTTTGCACTCCAGAAAATCGAAATTGACGAGAAAGAACTTACACAAGATGCGGTGAATATTGCGAATGCGAAAATGATAGCAGTACTTGTTCCTTATTCCACGGCACTGTGGCTGCAGCATGACTATTCAATGGAGGTGCAACTTAGCTATAGTGTTTACAAAAAAGAAGGTTCGACTGAGAAGTCGAGTCATATCCATCCTTATCCAATGCTTTATTACGATGCTAAAGGCAAAATGCAGGGATCTTCATTTACTACTGATGAACTCAATACTGCTGTTAGTGCTTTAGAGTACGCGGATTCTAGTCAAACAAAAGATAATAAATCGTCACAACCATATTTGAAATGCCTTGTAGGATTCAACCGTCTGAACCGCGCATGGTTATTTATTCATGCTGCTCGAATTGAACATTTACTGCCGTATAGATTGGTTAACTATGTGTCGTGTTTGGAGTGCCTATTGTCCCGCGACACTACCGAACTGGCTCACAAACTTGCAGAAAGAGCAGGATTGTTGATTGGCAGTAACCAAGCATCAAGATTTGAGTGGTATAAGAGTATCAAGGAAGCATACGAGCATAGATCCCGTTTTGTACATGGGGGAATTAAGAAATGTGAAGATGTTACGATTGAAGATTTGTCAGCAAAATGCGATATGGCACTGCGCGAACTCATGAGCTTTTCAAACGGTTCTCCGAAGTACCCGATACTCTTCTTGGAAGAGAATTCTGAAGACTTCAACAACTATTTTCTTGGGCTGCTTTTTCGTGAGGCGCAATAGGCCATTTGAGAATCCCCCCACGGTCCTCGCACAGCCGTGCGAGGTTCAGTTACAGGACAAAGAGGGGAAGCGTTCTGGACAGCCTTCCCGATTCCGGCAGGGTTTGGAAACCCTGCTCGGCGAAACACAACGGACACGGCATGCCGTGTCCCTACAACAGCCATTCTGATTTCAGCTTTCAGATTTTCAGTATTTCAGCTTTTTCCTTGATGCATCCTTCCCCACGCAATACCGGCTGGCTTGAAGTCATCTGCGGGCCGATGTTCTCCGGCAAGACCGAAGAACTCATCCGCCGGCTCACGCGCGCGCAGATCGCCAAGCAGAAGGTCGAAATCTTCAAGCCGCGCATAGACGCCCGCTACGCCACGACCGAAATCGTCAGCCATTCGCGGCTGGCCATTCCCTCGCGGTTGGTGGACAATCCGTGGGAGATTCTCGAACTGGCGCGCGAGGCTGAGGTGGTGGGCGTGGACGAAGCGCAATTCCTCGGCCTCGATCTGGTGCCGGTGGTGCAGCAACTCGCCGACGACGGCAAGCGCGTCATCTGCGCGGGTCTCGACACCGATTATCGCGGCCTGCCTTTCGAGCCGATTCCGCAGCTCTTGTGCGTCGCCGAATACATTGACAAAACGCTGGCCATCTGCATGCAGTGCGGCAATCCCGCCAAGCACACCCAGCGCCTTGTCGAGAGCACCGAGCGCATCTTGGTTGGACAATACGATTCCTACGAGCCGCGCTGCCGCAAGTGCTTCGTTCCGCCGCAGCCCGCTCCGCCCTCGGCTGAACAACTGGCGCTAACGATAAACAAGAAACGATGAGTCACTTTCAATCTCTGCTCGGCATTCCGGTTCTGATTCTACTCGCGTGGCTGGTGCTCTCCACCGACCGCCGCCATTTTCCGTGGCGCGTGGTCTTGTGGGGTGTCGGCCTGCAGTTCGTGTTCGCCGTCACCATCTTGTGGACGCCGTTGGGTCGCACCGCTTTTCAATTTCTCGGCGACCTCACCACGCGATTTCTCAGCTACAGCAATGCCGGCGCGGAGTTCCTCTTCGGCAACTTGGTGAAGGACGAATTCCAGAAAACCTTCGGCTTCCAATTCGCCTTCGCCATTCTGCCGACCATCATTTTCGTCGGCGCAGTCATGTCCATCGGCTACCATCTCGGCATTCTGCAGGTCATCGTGCGCGCGGTGGCCTGGGCGATGTCCAAGACCATGGGCACCTCGGGCGCCGAGTCGCTGTCCAACGCGGTGAACATCTTCGTCGGCCAGACGGAGGCGCCGCTGGTCATCCGGCCGTTCCTGAATTCGCTGACCAAGAGCGAGCTCAACGCCATCATGGTGGGCGGATTCGCGGGCATCGCCGGCGGCGTCATGGCGGGCTACATTCTCATCGGCATCCCCGCCAAACATCTCCTGGCCGCCTGCGTGATGTGCGCGCCGGCCAGTTTCGTCTTCGCCAAAATCGCCATTCCCGAACGCGCCAAGCCGCTGACCGCCGGCGTGGTGCAGATGCCGGAGATTCCCAAGGCTTCCAACGTGATTGATGCCGCCGCCAACGGCGCGCGCGACGGCTTGCTGCTGGCCGCCAACGTGGGCGCCATGCTCATCGCCTTCATCGGCCTGATCGCGCTCATCAACGCGGTTCTCGGCTGGCTCTCCCTTCAGCTCCTGCATCTCGGTTTTCTCTACTTTCCGCAGAGCCTGCGCGACATTTTCAGTGTCATCTTCGCGCCGCTCGGTTTCGTCGTCGGCGTGCCGTGGGCGGAGTGCCGCGATTTCGGCTACCTCATCGGCACGCAAATCTCCGTCAATGAGTTCGTGGCTTACATCGAACTCTCCAAAATGATTCACGCCGGCGCGCTCTCCGAGCGCACCATTACGCTGGCTTCTTACGCTCTCTGCGGCTTCTGCAATTTCTCTTCAATCGCCATTCAAATCGGCGGCATTGCCGCGCTGGTACCCGAGCGCCGGCATGAACTGGCGCAGCTCGGACTGCGGGCCATGTTCTGCGGCAGCCTCGCTTGTCTGCAAACGGCAACGATCGCCGGTATTCTCGTGAAATAGCTTCCCTCAACCTTCAACCTGAGGAGTCGTCTCATGAAATGGATCCTTGTAGTCATCCTCGTCGTCGTGCTGGTGGTGCTCTTCATGATGCGCGGCAAGAAGAAGACCGAAGGCAAAAAGTAGAGCACGAAAGCGGCGCCCCAACGCCGCTTTCGCTTCTGAACCCCGGCCTAACAAGATCGCGATCCTAAAGTAACACAGTCGGCGGCGAAAATGCAAACGACCTCTCCCCAACGGCGATCTCCTCCTCGCTTTGAGCGTCGCCATGAACCGCTGTTGTCCCGGCGCGCCTTCATGCGGCGACAGATTCTGTTCTTTCTCTTTGCGCTGGGGATGGTGTTCGGCTCCCTCGGTATCGGGGTGCTGGGATACCATTTCAGCGAGGGCTTGTCGTGGCTGGATGCCCTCGTCAATGCGGCGATGATTCTCTTCGGCATGGGGCCGGTTTCAGAACTGCATACCAATGCCGGCAAATGGTTCGCGTCCTTCTATGCTCTGTTCAGCGGCGTGGCGTTCATCACCATTGTCGGCGTGACGTTCGCGCCGCTCTTCCATCGCTTCCTGCACCGCTTCCACCTCGAGATGGAGGAAGGTCCCAGCGGAAAGGGAAAGCGGAGCAAGTAGTTTCGAATTCTCGCCGCGGCGATGCATTCGATTCCCCCCCCCGTTCACGGGGGGACAAAAGGGGGGTTCTTTGACTCGCGGCGGCAGGCGTCTTCGGTCTTCGCCTGCCCCGCTTCCAGGCAACCATGCAATCTTCCTTCAATCTTGATCTTCTCGCTTCTCACTTTCCCGGGTCCGTGGATGCGGCTCTGATCCTCGGCTCGGGTCTGGGCGCGTTCGCGGATTCTCTCGAAGATGCGCAATCGTTGAAGACGAGCGATCTTCCCGGCTATCCCGTGTCCACGGTGGCTGGACATGCGGGCCGCATCGTCACCGGCCGCGTGGGACAAACGCGCGTCATCGCCTTTCAGGGCCGCGTGCATCTCTACGAGGGCTACGCCCCGCAGCAGGTGGTGATCCCCGTTCGTTTGGCGCATCGTCTCGGCGCGCGCATCCTCATCGTCACCAACGCCTCCGGCGCGTTCAACAAGCGCTTTCGCCCCGGCGATCTCCTGCTCATTGACGATCACATCAATCTTCAATTCCGCAATCCTTTGCACGGCCCCAAACTCGACAGTGATTCCCGCTGGCCGGATTTGGGCTATGCCTACGACCGTGCACTGTGTGAACTCGCCGAAACTGCGGCGATGGATTTGAACATTCCTTTGAAGCGCGGAGTGCTGGCGGCTTTGACCGGGCCGACCTACGAGACTCCCGCCGAATCCCGAATGCTCCTCCGCATGGGCGCCGACGCGGGCTGCATGTCCACCGTTCCCGAAGTCATCGCCGCCCTCGGCCTCGGCCTGCGTGTGCTCGGCATCTCCTGCGTCACCAACTACGCGGCCGGCATCGGCGATTCCCCCCTCGATCACGACCACGTCCAGCGCGTCGCCGCCGCAGCGGGGATGAACTTTTCGAGATTGCTGCGCGGCATCCTCGAAAGGATGAAGGATGAAGGATGAAAGAAGAACTCGTTACTGTCCGCCAAAGAACAAAGGAGTATGCACTGAGGATACTGCGCCTCTATATGGCACTGCCCAAGAGCAATCCGGCCAAGATCTTCGGCAAACAGCTTCTGCGTTCCGGCACGTCCGTCGGTGCTCACTACCGCGAAGCGTGCCGGGCGAAATCAGATGCTGATTTCGTTAGCAAAATCGAAGGTGCCCTTCAGGAGCTTGATGAGACTCAATATTGGCTGGAGTTATTGGCTGATGCAGCGATTATGAAGGCGGAACGACTTCAACCGCTGATGAATGAAACCGACGAGCTGATGGCGATCCTTGTCTCCATTACCAAGCGAGTGAAGGACCGAATGGCATGAGAAAAGCTCTGCACCTCATTCTTATTTTGACTTCATCCTTCATCCTTCATCCTTCATCCTTTCTGTTCGCCCAGCTTCCCTACGACGTGGGCGACTGGACCAGCTACCGCGATTTCCGCTATGCGCGCGCTCTCGATGCCGGAGCCCACGAACTCTTCGTGGCCACCTCGGGCGGACTCCTCGAATACCGTCTGCTCTATCACACCTGGTCGGATCCCATCGTGGTCGGTTACGGACTCAGCGCGGCGGTGGAACTCGACGATCCGATCCTGCTTCTCTTCGACGAGCAAACCGGCTACGTGTGGCTGGCCACCCGCACGCAGCTCCTCACCTACGACGTCAACGCCGAACGTTGGCGGCGCGTGCACGAAAACTTGTGGCCCGCCGGTCAGCGCGTGGTGAACCTCGGCGTAGGCGGCACCAACGTCTACGTCGAAACCGTTCCCGAAGCCTTCTACGCGAGCTTCTTTGATCTCGGTTCGCCCTTGCCCAACGACAAGTGGTGGGGACTGGTCACGCATTACAAGGGTTCGCGCAATTTCGGCGGCCTCACGCTCGATATTGATCCGCAGGAAGACCGTGACATCCGTTGGCGCGGCCTGCGCTCCAGACGGCCGCT
>JAPKYT010000072.1 GCA_026394155.1 bacterium | reverse complement strand
ATAGAGCGTGCGCGCCGCCTTGCGCTCAGATTCGGGAAACAGATCGAGGAACTTCCGTCCCGTCAGCGAGTCATGCGCGATTCCCGTCCATTCGCAAAAGGCCCGGTTCGCCTCCACGATCTCGCCTTCCACCCGGTGCAAAACCAAAAGCCCGTCCGGACCGTCTAACAGAAGGTCCAGAAGTTCCGGAGCTTCTTCCTGCTCGACGGGAAGATCGGGTTTGGTGGGCAGGCCCGACCGCTTCAGGCGCGAGCCGCCGATGAAGGATTCCACCAAGTCCGCGAGCGAACGCGCCGCCCCCACCGCGGGCCGGGTGGAGTCCGGGCGGTCCGCCGCGGGCTGCGAAGTCTCTTGCTGTGTGTTGCTCAAATCATGCTCGGGGGCGCCGGGAGTCATTGACCCTTTCTGACTCTAAGGCAAAGAATGCCCCGCATGGGCCGTGGTGGGGCGACCCAACCTATGCCAAGCTGACTTCCTAACTATAGCATTGGTCGGCGCTTGGTCGGGGTTTCTGGAAGTAAACCACTATTCCGTCAAAGGTTGTGCAATTCAAATGCCATTTCACCTGTACTTTCACTTGCCATATTGCCGGCGCAAGTGTCCCTACTGTGATTTCTATAAGCCCTGAGTTCCTCGGAGGCTGGCGTGAGGCCGGTGTGAACCGTCTTTCCCTTGGGGCGCAATCCTTCTCGGCGCGCAAACTTGCCCAGCTCTTCCGTGACCACCGTCCCGAAGATACCGTCCGCTCGGTCGAAAATGCCCGTACGGCGGGATTTTCCAATATCTCCCTCGATCTCATTTTCGGCCTGCCGGAGGAGACTCTTGAGGAGTGGGAGGCCGATCTGCAGGCTGCTTTCTCTCTGAACGCGGACCATGTTTCACTGTACAACCTCGAATTTCACGAGGGCACGCCCTTCCATCGCTGGAAGGAGGCGGGCCGCCTGAAGCCTCTGTCCGGGGATTTCGAGGCCGACCTCTATCTGGCCGCTCACGAGTTTTTCGCCTCGCGCGGCTTCGAGCACTATGAGATTTCCAATTTCGCCCGCCCCGGCTTCCGCTCCCGCCACAATCTGGCCTATTGGGAATCCAAGCCTTATCTCGGCCTCGGCCCCTCGGCTCACTCTTTCGACGGTCAGGCTCTGCGCTTCCACAACGTGGCCGATATGAGCGCCTATCTTTCCGCTCTCGATCAGGGCCGGCTGCCCGTTGAGAGAGAGCTTCACCTGAGCGAGGCAGAGCGCGGTGAAGAGTGGATTTGGCTTTCCCTGCGCCGCGCCGAAGGGATTGACTTTGATGCTGCCTGTATCCGCCTTGGCGACGCACAGGCCCGCGCTCTCTGGAATCGTGCATCAGAGCTGCCCTCCGCCCTCCGGGAGATCACACCACACACGTTCCGCCTCACACCCGAGGGCTGGTTCCGCGAAGACAGCGTGCTCTTGTGGCTCTTCGAGTGATGTTCCACTTTCCCCCTACTTTAGTAGGGGGATAAAAGGGGGTCTCTGTGGATTCGCATTGAACATTTCCCAATTTTCAGCTATATTTTCTCGCTTCCCATTCCATAACACGGGCACAACTCACAAGGAGTCCTCATCGTGAAAGCTCTTCGACTGGCCGGCATCGTCCTGCTGGCCGCCATTCTGATCCTGTCCGTCGGCTGCTCCAGCCGCAAGGTCGTCTCGCGCGTGGACACCGCCGAGACCATTGATCTCTCCGGCAACTGGAACGACACCGACAGCCGTCTCGTGGCCGAGGAAATGATCAGCGACGCCCTCGCCAAACCGTGGCTCACGAACTTCGTGGGCGCGCAGGGCAAGAATCCCGCCGTCATCGTCGGCGCCATCCGCAATCTCACCGACGAGCACATCGCCACCGGCACCTTCGTCGGCGACATCGAGCGCGCCTTCATCAACTCGGGCAACGTGCGCGTGGTGGCCAAACCGGTGGAACGCGAAGGCGTGCGCGAAGAGCGCGCCGATCAGCAGGCCAACGCCTCGCCTGAAACCGTCAAAGAGTTCGGCATGGAACTCGGCGCCGATTACATGCTCATCGGCGAAATGAACAAGATCACGGATCAGGAAGGCCGCGAGAAGGTCGCCTTCTATCAGGTGGACCTCACCCTCACTGACCTTCAGTCCAACGAAAAAGTCTGGATGCAAACCAAGAAACTCAAAAAGTACATCGCCCGCAAAGCCTACAAACCATGAGCAAGGTGGTCTTCTCTCCCCCCACTTCGTGGGGGGACAAAGGGGGGAGTGGGTGCTGCGGTGCGACAAGAACCCCCCCTATCCCCCCCGCGCGCAGGGAGGAAGCGCTAATTTCCCTCCGTGGACGGGGGGACAAAAGGGGGGTCTGCTCGCAATCGGTGCCAGCTGTCTCCCCCTACTTCAGTAGGGGGACAAAAGAGGGGTGGTCAGTTTTCCCCCTGCTTGCGGGGGGACAAAAGGGGGGTCTCTTCCTCCTGCTCTTCGCTCTCCTTTTCTGCGGCTGCGCCCCCCGCATGGCCCTCATGCAGGCCGTGCGCACGGATATTTCTTCGTCTCAATTGGAGAAAGCTTATCAGTTCTACGCGAAAAAAGTGGCCAAGACCGAGCGCGTGGACGAGCTTCTCAATCTGGGCCTGCTCGCTTTCGAGGCCGGCGACTACACCACTTCTTTTCGCACACTTTCCGATGCCGAGCGGCTCGCCGAAGAGCGCTTGACCAAAAGCGTCTCGCGCGAAACTGCGGCTCTCGTTGTGTCGGATGCTGTCTCCGCCTATCAAGGCACGGTCTTCGACAAGGCCATGCTGCACTACTATCGCGGCCTCGGCTTTCTCGCGCAGCACAATCTCGAATCGGCCACGGTGGAAGGCCGCGCCATCGCTCAGTATCTTGAGGTGAACGCCCGCGAGAGCAAGCGCACCTACAAAGATGACGGCTTCTTGCAGTGGTTTTCCGGTTCGCTTTACGATGCCTACGGCCAAGCCAACGACGCGTGGATTTCCTACCGGCGCGCGCGTGAAATTTACGATTCCGGCTACTATGCCCTGCGCGAGCCGTCGTTTCTTTGTCCGGTGACCCTCGCCGCCGTTCGCAAGGTGGGACACAGCGAGTCCGAAACGGAATTGGAAAGCGAATGTCCCGCCGCCGCCGAATCTCTGCACAGCGATTGGGGCCGGGTGATCGTGCTCTGCGAGGTCGGTCTGGCCCCGCCGATTCTCGAAGAGGACATCCTGCTCCCCATCTACAAAAATGATCCGCACCATTTCGCGGGCGATGACGAGCGCGGCCGCTTCGCTCACGATCTGGCTCTGCGCCGCGGGCACGATTACCAGTACGGCAGCGACGTCACGCTCGATTATTTCCTGCGCGTCGCCTTGCCTTACTATGGCGCGGATTATGTCGGCAGCGGGGTGGCGCAGGTGATGGTGAAGGATACAACCGGCCGCGAGATTCCCGCCGAACTTGCGCAGAATATCGGTGCGATTTTCCGGCAGGATTTGTCGGATCGCCAGGGGGCGATTCTCGTGCGCGCCATCACCCGCGCGCTCATCAAGTATGCCGCCACCAAAGCTGCCGAGAGCGCGGGCAACCGGCACAACGAAGCTCTCGGCCGCGTGCTCGGCGCGATGGTGAACGTGGCCGGTGTGGCTACCGAGTCCGCCGACACGCGTTCGTGGGAAACTCTCCCCGACCGCATCTACGCCGCCGACTTTGAGCTTCCCCCCGGCACGCATTCTCTGCGCGCAGTCTTTCAGGATGATCTCGGCGGCGCGCTCTTCCGCCACGACTTTGATCCCGTCGAAGTCAAACCCGGCGAAATCGTTTTCCTTAGAGCAAGGTGTATGAGATGAATAACGGTAGCGCAACACTCCACGTAGTCAAACGGTTCAATAGCAAGAAGCATCGAGGGGTGGTCTATCAGGGCGATGCTCTGGCGTTCTTGAGGAAGCTCAAGTCCGATAGCGCGGCCATAGTCTTCCTGGATCCGCCCTTTAACCTCGGCAAGGTCTACGACAAGAGGCGCAGCAAGCTTGATCGCATGCCTGAGAAAGAATACCGGCGGTGGATCGAGGATATTCTGGACGAGGCTGTGCGAGTCCTGAAACCGGGTGGCGCACTTTATATGTACCACATACCACGATGGGCTGTTCGATTCGGAGCGTACCTCATGGATAGGCTTGAATTCCAGCACTGGATAGCTGTGTCTATGAAGAATGGGTTTGCTCGCGGTCGCAGATTATACCCGGCTCACTATGCACTGCTGCACTTCACCAAGGGCGAAGCCCGAGTTCTTCGGCGACCTCGCATAGCCCCGGCGACCTGCCGTCACTGTAGCGGACTAATCCATGACTACGGCGGCTATGCTCACATAATCTCTCGGAACAAAGGCGTGAACTTGAGTGACTTCTGGGATGATTTGAGCCCTGTTAGGCATGCGAAACATAAGCATAGAAAAGCAAACGAACTTCCGCACAAAATGCTCGAACGAATCATGGCAATATCAGGTGCACCCAGCCTTCTGTGCATTGATCCGTTCGCAGGCACAGGATCGGCAATTAAGGCTGCCGTGCGTGCCGGGCTGAAGTTTGCCGCATGCGATTTGTACCGATCTAACTGCAGGTTGATCTGTCAGAGTCTCATTTTGGCACCGAATCGAAACCTCAAAACTAAGGACAAATGACATGACCACTCAACTCGCGAACGCCTACCCAACGAAGGATTTTTTCCTCAGGATGCTAACAAGGGATATTTCGCTTGAAGACTGCGTCATGGATTTGGTCGACAATTCACTGGACGCACTATTGCGAACTCGGACGGAGATCAAAGTAACTGATAACATTCTTGTTCCAGCAAAGCCCCTGACCGACAGCCAGAGGCAGAAGCTGCCGACAGTTAACATCCAGATTTCTGAGACGAAGTTTGAGGTAGTCGATGATTGCGGTGGAATCCCGCGAGATAAGGCTCTACATGACGTTTTTATTTATGGTCACGAGAAGCAGGACAAGAATAGCAAATTGGGAGTCTATGGCATCGGTTTGAAGCGTGCGGTCTTCAAGATTGGCAACAACATTTCCATACAGTCAAGAACAGCCCGCGAAGGATTCAAGGCGGCCATAGATCTGGATAAGTGGTCACAGGAAAAAGGTGATTGGACAATTCCGATCACATTCATCGACGGCGCGGGTTCCGGCGGAAGAGCAGGCACTGTGATCAGCGTAGAGGCGCTTCATGAAGAAGTCAAGATGAGAGTCAAATCGGGTATTCTTGTGAAACAACTGGTGGATGCTCTTGCCCGGACATACTCGCCTTTTCTCGAGCGATATGTTCGTATCCGCTTAAACGGGAGAACCGTGGAACCCAACCCTATTCCACTCGGATGGTCTTCTGTAGTGAAGCCGGCGATAGAGAAGTATGCACACAAATTGCCCGGTGGAACGGTACGAGTCACTCTAATTGCTAGTCTTGCCGGAACCGGAATTGATAGCAAATGGAAACCCGAGTCAGCTGGTTGGTACGCATTGTGTAACGGTAGAGTAGTGGTTGCTGCGGACAGGACAGATTTGACCGGTTGGGGGCTTGGCGGGCCGATTTTCCACAGCAAGTTTTCAAAGTTCGTGGGCATTGTGTTTTTCTACTCGGACAATCCTGAATTGTTGCCATGGACTACCACAAAACAGAGCATTAATAGAGACTCGCAAGTGTATCAGAAGGCTCGAGGACACATGAGCGCTGTGATGAAGCCCATTACCTCATTTCTAAACAGACAGTATCCATCCGACGCATTCGACGAGTCTGACGCACGCGGAATTGCTGGAAATGTGAGCCCGGTCGACATGCGCAAGGTCCTCGCACAAACGAACAGACCGTTCACAGTCAAAGAGACCAAGGGAAGGGTCAAAACCACCACCAGAATCCAGTACGATGCGCAAGTAGTGGACATAGAGAAAGTAAAGAAGCGTTTGCGTAAACCGAGGCTGTCCGCAGGTCAAGTTGGCTTAGCGACCTTTGAGCACTACCTCAAGACGGAGTGTCCGGAATGAACACTTCTAGTCAAAGTTACCTCAAAGTCCAGTACGACCTCCGACCCGCGAAGCAGGTCGAACGAAAGATGCTGATAGATGGGCTACAGAACCTGACTCACGCGGGATTCGACATTGCAGGTTACCAGTATACTGGCCTCGGCTCAACCTATTTCGTCGACTTCATTCTTTTTCACAAGTTGCTTGGAATGAGTAACATGCTGAGCGTTGAGCACGACTGGCGGATCAAGAAACGTGTTCGATTCAATCGGCCATTCCGGTCGGTGAGAATCAAGATCGGGAAAATTGGGGACGTCATTCCGGAGTTGCCCCTTTCAAGGAAGCATCTTCTTTGGCTCGACTATGATTTCGCGCTCAATGCGGATGTTCTTGACGATGTATTCCTAGCCGCTTCTCGGTTGACCAGAGGGTCCATATTGTTGGTGACAGTGGACGTAGAGCCACCCAGTGACAATGAGGATGCCGTCGAGGTGATGAAATATTATGAAGATGCCTCCGGACTCTACTTCCCGTCCGACGCGATAGTTGCAGATTTCGCCAAGTCACGGCTGAAGTTCATCAACGTGAAGATAATTGAGAATGCCCTTCTGGCAGGCGTGGCGCCGCGCAACATAGAGTTTATCCCACTATTCAACTTTTCCTACCGCGACGGTCACGCCATGATCACGGTCGGGGGCATGATAGGAGGAGACGCGGAGCGACGCCTCATCAGAAAGAGCCAGATTACCAAGGAACCGTATTACTGCAACAACTTTCGGACACGGCGTTGTGAAATCGTCGTGCCTCGAGTGACTCGAAAAGAGAGGTACTACTTGGACGCCGCGATGCCCTGCGCAAAGAATTGGAAGCCCAAAGAATTTGAGCTGCGCAAGAAGGACATCGAGGCCTACAGGAAGATCTATCGATTCTTTCCGTCGTACGCGGAGCTCTTGACCTAATCATCACGAACATGACCAATCACCACGCTCATTTCAACACTTCCTGCGTTCATGCCGGAGTCGAGCCCGAGCCCGTGACGGGCGCGATCATGACTCCCATCTTTCAGACCTCCACCTACGTGCAGGCCGAACTCGGTCTCAATAAGGGTTATGAGTACTCGCGCACGGACAATCCCACCCGCAGCGCGCTGCAAAGTGCTCTGGCCGCGCTCGAAGGCGGGAAGTTCGGATTGTGTTTCTCAAGCGGCATGGCGGCCACCGACGCGCTTGTCTCCACGCTCAAAGCCGGCGAGCATTTTCTCTCCTGCGACGACGTGTACGGTGGCACCTATCGGCTTTTGAAAAAAGTGCGCAAGCGGCAGGGAATTCTCTCCGACTTCGTGGATTTCTCAAATCTTGCGGAAATGGAGAAGCGGATACTCCCCCAAACGCGCTGGATTTGGATCGAGTCGCCCACCAATCCGCTGCTGCAGGTGATTGACATCCGCGCCGTGGTCGAACTCGCGCACCGCCACCATGTGCGCGTGGCCGTGGACAACACCTTTATGACCCCCTATTTCCAAAAGCCGCTCGAACTCGGCGCGGATTTGGTCATGCACAGCGCCACCAAGTTCCTCAACGGCCACAGCGACGTGGTCATGGGCTGCCTCATCACCAGCGATCAAGCGCTGTATGAGCAGCTCAAGTTCATTCAAAATGCCGTCGGCGGCGTGCCCGGACCGTTCGATTGCTTTCTCGTTCTGCGCGGTTTGAAAACGCTCGCCGTGCGCATGCAGCGCCATCAGGAAAACGCCTTCGACGTGGCGCATTTTCTGAGCGGCCGCAAGGAAGTAAATTGGGTGCGCTATCCCGGTTTGAAATCCCATCCGCAGCACGACCTCCACAAACGGCAGACCACGGGCTTCGGCGGCATGGTGAGCTTCGAGCTCAAGGGCGGCCTCGAATCCGCGCGCACCTTCGCCAAGTCCGTCAAACTGTTCGCACTGGCGGAATCTTTGGGCGGTGTGGAATCCCTGTGCGATCATCCCGCCATCATGACGCACGCTTCCGTTCCCAAAGAGCAACGCGAAAAACTCGGCATCAGCGACAGCCTTATCCGCCTCTCGGTCGGTATCGAAAGCGCGGAAGACCTGATCGCCGATTTGGATCACGCTTTGTCCGCCGTGGGAGCATAGAAGGCTCTTCAGCATCGAACATGACAAGCTTAAGTATGACAAGACCCGGTTCCGCGCCGGGTTCTCTCTCTTGTGAAATCCTTTCGGCAGGTGGCGATTCGGCAACCGCGCCGCGCCGAAGTCTCTGGTCTATTGTTTGCTCTCTCCAAGGGAATGATCCGCGGACGCGACCGACACGGCCAATGTTAGAGGAACTTCATGGCGATCTTGACGGTGGATGATTCCACCACGATCCGCCGCATCGTGAAACGCAGTGTGGACGACATGGGGCTGGAAGTCCTCGAAGCCGCCGACGGTGCGCAAGCGCTCAAGATGATCGAGGAGCGGGCCGAAGATATTCAGCTCATTCTCCTCGACTGGAACATGCCCGGCATGTCGGGACTCGAGGTGCTGCGGATTCTCAAAACGAATCCCCGCTACAAGGACATCGTGGTGATGATGCTCACCTCGGAAGCCGATCAGAACTTCGTGGTCGAAGCCCTGAGATCGGGCGCGCAGAACTACCTGACCAAACCCTTTGATGCCAAGATGCTGACGCTGAAAATTCAAGAAAGTCTCAGTCTCGCTCAAACCTGACCGCTACCGCGGCCCATAGGGGAAATGCTCCGATGAGTGTCTCCGTTGCCCTCATAGACTTCCCGCGGCTCCAAGAGCAAATCGCCGCGCGGCTCTTGGCGGAATACAACGCGGACGTGCACTGCGTCAACCACATCGAGGCCGCGGCGCGGCTCGACACCTACAACCTCGCTCTCTACTTCTGGCCGGACAGCGCCACCGATGCCGCCGAACGCTGGCAGCAACTCCGCTCGCACAACTCCGCCGCCGGCGTACGGATGGTGATCGTCACCAGCGAAAGCGGCAAAGGCGTCGTCGAAAGAGTGCTGCCCGCCGGCATGGCGGCGGATATTCTGGTCACGCCCCTTCAGCCCCACGTCGTCTCGCGCAAGTTGGCCGCGCTCCTCGGATTTCGCAAGGACCCGCCCGCCACCCGGCTCGACGTTCAGTACATCAACCCCTTCATCGAGGCCACCACCGAAACCTTCCGGCAAATGGCCGGCATGGACTGCGTCCGCACCGGCGTGTCCGTCCGCTTGGACGGCTCCACCAAGGGCTTCATCTCCGGCACGATGGGCCTGTCCGGTCCCGCTGAGGGCTTCGTCGCTCTGACCTTCGAGGACTCGCTGGCGCGCAAAATCGTCTGCCGCATGCTTCAGGTGCAGCCCGGTGAGGAAACCGAAGACGACATCCGCGACGCCGTGGGCGAACTCATGAACATGATCGCCGGCCGCGCCAAGGCGGAGCTGGTCAACACCGACCACAGCTTTCAGCTCTCGCTGCCCACCACCATTGTGGGCGGCCCGCACACCGTCGGCAAGGTGAGGGGCGTGCCCGTGATGGTGATCTCCTTCGCCATCGCCGAAAGCGACCGCTTCGAAATCATGGTCTGCCTCATCCCCCGCCGGAAGTAACCGGGCCGCCTCCCCGGGCCCTTTTGTTTCTCCTCTTTCTTTGCTAAATTAGCACTAATGTACTTTCCCCCTACTTCAGTAGAGGGCGCAAGGGGATTCTTCTCTTTTCTCCCTCCATTCTATGAAGGGACAGAAAGGGGGTCTTCCGCGTCAGTTCGAAATCGGTTCCCCGTCGCAATCCACCACCTCCATGCCGTCGCCCCTCGTCACCCTGAGCCTTCCCATCTACAATGCCGAGCGCTTTCTCGCCGAGGCTCTCCAGTCCATCAAGGCGCAGACCTTCGCCGACTTCGAGGTCTTGGCTGTGCTCGACGGCTGCTCCGACCGCTCTGAAGAGATCCTCATGAAGCTGAAAGACGGGCGCTTCATTGTGGTCAAGAAGGAGCGAAACGAAGGCAAAGTTCCCGCCACTAATCTGGCTCTCTTTCAGGGGCATGGCGAATTCTTCGGGCGCATGGACGCCGACGACGTCATGCACCCCGAGAAGCTCGAACGCCAAGTCCGCTTCCTGCGCAAACGTCCCGACGTGGACATCGTCGGCGCCTATTTCGATCACATCAACGAGCGGGGCGTGCGTATCCGCAAGGCTTTTCCGTTTCCCACCACGCACGAAGGCATCCGTGACGGTTTTCGCGTGCGCGACTGCATCGGGGGCTCGGTGGCGCTCTGCCGCAGAGAGAAACTGGTCGCCGTCGGTGGCTATGATCCGCTCTTCTGGGTATCAGAGGACCTTGAACTCTGGCTGAGGAGTCTTGCGGCTGGCTTGCGTTTCGCCAATCTGCCCGAAGTCCTCTTCCACTATCGCCGTCATGGCGCTCAGGAGACCGCCCGGCAGAAGACCGCCATGTTCGAGCTCACCAACGTTGCCTACCGGCGGCACGGCCCGCTCATCTGGGGCGATGACGCGCCCGACGTCGAGTACGGCGCGCCCCTCTACCGCCGCCTGTGGCGCAGGTTAAAACGGCTCTTCAACGTGGAAAAGAAGCGCGCGTGAACCGCAGTCTCTCGCAACGCACCATCGGAAACGCAGGAGTTCTTCTCGCCGGTGCCGCCGTCGAGACGGTCCTGCAGGTTGCTTTCTTGGTGCTCGCCGGCCGTCAGCTCGGTCCCAGCGAGTTCGGCTTCTACGGCTATCTGTTGGCGTGGGTGACTTTCGCCGCCGCCGTCGCGCAGTGGGGGCTGCCGGTCATCGCCGTGCGCGAAATCGCCCAGCGTCCGGCCGAGGAGACGGCCGTCTTCGCCGCCGTCTTTCGTATTCGCGCCCTCTGGTCCGTGCTGCTCTTTCTGGTCGCCGCAGCAATCGCCTCTACGGTTCCCCTGAGCGCGGATCATCGCGCGGCGGTCTGGCTGACCTTCGCCTATCTGCTCGGCGTGCCGTTCGATCTCTCGCTGCTCTTTGATGCCCATCAGCGCTCCCGCTGGGATGTGCCGGGACGCATCGCCGGCCGCATCGTTTCGGTCGGGCTGTTAGCGCTGCTGTGGCGGATGCACGGCGCGCTTACGGTGGCCGATGTCGCTCTCTGTTCCACTCTTTTCCTGCTGGTGAATGGAGCCGTCGGCTGGATCGTTGCGCGGCGGCTGGGTCATGATCTGCGTCCCTTCGCGCCCACGCCCGACACGGGCCGCCTGCTGCGCCTTTCACTGCCGGTGGTGTGGTCGAGCCTGATGACTCTTGCTTATTCGCAGAGTCAGATCATTTTCGTCAAATGGCTCTCCACCGCCTTGGAGACCGGCTTCAATGCTCTCGCCTGTCGTCTGCTCATGCCCCTGCTCGTCTTCCGCGGCATTGTCCACCGCGTGCTCTTGCCGCTGGTCTCGGAAGTGGGGAAGAGTCCGGCAGAACTGACCATCCGCTTAGAGCACATTTTCCCGGCTCTTGCACTGATCTTCATGCCCGTCACCGCGCTGGCGATTCCGGTGGTGCAGTTGCTGCTTGTGCCGCTCTTCGGCGCGGACTATGCCGGCGCCGTACTGCCCCTTCAGATCACCGTCGCTCATTTCTTTTTCAGCGGCACCGGTGCCCTCATCGGCACGTCGCTGCTCGTCAACGGCGATGCCCGCACGCCCGCGCTGGGACTCACCGTGGGTTGCGCCGGCAGTCTGCTGCTCAGTGTGCTGCTCATTCCCTCATGGGGTGCGGTGGGCGCCGCCTGCGCAACTCTCTTCGGCGAGCTGATTGCCGTCTTCTATCCGCTGCCGCGCTTCCTGAAAATTCTGCGTCCCAAGGTCTTGCCCCGCGTGCTGCGCATTGCCGCCGTCTCTCTGGTGGGTCTCTCGCTCTTCTGTGTTTCGTTTCGCACGCTCGCCATGCCGGGGATCGCGGCTCTGGCCGTTGAGCTGATCGTCATCCTCATCGGCCTCCGTCTGGCGGGTGAAATCTCGCCGGAACGTCTGCAAACCGTCCGCGCGCTCTTTCGCCGTGAATCACTCAGGTAGAGGATTCTTGTCGCGGCGGTGAATCTCCCGATTCGCCCCGTCTGTTGATTTTCTGCGCCGCGCTGACTAACTTGATTTTTCGCGCTTCAAGGTCAGTCCATGGACAATACGAACTTCGACCGCCTCGCCGGCTTGCGCCGCAACCGCAAGTGGCGCAATCTGTGCTCGCTTGCGGCGGGCCTTAGCCTGCTTCTCATGGTGGTGGTGGGGCTTGATGCGGTGGTCTCAGACAGCGCGCTCAAGCTCGGCTACCTCTTTGTCTTCGGTGTTTTCTTCATCGTTTCCTCTTCGTTTGCAGCCTACTATCATCTTCGGTTCATGAGCCGTGAATAATCTCAAAGTCGGTCTCGTCGGGGCGGGGTACCTCGGAAACATCCATGCCCGCATTCTGTCCGCGCAAAAGATTCAGTGGTTGGGTGTGTTCGATTCGGATTCCGCCCGCTCTGCCGAAGTTGCGCGGCAATACGGCACCTCCGCCGTTCTATCTCTGGATGCTTTGATTGAGAACTCGCAATGTGTCATCGTAGCCGCCGCCACGTCGGCACACTACTCCATCGGCAAGCAGGTTCTCCAAGCGGGCCGTCATCTTTTCTTGGAGAAACCCATCACCACCACTCCTGTCGAGGGTGAAGAGTTAGTGAAACTGGCCCGCGCGCGGAAGCTGGTGTTGCAAGTCGGCCATGTCGAGCGCTTTAACCGTGCCTTTCGCGCTCTGGGCAGCGATCATCCCCAGCCGCAATTCATCGAAGCTCACCGCTTGTCGCAATTCCGTCTGCGCGGCACGGACGTGGCCGTGGTGCTCGATCTCATGATCCACGACCTTGATCTCATCCTCACGCTCATGGGCGAGTACCCGTCTTCGGTCGAGGCGGCGGGCGTGGCCGTGATTTCCGGGGGCGTGGACATCGCCAATGCGCGGCTCACGTTTCCATCGGGCGGTGTGGCTAACGTGACCGCCAGCCGCATCAGTGCCAATCCCATGCGGAAGCTCCGCCTGTTCGCCGCCGAGAGCTACATCTCTCTCGATTTCGCCACCGGCAGCGCGCAGGTCTTTCGTCTGGCCAAAGAGGGCGAGGAGCATTTGCCCGGCACGACCAGCTTGGGCGAGATCGAAAAGGCGGCTATCAAGCGGCACATTCTCTTCTCCTCGCCGCAGGCTCCCGAGGGCAATGCCATCGAAATGGAGCAGCAGGCCTTTTTCCGCGCGATTGAGAGCGGCACTCCTCCTCCCGTCACCGGCGAGCAAGGACTGAACGCTCTCCGCCTCGCCGCGCACATCCTCGCCAAAATCGGCGCCAGTGAAATCCCCACGGGAAGGGATTAGGAGAGATGAAAGTTCCAGTGTTTCTCCGCTAACCTGATTTAAGGCGAGGATGAAGCCAGATGTTGTTTGACGTCTTCATATGTCATGCAAGCGAAGACAAAGAGTGCTTCGTTAGGTCGCTTGCACAACGCCTCCGTGAATCCCACGTGGAGGTCTGGTTTGATGAGTTCACCCTTCGGGTAGGCGACAGCCTGAGACGCTCAATCGATCTGGGACTAAGGCAGTCGAGATTCGGGATTGTGGTCTTAAGCAACAACTTCTTCAATAAGAACTGGCCACAGTGGGAACTCGATGGATTAGTACAGAGACAAAACAGCGTTGGTGAAAACGTCATTTTGCCTGTTTGGCATCAAGTGACCCAGAATGATGTGGCCAACTATTCCCCTTCACTTGCCGAGAAAGTTGCCACTAAGACTGAATATGGTCTTGATCGAGTAGTTGATGACCTTCTCAAGGTCATGAAGCCTACGGGCTCCTCTTTGATCATAGCCCGTGACATCCTCATTGAACATGGCGTGAATCCTCCAGTGGTCACGGATGATTGGTGGCTTGACGTGGCTGCGTTTTCAAACTACAATGCCGTCGAGGGGACATTTCAGGAAGCCTCTGGATGGGAGAGATGGGGATTCCCCCTGCCACCTGAGGGAACTTCGCCCGAAGAACGAGGTAGGCGACTCGCTTTCGCAGCAATGCAGAGAGATTGGCAGAAGCGAGCAGATGAAATCCCGATAACCCAAGTGACGCCTCCCGAAGAGGTACTGGCCTTTATGTCAAGTCTGCCGGGACTGCTGGAGGCTTGCCACGACCACCCGGTTTTCCTGGCGGTGTATGCTCCTCAACTAACGATTCCCGGTCTTGGTGGGGAGTTCGAAATCGTCTTTGAAGGCCTGTTCTGTGAGTTGGTGGCCAAGAATTCACCGCATGGATACCCTCCAAACGTTCTTCCCCTCAGGTACCCGAACCTCGACTCGATGTCTCCTTGGGGGACCGCAGAATATTACTTCGTTGGGGCGGGAGGCGCAGCGTCAACAGGCCCAGAAAACGGATTCTATGAAAAAATTGATTATCTCCTCTGGCTTCTAAGTGACACGAGTTCATGGGTGCCCTCCAATGTCCGAAATGTGCTTGTTGAAGGCTTATGTGTAATGGGTACATGGCCGTGGTTTAGAGATGGTGAGTCGGAGCGTCTAGGTTTCAATCCGTGTGCAGAGACAGAAGCTCTTGAGCAAGAGCTCTACAGACACAGAGTCTTCTCGGCCTTCAAGCTATCAAGAAGAGTCAAACGCGACATGCTTTCCCGATTCGCTTTTTCGAAACAACTTCTTAGCCTGCAAGAATCACCTGAGGAACTTGTCGAATTGTTTCTCAAGGCAGGTGTGATTGAAAAATGGTATCAGCGCCATTCCAAGCGGCGGTAGTATGAATTATGCTCCTACTCTGCAGGATGGGAAGATACGCACCAGCCCGAAATGGTGTTCTCTCTGCGACTAATGACTACCATGACTGAGCTTTCCATCTTCATCTCCGCCGGTGAAGCCTCCGGCGATGCGCACGGAGCCGGCGTGGTGGCCGAACTGCGCAAGCGCTATCCTGATGCGGATTTGTTCGGCATCGGAGGTGACCGCATGCAGGCTGCGGGGCTGGAACTCGTCGAGCACTCCCGCCGCATGTCCTTCATGGGCTTTGCCGAGGTCGTGCGCCATCTGCCGTTCATCATCAACGTGCGCAGGCGCGTTCTCGACGAGATCCGGAAACGCGATCCAGACATGGTCATCCTCATAGACTACCCCGGCTTCCATCTCTCGCTTTTGCGGAAACTCAGATGGCTGCCGGGAGTTGAAAAGAGAAAAGTTCTTTACTACATCGCTCCGCAGGTCTGGGCGTGGAAGCCGGGCCGGGCAAAAACTCTTGCCGCGCTAACCCATCACATCGCGGTGATTTTCCCGTTTGAAGTTGACGTGTTCGCGCGCTACCATGCCCGCGCCACCTTTGTCGGGCATCCGCTGCTCGACGAAATCGCTCCTGTTCCTCCGCGCGGCCAGTTTCTGAAGGGACTCGGTCTCGAACCCGACGACCGCGTGGTGGGACTTTTTCCCGGCTCGCGCAAGCAGGAAATCCGCCGGCATTTTCCTGTGCTCTTGGAAACCGTCAAATTGCTGCGCCGCTTTCAGCCCGAACTCAAGTTCATTCTGGCCGAAGCGCCCGGCGTCCCCACTCGTCTCTATGACAAGCTTATGCAAGGCACATCTGGCATCGTGCGCGCCTTCGGAGTTTCCCACGCCATTCTTGCACACGCCAACGCCTCGATTGTCAAGTCCGGCAGCACCACCGTCGAGGCCGCGTACTTCGGCAATCCGTTCGTCGTTTTCTACAAGACTTCGCCTCTGAGCTACGCCATCGGCAAGCGCGTGGTCAGCGTGCCGTTCATCGCCATGCCCAATCTGCTGGCTGGCGAACGCGCCGTACCCGAGCTGATTCAAAGCGAAGTCACCGCTGACAATCTTGTGGGCGCGATCATGCCGCTCTTGAATGTGCCGCAGGAAATCGAGGCCTGCCGCGCGCGCCTGCGCAAAGTCCGCGAATCTCTCGGCCAACCCGGAGCGGGGAAGAAGGTCGCGGACATCGCCTTAGACTTACTCACATTGTGACCCGCCTGCCCGCAATCTTTCGCCGAGGTGATCTCGCCATCGCATCATCTCTCGCAAATCGCGTTCTCCTTTCTCTGGGCTCTCGCCTTGGGCCTCTCGCGCTCCTGATTCTGGGCCGCACCTGGCGCGTGCAGGTCTCCGGCTGGGAGGGCCTGGAGCGCGTCATGGCGCAGCGCGCTCCACTGGTCATGATCACGTGGCACGGCCGCATGATGGTGCCCACGTGGCATATGCGCAAGCGCCGCATCGTGGCCATGATCAGCCGTCATGCCGACGGCGAGATGGCCGCGCAAATTGTCGAGCGGCTCGGCTTCGAAGCTGTCCGCGGCAGTTCCACGCGCGGCGGCAGCGAGGCCGCTCTCGACATGCTCGAACGCGTAAAGGCCGGCCAGATCGCGGCCATGATTTGTGACGGCCCGCGCGGCCCCGCCTTTCAAATGAAATCCGGCGCGCCGTTTCTCGCTCTGCGGGCCGGTGCTTTTGTCATTCCTGCCACTTTTGCCGCCGAGAAAGCGTGGATCTTCAAATCGTGGGATCGCTTTCAGATCCCCAAGCCGTTTGCGCGCGTGCACCTGCTCTATGGCGATCCCATTCCTCCCCAAGATTCGCAGACCGACCTCGACCGCTTCACCCGAACTCTCGAAAGCGCGCTGAACGATCTGACCTCCCGCGCCGACGCACTGGCCGTGCGCCCT
>JAPKYT010000083.1 GCA_026394155.1 bacterium | reverse complement strand
GCTCGTATCGGCCGGCTTGGGAATGTGATGAGCGATTTTCGCCCAGTATTCGTCGAACTTGAAGCCCTTGAAGGTCGGCGACTGCTCGTTGTGACATCCCGTGCAAGTGGCTTCCTTCGGAATAACCAGTCCGGCGGCGATGGCGGACTCCCGGTTCTTCATCACCTGCAGCGACTTGTACGCGCTGCCCGGACCGTGACACGCTTCGCAGCCCACCGCGCCCAGACCTTCGGCAACGGCCAGAGCTTCCATGCCCTCCGCCCCGTAACCGCCGGCGCCATGCCCGGTGGTGTGGCACTTCAGGCACTTGGGATCCTTGTTCTCTCCCTTGGCGGAATCGAGCGCCGCCAGAGATTTCGCGTGCTTGGATTCCTGCCAGATGTCCCACATTCTGCCCTTCTTGTCGCCCGAGTGGCAGATTTTGCAGGCCTTGCTGCCGACATAAGTGGGCTTCTTGGCTTCCGCCGGCTTGGCCGGCTGATCTTGCGCCAGAGCGAGCGCGGTCGCCAGCACGACGACGCCCGCCAGCACCACCGTCAGGAGAACGTGCATTCCTCTCTTGTTCATCAGATCACCTCGATGCGGGTTTTCGTTTTATGCGCTTGCGCGCAGATTTTCGATGAGAGAATCGAGTTCGCGTTCGTAGAGACGAATGGTCTTGCGGGAGAGTCCGGTCAAGCGGGTTTCGCCTTGCCCGGCCGCCGGCCATTCGACGTAAAGCACTCTGTGCACCACGTAGAAGCTGAGGAGCAGCCCGATGGTGGCGAAGACAAATCCCAGCCACAACAGCGCGCCGCCGTGGGAGCGGCGAACCTCAAAGATGGTCATGAGTTCCGTCGTGGCGCGCTCGCCGTGCAGTGAGGTGATGCGGTAGGCGTAGCGGCCCGGCCCGGTTTCGTGCGAGGGGAACTTGAGAAAAATCCAGCGCGGCTTTTCGAATCCGCTCGCTCCGCGAAAGACAAGCTGCACGGCCGGATTGATGAACTCTTCGCTTTCACTGTAGGCTCCCTGCTGGCCTAATTTGAAATGCGGCAGGAGCTCTCCGGCGGTGACTTTCACCGTGTCGCGCGGCACGGCAACTTCGACACTCGGCAGCAGAGTAATAGTATCGGTGATGCCCGCCGCGCTGTCGGAAACTTGCAGATGCAGCGAGTCGTAGGACGCCACAAAGCGCGGGTGGTCGGGATCGTAGGAACTTTGATAGAGACGGAATCCCGCGCGGCGCAAAGGTGAATTGACGGCGATTTCCTGCCGCAGCACTTCCTGACCGTCTTCGAGCACAGTTACGAAGGCAGAATAGCGCTTGATGTTGGCGCGATCCATCTCGCTGGCGAAGCGGTTGCGGATGCGATCCGCCGCCACCGTCACGACTTCCTCGCTTTCATCGCGCCCCATGCGGCGCACTTGCCAGCGGCCGCTGGACGCTTGCCGCGCGAGCTTGCCCACCCAAGCCTCGTCCACCATCACCCATTGGCCGGGTTGCAGCGGATAGTAGACCACGCGAAAGCTGTCTATGCGCACGGCGAAGGGCATGCCCGGCATTTCCACGACGTCGCCGGCGAAGCCTCCCAAGCGTGTGTTGGTGCCGCCGAAAGATCCGACCAGCGCACCCAGACCGATGAGCAGCATGCCGCTGTGCGTGAAGAGCGGCCCCCACAAACCGATGCGTCCGCGCTCGCCGATCCACAGCGCGTCGGACTTCAGCCGCCAGCGGAAGCGGTGGAGGCGAGACTCGAGTTCACTCCGTGAACTATTCACGGTGCGAACGACTCCGCTGCGCACGGATCTCAGCCAACTTGCATCCGACGAAGGTTTTTTCGTCCACAGCCGCCAGACAATCGGCGTGCGCTCGAGAATGCAGGCAAAGAGTGAAAGGCAAAGAATGCCGAGCAACAGGCGATACCACCATGAGCGGAAGGGATCGTCCATGCGCAGCACTCGCAGGAGATCGGGGCCGAAACCCTGCGCGCGCCGCAACGCTTCCGGCGCGTAGAGTTCGCCAACGATCATGGCGGCGAGCGAGAGCGCACCCAACACGATGAGCGTCCAGATGGCGAACTTCATCGTGGAGAGCATGGCCCAAAGCCCGCGTTTTTTCGGTGCGGGTTCGGATTCGCGCTCGGTCAGGTACGATTGCAGATTACCGTTGGTCATTCAGAATTCCAATTGCGGCGGAGAAGATTCCCCCCTTTTGTCCCCCCACGAAGTGGGGGGAGACTCCAGTTCTTCCCCCACTCTGTGGGGGAAGTTAGATGGGGGAACGAGAAGATTCCGGGCACGCGGGGACGCATGCCTCGGCGGAAATCAGCGGGGCAGGCGAAGACTGAAGACGCCTGCCGCCGCGAGTCACTCAGCTTTCAGATTTCCGCTTTCCGCTTTTCTGCCTTCATCCTTCATCCTTCCGCCTTCATCCTTTATCCATACGCGTGCAGGCCGCCGAAGAAGTAGTTGCCGAAGAAAGAGAGCATCATCATGGCAAAGCCGGTCAGAGAAAGCAGCGCGGTGCGCGTGCCCGACCAGCCGCGTTGATAGCGCGCGTGCAAAAACGCGCTGTAGAAAACCCAGATGATGAGCGCGCCCACTTCCTTCGGGTCCCAGCTCCAGAATGATCCCCACGCCGTCTCGGCCCAGATGGCGCCCGCGAAAAGAGCTCCCAGAGTGTAGAGCGGATAACCGAGTGTGACCGCGCGGTAGTTGACTTCATCGAGCAGCTTGCCTTCGAGCTTCAACTTCCACGGAATGCGTCCGAAGCCGAGCAGCGCATGAGAGAGAAAAACGACCACCGTGCCGCAGATCAGCACCAGACCGAAAAACTCAAAAAGCCGCAGCGGGCTGTTCTCGGTGAGAACAACCGAACCGCTCTTGAGCAAGACGCCGCTGATGAGCGCGCCGCCGAAAAGACCGAGAAAGCCGATGCCCGTCCAGTAGCGTTTTTCGGCGAGGCTTCGCCCGCGCGCAAGCCTTCCCCACACGAATCCGCAGATCAACAGATAGAGGCCGAGCAGAATCAGTGCGCCGCCCCCGCGAGGTGAAGGTGCGCCGAAGAAGACCATCGCCGATTGCTGCGCGAGAAGTCCTGAAACCAAGGCCACGATCACGATGGCCAGCGGTACATAGACGAGCGCTTGCAGAGCCGGACGAAGCGAGGGATGGAAGTCGGCGTTTGCGTCTTCCTTCTCTTTGGCGACCAGCAGGAAGATCATGGAAACGGCCGCGGCCACGGCGAAGGCTCCCGCGCCAATGGAAGCCAGCGACACGTGAATATAGAGCCAGTAACTTTGCAGCGCGGGCATGAGCTGCATGGACGGCTCTTTGGGAAGCAGCGACGCCGCCACCATGAGCATGACCACGATGGGCGTGATGAGCGCGCTGATCACCCATTGCCGGTAGCGCCACGTAAGAATGCCGAAAGTCAGCACCGCCATCCAGCTCATCACCGCCAGATATTCATACATGTTGGACATGGGAAAATGGCCGGTGTTCGCCCAGCGCACGCCGAAAGCCACCGTTTGCGGCACAAAGCCCAGCACATAGAGAAGCGAGCCGACGGTGGTGAGGAGCGGTTTTTTGATCGCCAGCCAGAGCGAGAACACGAACCAGCCGACCAGATAACACCAGAAGGCGACCCAGAAAAGTTGAACATCGAGGGGAGTGGCCATGTGCCTCACTGCATGGATTGACAGACGAAGACTTGCTGCGAGGTTCCGTCGCGCAGCGGAATGGGCGCTTCCATGACCGCACGAATGCCGTCCGGCGAAATCAGCTTCGGATCGTAGGAGATCACGGCTTGATGCTCGGAGGCGAACGTTTCAACGGCCGCGATGCCGGGCGTTTTCGCGTACAGCTTGGTGAAAAAGGCGGCCGTGCCCTGACAGCGGATGCCGTCCACCGTGCAGACCACCGTCTTGCGCGGCTGCGCGCTGAAGGTGACGGAGGTCGTCGGCTGGTTGAAGGCGGTGCGCAAAAGCCAGCCGCCGAAGAGAGCGGCGACCAACAGAAGCGGCAGAAGAAGTCGAGGAATGCGCATGATCTATCCTGCAATTTTGTAACGGAGAGATTCTGGACGCCCGCACGCAAGTCTGAAGAGCGTGCGGTGTCCAGAATGACAAACGCGATGGAATCGTGGCTCACCGTTCATCATTCATCGTTCATCGTTTCCCGAGACCCCCCTTTTGTCCCCCCGTGAACGGAGGTACTTATGTCATTCTGTTCACCGTCTTCGGGGAACAGAATCCCTCACACTATCGGCGAGGGATTCCGTTCGAAGACGAACGGAATGACAGGCCAATGGAGAAGAACCCCCCTTTGATCCCCCCTTTTGCAAAGGAGGGAGACAAGATCAGAATGTCGCTTTCAATTCGAGGGCGCCCTTGACGGGACAGGCGTCCACACACTCGAGGCAGTTGGTGCAATCGCGATGGCGCACCTGAATCATCTTCTGCGGAGCGAGATCATGCGGGCAGGCTTTTTGACACGCATCGCATTGCGTACATAGGGTGTCGTTGCGCACGATCTTGACGATTCCCAAGCGGCTGAAGGGATCGAACACCGCCCCCAACGGGCACAGATAGCGGCAGAAGAACATGGGAACGGCGAGCGCGCCCGCCACCAGCGCGGCGAGCACAATGTAACTGACCACTCCCGCCGAGCCGTGACCGAAACCGGAGAAGATCAGGTAGAACGGATCGTAGCCGCGCAGGATCAGTTCGCCGGTCTTGTAGGTGAAGTAGAGCGCCAGCGCCAGAACGACGTAACGCAAGAGCTTGAGCGCGCCGTTGACCTGCGGCGAGGGCTGCGGGCGCTTTTTCCAGAACAAACCCGTGAAACGCGCACCCAATTCGCCCAGAAATCCGATGGGACAGGCCCAGCCGCAGAAGGACTTCTTGGTCAGCAGCGTAAGAGCAAGAACACCGACCATCATGGAAAGATTGAGCGGCGCGAGCGCGCAACTGAATTGACCGACAGTGAAAAGCCCCCACAGACTTTCCATGCCGCCAAAGGGACAGAAAGCTTCAAAGCTGTGCTTGCCGAATCCGAGGGCCAGATACAGAGTCAGGCCCAAAATTACCGTCATCACGGAGTAGCGGACAAGGCGGTTCTTGACGGCTTTTTTCATGGGCGTTGCTGATTAGAAGTTGATTTCACCGTTCACGTGGAGCGAATCCACCAGAAAGCGAATGCCTCCGAAGTGAGTGTAATCCGAAGACGGATCCACATTGGTGTGACACTGATGACACTCGGCAACTTGCGCATGCGGAGCCGGCGGCGGCATGCGATGGCAGGCGGTACAGCCGATTCCGCCCGCGGTCCACTGCGGCATGACGGCGGGCGCTCCGCCGCGGCCGTTGGAGTGACAGTAAACCGTGGCGCAGGAACCGTTGCCGCTGTTCAGGTTGCCAAGATGCGTGAAAGCCGGCGAGAAATTGTGCTGCCGCGCGATACGGGCGTTGGCGAAACTGATTTCAGCGGGCAGAGCACCCACATGCGCAAGCCCGGAAGCCGATGGTACAGAGCGTGGATGGCATTCGTCGCAGCCGAAACGCGCGTGAGCGGTGTGCGCGCCGTAAGCACCGTCCGGCATTCCATAGGGAAGAGTTTCGTCGCTGACGGGCGGCTGCGCATGACACGTGCCGCAGGCGACGGGACCTCCGCTTTCGCCGTGGCAGGAAACGCAGCTCACGTGGCTGGTGCCTCCCGCATAGTCGCTGCCGTGGCAGCGCGCGCAGCGAGCAAGATTCCACGCTACATCGGCCAGAAACGCGCGATGCATGGCCGGCTCGGAGATATTCACGCCCAAGTGCAGAAAACCGTGGCACTCGTAACAGGATACGGCATCGCCTTGCCCGGTGAAACCTCCGCCGTGGCAGCCGGTGCAACCCGCGCCGCTGTTTTCGAGAGCGGCGGCGCCGTGAAACTCGGCGGCCGAGGGATTCTCCCAGCCTTCAGGATGCGTCTGATAATCAAGCGCGCTTCGATCTTCACTGCACGAAGTGAGAATGAGCGCCGCCGGCAGAAGCAGCGACAGCATCCATCGGATAAAAAGATGAGTGTTCATGGATGACCTCACTTCCCGTGGCATCGTGCACAGACCGGCTGCCGGCCGGGAACATCGTGGCAGGCCATGCAGCTTTCGAGATCGAACTGCGCTTGGGCGGCGTGATCCCCGCCCTCGGGCGTGGCCCAGCCGGGCTTGAAGTGTCCGGCGGGTAGGACATTCAGGCGGCGATGGCACGAGTTGCAGAAATCGCGCTCGTCATGGCAGACTGAACAAGTCATATCCGAGAGATGCACATCCTGTCCGTGCCGTGAAACGTAGTTGCGCGGATGCGGATTGAACACCGGATCGCCGTTGTGACAGCGCAGGCAGTGGTCGGCGGCGTGGCAGAGATTGCAGGATTCGTCGGTGTTGGCCGCCGCGCCGTGGGCGTGAACCCAGTCGAGCTTGTGATCCGCCGGTTGCAGTTCATCGGTCGGCGAGTGGCAGGTGCGGCACTCAGTTTTGGCGTGCTCGCGCGTGTGACAACTCATGCAATCAGCCATGCGCGGCAGGTGCGCGGTCTGTTCAGGCAGCAGCACGGCATCAAGATTCGCGTGGCAGGCGGCGCATTCGAGCTTCGCTTTGGTGAGGTGACGCTCGTGACTGAAGACCGGACTGGGTGAGGTGATGCGCGCACTGAGCTTGGGCGAGGAGGCCTGATGGCAGGTTTTGCACTCGTCGGTTTTCGTAACGTCGTGGCATTCCGTGCACACATTGTGGCCGGGCAGCAAATCATCCGTGCCCGTCTTGCTGGCCTGTGCCGCGTGGCACTTGGTGCACTCGAAACCGGCATCCACATGCTGAGCGTGGCTGAAATTCAGCTCGCGCCTCTGGGCGGAAGTTTGTCCGACGGTTCCGGCGGGTGCGGCCACAGCCAGATAGAGCACAAACGCGGCCGCGAGCGCGATAGGCAGAATCGTCAAAAAGGAGTGTCTTTGCGTTTTCATCGTGAGACCTCCTTAGCGCAAGTTGGAGAAACGAGCGGTGACACCCAACAGGCCGCGCCAATCGCTCTTGCGCTCGACGTCGCGGACTTGCTCGGCGCGCGCCGTGACGGAAAGCGTTCGCAAGATGTCGGCGCTGCCGCCGAGATAGGCCGCATGAGAATCCGTGGCCGGTTTGAGATCGCTGTCGGCGTTGGAGCCGTGCGCCCAGTCGTAACCGGCGAAGAAATCGCAGCAGTCGCGGAAACGATAGTTCGCTTGCAGAAACATTCCATCCATGACGCCTTTGTTCACCGAGAGCCAGTGGGTGTAGCCGATTTCCGCGAAGCGATGACCGAGCGCAAGCTGCACTTTGTAGAGCGGATCGGGAGATTCGGAGAAGAGCACCGTGCCGCCGGCGCGCGCATAAAAGGGTTTATGGAATTCCCAGCGCAGATTGGCGCGGCCAAAGGTGGTGGTGGCCTCGCTGAGAAAGATGGTGAAGTAGGAGTCTTCGAACACGCGCGGAGCTTGTGCGCGGAACTCACCGGTGACTTGGACATTGCGCCGCGCGCGCCAATCGGCCAGAATCTGCGCGCGCTCGACGGCGGCCTGCTCGACGTTCATCTCGAAGCGGCCGCGCACGGCAAGGCTTCGGCTCAAGCGGCCGTTGGCATCGAGACCGGCGGCGTGATAGAGCAGGTCACCGCTCTTGCCGAGATAGTAATAGGATGCGCCCACGTTGAACGGCTCAAGGTAGGCGCGCGCGCCGATGCCCACCGCGTAGCCTTGATAGCGGTTCGTCTCCTGCAGGCTGATGCTTTCGGCGATGCGCGACCCGCCGTAGATCGTGAGCGACGTGCGCTTGTCGAAGCGGTAGCGCAGCCACAAGCCGGCCACGTTGCCGCGGCCCACGCCTTCCGTCAGCCACTGTTGGCCGAGACGAAGTTCGCAGGGTTTCTTCTCCGGGGCATACACCAGCACACCGCGCAAGACACGCAGTTCGCGCTGCTGGGATTTTCCGCCGCGCACATCGCTGTAGCCGCGCAGATTGCCTTCGAAGCGGAGCGCTTTCATTCCCAAATCACCCGCGGTGAACGAGAACGCGGGCACCACGTACACGTGATCGGTGGAATCATCGCGCAGGTAGGTCCACACCGATGCCGACCCGTCGGTGAAGACCACGGCCCGGGCGCCGGGCGCGGCCGCCGCCAGGATCAGCAGCACGACCAGATGTGGCACAAACCGCCGCCGGATGTTCATGGGACACCTCTCAATCTGTCATCATGTGAATATGGGAATTTGGAAGTGGATTGTCAAGCATAAAAAACACTTATTGTTAACATTGGTGCAGAATGGGGCGTAGTGAAAGGGTGTCTAAGGGCCGATTTGTCAGGTTTCCCGCCGCAAATTGTCCTATTTTGATCTTTGTGTGTCTATATGCACAAGTCCAGATACCTCTACCTTGTGTCGGAGATAGACATGCGCTTTTCGCGGGCGGCAGTGCTTGACCTTGTGGAGAATCTTGCGTATTGTGAGACAAAGAAACACCGGCGAGGGTTTGATGCCAAAGAACGTGGAAGAGTTTAACGACTACCGCCGCCGCATGAACGAGCGGATTCTTTCCGAGGATCACGCAGTAATAAAGCGGTTTTTCGGCGTGGACACGCTCGCCTATCAGAGCGGCGCGCTCGACGCGAAGACCAAGGAGATGCTGGGCCTCATCTCTTCGATGGTTCTGCGCTGTGACGACTGCATCCGCTATCACATCGAGCAGTGTCACAAAAACGGCGTGACCCGCGCGGAGTTCTTCGACATCTTCTCTGTAGCCCTCACCGTCGGCGGCTCGATTGTGATTCCGCACCTCCGAAGAGCGGTCGAGGTGCTGGATGAAGTCGAGGGAGAGACAAATGTCGATCAAATCTAGAGAGGGGAACAAAGAACAAAGACACGCCGAAGGATGGGCTATTGATTGGCCAAGCTGGATAACTGCCGGGGCTGCAACAATAGCTCTCGTGTTTGGCGTTCTGGCTATTATCCAGACTAACCGCAGCTTGCAGCTTACCGCGAGTGCGCTTCGTTTGAGTCTAGAAACGGATTTGCGCCCTGTTCTATGCGTGAGGTATGCGGACGGAGCCCGCAGTGATACGCAATGGTCAATTCAGTATAAGGTTACCAATACGGGACGATCACCAGCATATCGTGTTCGAAGCTGGTCAACTGTCTCGGGTAGCCAAATCTTGGATGAGACGCTCGATCTTTCAAATGCATACCAAATGATCGCGCCTAATGACACAGCTTCTTACGACGTGACAAAAACGCTGCCTCCCGAACGCAATGACAAGCGACTGTCCTTCATCCTATTTGTAGCCTACGAGTACATCTTCCCACAGTCTCAAGACGAAAGCCGCAACGATACAGTGACATATGTCACTGTCGGGTCTTCTATGGAGTCGGGCAGTTCTCTCAAGTACATCTTCTCGACGGAAAAGCGCATACCTCATGGACATGAGCGTTTCAAATTGCGGTGCGATCCCTCGTCTGCCGGTCAACCCGTTATCGTGGAGCCTGTTCCGTAGTCACCTTGTACTCGACCGCATTTTCTCCCTTGTGTGGTTCCTTCCGCCGAGCCGGGTTCAGTCTTCGTAACCCGGCCGGAATCTGAGATCTTCATGCGGCGACGACATCAGCAACTCGACTTCGCAGGAAGCATTCATTTCGTGACCACGACCACGCGGGTTCGCGGAATGTGGTTCGTGGAGCCAAATCTTTGCACCCGTATTCTGGAAATGCTCGAGTGGTATCGCGCAAAGCACGATCTGCAGTGTCTCGGATATGTTCTCATGCCGGATCACCTTCATGTTCTGCTGCATCAGAGCGAAGCGGGAGCGTTCGTGTCGCGGCTGATGGCTGGATTCAAACGCGAGACCTCCAAACAAGCGCGTCCTCATGGCTACCCGACGGCGAATCTTTGGAAAGACCGCTTCGATGATGTGCCCGTTCCCGGTAATGATGCCGTCGTGACGAAGCTTGTTTATGTGCACGGCAATCCGGTTCGGCGAGGTCTCGTGCAGGAACCGCTGGATTACCCGTGGTCAAGTGCGCGGGATTATTTCGCGGACTCGCCGGGCATTGTGCGGATCACCAAGGCCTAAGATTCCGGCCGGGTTACGAAGACTGAACCCGGCTCGGCGGTAAATGAAGAGTTAATCTAATCTGACTTCATCGTTCCTCCGCCTCAGCTTTTCATCACCTTACCAAGCTCTTATTATTCAATAGCTAACCTGCAACTTCAACAAAACACCCCCTTGATTCCAACCTCATATTGTTGTATATTGCTAACAGGTTGGACCCCCAATATGTGCATCTATGCAACCCTTTCTCCCCTGTTTTTCGCTCCTCAAAACTCGCATAACCTCTTGAATTTGAACCGGAAACACAGTTCGTTTGGTCAAAAAATATTTTGCTCTCGATTCCGGCCGGCTTGTTCAGACCTTCTCATCACCATAAACCTAAAGACGCAACATGGAAGATTCCAAACGCAAAGACGCGATTGCGCAGTTCTATCTGAAGTACGGATTTGCCACGCGCTGCCTGCACGCGGGTGAAAAGATCGCTCAGCCGAAATCGAAGGCGCACACCAACGCGATTTTTCAGACTTCGACCTTCACCTTCGATAATGCCGAAGAAGGTGCGGATCTGTTCGCTCAGCGCCGCGAAGGATTCGTGTACACGCGGATGGGCAACCCGACGGTAGTGGTGGCCGAGGCCAAGTTGAATGCACTCGAAGGCCGCGAGGTCAAGTTGGCCGATCCCGACAACGTGCGCATCACCTCGCTCTTGTTCTCGTCGGGCATGGGCGCGACGTCATCTTTGGCCTATGCGCTCTTGCAGCCGGGGGACGTTCTGCTGCGCGGCCGCGTGCTTTATGGCTCCAGCGATCATTTTTTCGTGAACGTGCTGCCCACGTTCAACATCAAGCAGGTCATCGTGGACACGGAAGATCCGCGTGAAACGGAAAAAGCCATTAAGAAGTATCCGAAGGCCAAGCTGCTGTTCTTCGAGACGCCGACCAATCCGCTGCTCGATCTGACCGACATCGCCGAAACTTGCCGCATCGTCAAGCAACACTCGCCCGACTGCATGATCTGCGTGGACAACACGTTCGCCACGCCCTATCTGCAAAACCCGTTGTCGCTGGGCGCGGACATCGTGATGCACAGCACCACCAAGTATCTTTCCGGTCACGGCACTATCGTGGGCGGCGCGCTGATCACCAAGCATGACTGGATCAAGGACGCGCTCTACAAGGTGATGAAAGATCACGGGCCGTGTCCGTCGCCGTTCGATTGCTGGCTTTTGAACCTGGGTATGAAGACGCTGCCCATTCGCATGGAGAAGCATTGCGCGAACGCGATGGCGGTCGCCAAGTTTCTCGAGACGCATCCCAAAGTGGCGAAGGTCTATTTCCCGGGACTGCCTTCGCATCCGGCGCATGAGCTGGCCAAAAAGCAGATGCGCGGCTTCGGCGGTATGGTGGCGTTCGACATCAAGGGCGGCTACGAGTCCGCGCAGAAGCTGATGAATCACTGCCACGTGATTTCGCTGGCGGTGAGTCTCGGCTGCGTGGATTCGCTCATTCAGCACCCGGCCTCGATGACGCATTCGGCCATGACACCCGAGGCGCGCGCGGCGGCGGGCATCGGCGACGGACTCATCCGTCTTTCGGTGGGCATCGAAGACGAAGATGACCTCATCAAGGACCTCGATCACGCGCTGAAGAGCTGCTGATTTTTCAGAAGCGCTCGGAAGAGTACAGAAGAGGCGGCCCGCTCGGGTCGCCTCTTTTCTATCCCACACTCCCCCCTTTTGTCCCCCCACGAAGTGGGGGGAGACTCAATTCGTCACCCGCTTATTTGCTCACTTTGGTGGGTTCTTTCTCGCGGGCAGGAGGGAAGAAGACCGGCGCGATGCGGCCGTCGCCGGCGGCGGAGACTTTCGCGTTTTCGTCCGTAATTTTCGCGGGCGGCGGATCGAGCTTGTCGAGTTTGCGGCGCTCGACTTCGGCCGCAACGATATAGGTTCCCAGCAGCACCGCCGTCACGCCGAGGCCGATCCAATCATAGAGAGTGAGGGACAATCCGCCCAGCATGAAGCGCGGGTTGCCCTTGTACCAGACAAGCGTGTTGCAGATGATGATGAACAGCCGGATTTCGGTGGGGCCGACGCCGGCGAAGGAAATTTTGAACACGTCGCGGCTGAGCGTCACCAGATAGACGAGCGTCATCATGGCGAAGTAGGCCACCATGATCCCCAGCGCGATGCGCAGATCCATGATCGGCGAGAGACCCATGCCCAGACAGATGAAAGCGGAGGCGATGGTATCACTGTAATGATCCACGAAGAAACCGTAGCGCTCGCGTTCGATGTGGCGGACTCGCGCCAGCGTGCCGTCTAAGCTGTCGCCCACCCAGTTGAGCACCAGCCCGGCGCTGGCCAGCCACAGCCAGCCGTAGCTGAAGGTGGTCAGATAATAGGCGATGCCGACCAGCAGCGCGGAGTAGAGGCCGAGGTAGGTCATGTGGTCGGGCGTCACCCAGCGCGGCAGGCGATTGGCCATCCACGGCAAAACGCGCCGCTCGAAAGGACCGAGCAGAATCAGATTGAGACGGTGGGGCGGCTTGTCGGATTGATTGTTCATGGCTCAGGCCTCTTTGAAGACGATCTTCTCGTTCACCCAGAATTTGATGAACGGTCCGGCGATCATTCCCAGCGCATTGGCCAGCAGATAGTGAACGCTAAAGAGCGTGGACAAAGACCAGAGAATAGACAGATTGGCCAGGATGTCCACCGCTCCGGTGAAGAGGTTGTAGAGCAGAAGTTGCCGGAAGAACGAGGAGTGGTTGCCGTTGGTGCGGTCCCGCCACGCCCAATGCCGCAGCCAAATGAAATTGTGGACGATGGCAATCTCGATGGCCATCAGGCCTGCGGGGATAATAGGAATGCGCAGAATGCCTTTGAAGAGAAACAGGCAGGCCGTGTTCACCACCATGCCGAGCCAAGCCACGGCCATGAACTTGCCGCCGCGGAAAAGCAGGTTCAGCGCGTGGTGACTGTGATCGAGCGTAAGGAGCTTGGCAGATCGCAAGGTCAGCACCTCTATAGGCCTCAGACTCCGGCAATCGTCATCACTTCAAACAGCCAGATTCCAACAAACATGCTTAAGGTGAAAAGGAGAAACAGCCGTCGCCACGGCGGCGCGGAGACCCACACGTGCGACCGCCACAGCGCTCCGGCCCCGATCACCAGCGCGGGCATGACCGGATAGCGATAGCGCGGAGTTCCGTAGGTGACAAAACACGCCAGCAACAGCAGAAAAATCTGCAACAGCAACAGGCCGCGTGCCGGAAAATGCCGCACAAGATAGAAGCCCGAAATGCCGAGCAGAACCATGAGCATGTACGGCACGGCCAAGAGAGCGAGTCTTGCGACGGGCATGGCCCGCAATCGTTTACTCACCGAAGGCGGCCCGGAGGGATCCCAGAAGTAGTGAATCCACTGGGTCATGTCGGTGGCCCAGAAGAAGCCGAACTTTCTTTCCCAGAGGCGCAGCGCCTCGCGCGGGTGCTCGCGCACAAACGCCAGCGCCAGACCGGCGGCGGCGCGATCGCGGGCGGCCTCTCCCGCCTCGGCCGGAGGCAGCAGCCGCTCGTGCTCTCCATCGAAGAGATAGGAGCCGTTGGCGCGCGGGTTGTTACCGATGTACATATTGATGCCGCCGTTGGTGTTCAAGGCGAAACGGCCGACGGCAAAATAGTTGCGCACCATCCACGGCAGCACCACCAACAGACAAGCCGCGCCCAGAATGAGCGCGGCGCGCAGCCGCACTCGCAGCGGCCGCTCAAAACGGATGAGCACGATATAGATGATGAGAGAGACCGCCACCACCACGCCGACGGCGCGGGTAAGCATCAGCAGTCCCGACACCGCACCAAGAGCCACGGCATCGAGTGGGCGATAGCCGCCTTCATCGAGGCGATCATAGAGCCACACCGCCAGCACCCACAGAAACACGAAGAGCGTTTCGGTGAAGAGCATGGCCGAGAAAATGATCGCCGTCGGATAGAGCAGCCACACACCCGCCATGATGAGCGCCACCCGCTCTCCGAAGCGGCGACGGCCAAGATCAAAGAGCAGGATCGCCGTGGCAACGCTGAGTAGGACGTTGAGCAAGAGCATGGGCAGCGGCGAATCGCCGAACAGCGCCATGAGGGCGGCGCACACCACCGGCAGCAGCATGTCGCGGTAGGCGGTGGTCACTCCGTGCAGCGCGAATCCCTCACCGCGCGCCACGCTTTGCGCAATTTGCAGGTATTCGTCCTCATCGGGCGCGGCATAGAGCGCGCCTTCGGGCCGCAGGCACAAGGCCGCGAGGCGCAGCGCGACGCCGATCACCAGAAGAGCGATGAGTATGCGCCCGCGGGTCATGGCGCGCTACGGCTTGAGTTCCGAGGTGCAGAAGGCGCAGCGCGTGGCCTTGATCGGAATGGTGGAGAGGCAGTGGGGGCAGGTCTTGGTGGAGGGCTCGGCGGGCGCTGGGGCCGGCGCTTTGCGCAGCTTGTTGATGCTGCGGATCAGAAGAAACACCGCAAAGGCAACGATGACGAAGTTGATGACCGCGTTGATGAACACGCCGACGTTGAGGCTTACGGCACCGGCGGCTTTGGCAGCGGCCAGAGAAGCATAGG
This sequence comes from bacterium, assembly GCA_026394155.1. Lineage (GTDB taxonomy): Bacteria > Electryoneota > RPQS01 > RPQS01 > RPQS01 > RPQS01. Next base: position 3,844 of record JAPKYT010000083.1, on the reverse strand, counting down.
GCCCCGGCGCCGCTCCGTCTTTCAGAACGACAAACAGGTTGCTGAAGTCCACGTTGCCGAGCAGGAGTCCGATGGGAGGCATGACGACGTCGTTTACCAAAGACGAGACGATGGTGCCGAAGGCGGCGCCGATGATGATGCCGACGGCCATGTCCACCACGTTGCCGCGCATGGCAAATTCCCTGAACTCTTTCAGCATGGTCGCTCCTTTCTTCTTGCCGACAAGGATCACGGAAAGTCAAATCCGGATACTCTGAGTGATCCTTCAGGCCGCAAGACAAGAAGAGCGGCCTTCAGGATGACCAGTCTGGCACTCGCAGCGGTTCAGGATTCGGCCAGGCTGGGCCGGACGCTCAGCAGGCAATCGCGGAGGGTTCCGTCGCCGCCGCAATTGGTGACGTGCGTGACGAAGGCGGCGATGCGATTCAGCGTGTCCTCATCGAGGTGGTGCTCCATGTTGCAGGCTTCGCGCTCGGCGGCACTTTCGCCCACGCCGAGCACTTCCATGAGGAATCTGCGCGTCAGCTCAAAGCGGTCGAAGAGGCGGCGGGCAACACCGCTGCCGTTTTCGGTCAGCGTGATGAGGCCGTAGCTTTGCTGCAGCACCAGACCGGCATCGCGCAGACAATCCACCGCATGCCGCGCCGTGGGCAGGCGGACTCCCTGCGTGTGAGCCAGATCGGTGAGGCGGACTCCACCTCCCGACCGGGAAAGCTGATAGAGGGCTCGCAGGTAGTTTTCGCGGGCCGGAGTAAGCGCGGCGGAGCTTCTATAAACGATTGTTTCCATTGTGGTTACGAGATAGGTGCGAGAGATGTGGAGAGGCGGGTTCGGACAAAAAACGCCTTCCGACATGGCGGTTGGCGTAGTCATAATGTGAGAAAGTAATTTCGGAAAGTCAACGGTGATTCGCAGCGCGGCGCGATTCCGCGATGACTCGGGCGGTGTGAACACAAGAGCAAACAAGGCGGCCCATGTTGGCCGCCTTGCGCATCTTGGCTCGCGTTTTCCGCTATTTGGTTGCAGATGGAACGGTTTTGGTGGCCATTTTTTTTCGCAGCGGCGTGGCCGGAGCCTCCTCATGCCTCTTCGATGCGGGGGCGAAAGCGGACTTCACCGCCGGCGACTGGGCGATCAGCGGATGCGGCGTGTTCGAGGCCTCCACGCAGTAGTAGTAACGCGTTCCGGGCAGAGTGGTGGCGTTGACATCCACATAGAATGTGTCCGGCACGGTGGCGATCCGGTTAGACTCCTCGGGCGCGAAACTGGCGCTGGTGGCGCGGAAGACTTTGTAGCGCTCTGCGCCGGCAATGGGGTCCCAATTCAAGTGGACATCCGGCGGCGCCACGAGAATCACCAGATCCTGAATGGCGCTCAAGGATGAGACCGCAAAGCTGGGAGACAAATAGCCCGCATAGAGCGCAAAATCCGCGCTGGTTTGCTGGCCGACGGGCGTTCCTTGACCGAAGGCGCCGTAGAGACGGAAGTCGGCGGAGGCGCCCGCTGCACCACCGGCATCAATCACCGATTTGGTGATACGGAAATCCTCGCTCTGCTGAGGCTGAGCCGACGCGGGCAAAGCAAGCCAGGCGAGAACGAGCAGTGCCGTGCAGATTCTACTCATGGTCGCTCCTCTCGTTCAGGGACTGCTGCTGGGCCGCTTCGAGAGTCTGAAGGCGGGCGCGCAGTGCCGTCAGTTCCTTTTGCAGGTCCTGATTCTGATGATAGAGTTCCTGAATGGCGGCCAGTGCGATGCCGTCGGGATCAATGGTGGAAATGCCCAGGCTGTCCTCGCCTACGTGGAACGCACTCCAGAAATCCTGCGCCATCGGGCCGATGTGCTCGACCGATGGGTCCTGCGCCCGGTAGCTCCATTGCTTGATGGGAAGCCGGGCTACTTTCTCCAGAATGGAGCGCGTATCCACCAGCCGGATGTTGCGCTTCTTGGTCGAGTCGGAAATGGAAGACCATGATCCGCCGCCCGCCCACACTTGCACTCCGGCGCTGAGCGCGGTGTTCGTGTACATCTGAATGCCCCCCGACGCACGCACAGTGAAGCTGTTGGCGGAATCCGAGGGGACATCGCCATCGTAGGAGTCTCCCCACACAAAGCTGCCATCATGATTGGCCTTGGCGCGACGCCCCACCGCTAACGAATAGCTTCCCGCTGCCTTGTTAAAGGCCCCGCCGGCAATCGCCGAACTGTTGCCGGTGGCTTGATTGCCAAATCCGCCGCCCACGAACGCTTGAGCGTTGGAGACGTAGTTGCGTCGTCCGCCACACACCGCGCCGTAGTCAGCAACCACCGAGTTGGAGTCCATTTCGAAAAGACCACCACCACCAGCAACGACCGAGAACTGCCCACGGACACGGTTGTACCGTCCCCCTGCCACAACGGAGAATTGCTGACTCACGATGTTGGATTGACCACCTCCGACGGCCGACGCACCGGCACTGATTGTGTTAAGCTCCCCACCGGCAATCACTGAGACATCACCGGTCACCGAGTTGTGATAGCCACCGGCAATCACCGAGCGCTGGGCACTCGCGGCATGCTCGTCGCCGCCGCCGACGAAGGCGAGGTAGCCGTTGGCCGTGTTGAATTGCCCGCCCACAATAGCGGACGCAGATCCGTTGGCCGTGTTCTGGTATCCGCCGCCCACGGTGGAATAGTCGCCCGCGGCGACGTTATTCTGGCCCGCCACAAAAGCACGGGTGCCCGCATTCGTGTTGCCCGAGCCGATGTTCGCCTTGTCGGCGATGAACACCTGACTGAGAATAGATCCGCCGGTCGCATAGTCCACCGTGCCCACCCGATACGAGTAGGGAACGGCGAGAAAGCGGATACGCGGAGTCATCTCGCTGTTCGAACCCACGGTCACACCCAGCCACAGGGAATCGCGCCAGAAGGTGTTCGACGACAGCGCCGTGGTTTCACCCAAATGAGCGGTGAAGAGGCCATTGGTGACAGGTACATTATTGTGGGTCTCGCTCCACGAAAGGAGCCCGCCGACCGAGTCGGGATAGATGCGGAAAGTCATGTTGACGACGGTGTCCAACGGCGAACCGTCGGGAGCCGTCAGGAAACCCTGATAGTTGATCTGGCCGGGAACCACCGCGGCAAAGGCGCTGACGGAAATCAACAGCGCCAAACATGTGAACATGAGGCGATGCATCGTTCTCCTCCTTCATAAGTCTCCCGCCCCTTACAGCAGCCTGCGCAGGTTGGTGTTCTTCTGAATAATATAAGTCATCGCTCAGTGCTTGTCAATGCAAATTCAAGTTTATCTTCATTTTCGAGAACACTGGTGGCTTCTTCTAATGTTCCGGTTTTCGGCCATTTACGGCAAGGTGCGGAGCGGGAATGGCATCTGTACCTGCGTATCTGACCCACGGACAACTCATAGAGAGGTACGGTCACTTGGCCAAATGAAAACGGCCCGGATGGAAGGCCGGGCCGCGATTCCGGGAAGACCGTGACGATTACGCGCGCGCATTCCAAAGATGCTCGCGCGTTTCGGAGACGATCACCTTATTCAGAACGATGCGCGAAATGAAATTGGGAATGGCCATGAGACCGTTGGTGATGTCGGCGAAGGACCAGACCATTTTCAGAGACGCGACCGATCCCACCATCACGGCGAGCACCCATAACAAACGATAGGGACGGATGACGCCGGTGCCGAAGAGATATTCGCCCTCTTTCTTGCGCTCAAAGGAGAGCTGCTCGCCGTTGTCGGTCTCCCGACCGGCAATGGCGACATAGCGGGTTTTTCGCCGAGGCGGATATCCAGATCCGCCCAGACTCCGGAAAGGCGCGGGGCGAATCTGGAGATTCACCGCC
>JAPKYT010000142.1:15398-25988 GCA_026394155.1 bacterium | reverse complement strand
GAGTCCACTCGCGGCGGCAGAGGAAGGGAATGTTCTTTCCGAGCGCGCGAAACCCGTGGTATTCGGCCCGCTCAATTTCTGCTTGCGACAGTTCCCGTCGCCGTGCGGGAAGAATTTCCGTGCGGATGCGCGTGAACTCTGCCGCGTCGGCGGAATCGAGCGCGAGAAGCGGTTGAGCTGCGGGTGCCGGGCTGCTGGTCATGCGCGGGCTAATCGAAATCCAAGCTCTCGTTACCTTTTTTGGTGCGGCGCACTTTGGCGGCCTTCTTGAAGGTCGCGTCCTGTGAAGGCATGGAGGCCAGCACCGGCAAGTCCAGCGATTTGCCTTCGAGCAGTTCCTCGATGGTCACGATTTGCAGACGCGGATGCTTGGTGTCTTGGAAGCTGGAGTGATAGAAGCCCGCGTCGGCGGCTTCCTTTTTCATCGGCTTGGTCGGCTCTTCGAGGGTGATAAAGACTCCCACCGCGGCCTTTTCGCGTTCAACGACACCGCGCAGATCGCGCACCTGCGCCGCGTTCACATGTCCGCCTTTCACCGAGAAGATGACCTGTTCCGTGTGGCGGTCTTTGCCGTCAATGAAATAGCGGCGACCGTCTATGCCCTGATCCGCGCCTTTCTTCTGTTCCACGGGCCGCGCATCCACCAGACCCAAGGCCCACCATTGGAACTGGAATTTATCCTTGTCGGCCAATTCGCGCGCATCTTCCAAAGCTACCGGCTCGCCGATCACGCGGTATGTAGGGGCGGACCACTGTGCCCGCCCGTCGGTTTCGGGCTCTTCTGCAAGGGGCTGAAGCCCCTTGCCCTGCTTTAATGTTGAGGCAAGGGGTTTTAACCCCTTGTCTAATCCCTTGTTTAATCCCTTGTCTGGCTTTCCGATCGCTGGCGCATCGCGATGCGCCCCTACACCCGCCGCATCAAATTGATCTTTCAGCCGCTTCTTGATGAGCGTGATGGCGAGGTGCGTAATGTCAATGCCGATCCATTGGCGGTTCAGCTTCTGGGCCACGGCCACCGCCGTCCCGCAGCCGCAGAACGGATCGAGCACCACGTCCCCCTCGTTCGAACTGGCCTTGATGATGCGCTCCAAAAGAGCTTCGGGCTTTTGCGTGGGATAGCCAAGGCGTTCGGCACTGGTGTTTCCCACTCGTTCGATATCGTTCCACAAGTCAAGCGCTCTTTTGCCGGGCATATCATCAAGGTAAACTTTGAGACCATCCAGACGCGGAACGCCATCTTTGCGCGTGAGGATACGCCCTTCTTTCCACCATTGCTCTAATTGCTCTCGAGACACGGCCCAAGCTCGATTCTCGGGTGGACGCGCTCCTCGCCATATAAAGTTTCTCTTTGCGGTCTTAGACATCATTGTCAAGTCTTGCGCTGTGGACATTCGTCCGCTCGCGTCGGGGTGATATCGCCTCATCTGTTCCGGGGAATACTCGGTGTAGACTTGGTTCCACACATACTTGTCGCTCTTGATATAAAATAATATGATATCTCGTACTCGCTGGAAGTACTTCGCGTTGATGTTGTGAGCATTCGTTCGCTGCCATGTTATTTCGTTTTTGAAATTCTGCGGCCCAAACACCGCGTCCATGAGCAACTTGAGGTAGTGGCTGGCGGTGGGATCGCAGTGGAGATAGATCGAGCCGGTGGGCTTGAGGACGCGGCGCAGTTCGACGAGGCGCGGAGCCATCATGGACAAATAGGCCAGCATGTCGTTGCCGCCGAGGAACGTACGAAAAGCCGTCATGACATCAGCAACTTTGCCGCCCGTGCGAATCGTGTCTTCATAGGCGCGCGAGGCCGCCTCGTCCCAATGCCACGTGTCCTCGAAGGCCATGATCTGCGCCGCCGCCCGCGAGCCGTTCTGCTCGGCGAAGAGCACGTTGTAATCCTGATTGCTCTTGAAGGGCGGATCGAGATAAACCAAATCCACCGTCTCGTCCTTCAGGTAGCGGCGCAGGATGTCCAGATTGTCGCCGTAATAAAGCGTGTTTTCCATTTTCACCTCTCCCCCCGTTCACGGGGGGATTAAGGGGGTTGCATCACGGACAAGCGCGCACTGCCGTGCGGCACTACCGAAGATTCCGGCGGGGTCAGCGACCCCGCTCGGCGGACGATTCTCCGATTCCGGGCACCCGAGGACGGGTGCCTCGGCGAAAGCTTTTTTCTGCGGGCGGCCTCCGGCCGTCCGCTGCATTCCGGGCAGGCGAAGACGGCTGCCTCGGCGGATATCAAGACCGGATTCCGGCGGGGTCAGCGACCCCGCTCGGCGGACGAAGCGGGGCAGGCCCTTCCTTCGTCAGGGTGAACATCCGACCGAAGACGCCTGCCGCCGCGAATCAACCGCCCCGGCGGTATCTTTCAAGTCTCAAGTTTCACGTTTCAAGTTTTCGGGATTCATCCCTCATCCCTATTTCTTCTTCCCCTTCTTGTCTTCGATAACCTGAACGGAGGGTGTGAAGTCGGGCAGCTTGATGAGATTCTGCTCGACGATGGCCAGCAGATTGAAGAGCGTATAATAGAAGGTCAGGCCCGAGGGCAGATTATTGAAGATCATCAGCATGAAGACCGGCATGAGGTAGAGCATGAACTTCTGATTGGGGTCGGTGGTGGTGCGCTTGGACATGACGAACTGCGTGACTCCCATCACCAAAGGCAGAACCGCCACCTGAGCGCCGTACATGGGAATGGCAAAAGGCAGCGTATAGACGAAATCGGGCAGGCTCAGGTCTTTGATCCAGAGGATGAACGGCGCCTGCCTGAATTCAATCGTGGAGCTGAAGACCACGAAGAGCGCATAGAGCAGAGGCATTTGCAGAAGGAGCGGAATGCAGCCCGAGGCCGGATTCACGCCCCTCTCCTTATATAAGGACATGATGGCCTGATTCATGGCCTGCGAGTTTTTCGAGTGCTGCTCGCGAATCGCCTGAATTTCGGGCTGCAAGGCGGCCATCTTCTTCATCGAGACCTGCGACTTGCGGGTCAGCGGCCAGAGCACCATCTTGACGGCGATGCTGAAGATGATGATGACGAAGCCGTAGTTGGGAATCGCTTTATGAACGGCGGTCAGAGCGCGCAGCACGCCCATCGAAAACGGCTTTATTATTGCCCAGCCCCAGTTCATGGTGCCCTCGAGGCCGACGTTCAGCGCCTTGAGATTCTCGTAGCGGATGGGCCCCCAGTAGACCGTCCATTGGCCCGAGGCGTTTGCTCCCCACGGCTCGCGCAGCGTCAGATCGTACTGCGGCGCGGATGTCCTCGAGCGCGGCTCAGGATTGGTGCCGTGAATGTCCACTCCGGCGGCAGGCTGGGCGGGGACAATGGCCGCCATGAAGTATTTGGAGCGCGCGGCCACGAAGCGGGTCTGCCCAGTGGCCGTGAACTCTTTGCTGCTCTCGCGGCCGGTGGTGATTTTCTCCAGCGCATCGCCCACCATGGCATAGGCGCCGGAGTACTGGACATCGCGCATGGCATCCGGCTCGGTAGAGGGCACGCCTCCGATCCAGCGGATGCGGAACTCGCCGGTTTCGGGGGCTGCCAGCCCTTTGGTTTGCAGGCTGACGCCGAAACCGTATTTTTCGGCATCGAAGACATAGGTCAGTGCTATCTCGCGACCGGCGGAATCGGCGGAGATCAGCCTTACGCTGTCTGAGCCTGTCGTGACGTTTAACTGTCGAGTGCTTGCCGTGAGTCGAATGTTATTTATGGATTTGAAGTTTGACTGACCAAGGTCAAAATCAAGATAGCACGTGGGCGGGGTTGGCGCGCTGGCCGAGGCCTGCAAAAAGACCGGCGATTTGTTATGAAATACGTATTCTTTAAGCATATAGCTGCTGACCCGCCCATTTTGCCCAATGGTCATCGAGAATCTCTTGGTCTCGATCCGCACGTATTCGGGATCATTGGGCAGAGTGTCGGCCAGCACGGCCGGCGGCTGACTGGGCGGCGGGACGACAGCCGGTGGCTGCTCGGTTGCAGAGCCTCCTGCCCGCTCGGGCCTTGCCGTGGTGTCTTTCGGCACCGAGATCGGTGCGGGAGCAGGCGCTTGCTGGGGAGAGATCAGCCGGTAGTACTTTGGCAGGAGGATGAGGATCAGTCCTACCACGACCATGGCCATGATGGTTTTGCGGTCGAACATGCTGGTCAACTGTTATTTAAGGATTTGTTGTGTGCCATGCAGGAGAAAAATGCAAACAGGCGGACGGCCATTCCCGGCCCTCCGCCAAACCCCAAGAGATGTGAAGAAGGGTCAAAGTCCCGGACCTGAAGCCGCCAACCGTCCCGTATCAGAGATGTGCTTGGGTGGAACTGGGTCGAAGCCGCCGGGGTGCCACGGCCCGCAGCGGGAAATCCGGGCAACCGCGAGACAAAAGCCTCTGAACGGTCCGTGCTGGCGGATAGCCTCCTGAGCATAGCGCGAGCACGAAGGCTCAAACCGGCAGCGGCCGCCGAGGTGCGGGCCCAGAACTACCGAATACAAGTCTATGATTCGCAGGAGGATGAAAGAAATGGCTTGCATTCTATCCAGAGCGAAGGGCGGTGATCAGATCGCGCAGGCGCACTTCAAATGCCTTCCAATCTTCCACGGGCCTGCGCAGGAGAAAGAAATAGTGGCCGCTATCGTGGAAGATCGCTTTGTTTAAGCGATAGAATTCCCGCAACTTACGAATGTGCCGGTGGCGGCACACGGCATGGCCGACGGCCCTTGTGGCGGCGAAGCCGACCTTGCGACCGCTCTGTCCGGGCAAAAAAAAAGGACCAGCTCGGGGAGAACCCGCCGCCGACCTTCCTTTCTCACCTTCTCCAGTTCCGCGCGGCCACGCAGCCGTTCGGAGCGGGGAAAACTGTGGTTACTCATCCGATGTGGTGAGACGCGTGCGGCCCTTGGCCCGCCGCCGCTTGAGCACATTGCGGCCAGCCTTGGTTTCCATGCGGGTTCGGAAGCCGTGCGTGTTGGCCCGCTTGCGGCGGGAGGGTTGGTAAGTGCGTTTCATATCTGAACTCTGCTCTGCTTATCTCTGATGGCCGGTGCCGTCCGATTCCGGCCGGGTTGCGACCAACACCCAGGAGGGTGTTGGCTAGTCCCGGCTCGGCGAGCTCCACCGCGGTGGTGAAGCCTCTGGGCGCGAAACGTAAATATAGCAAAATGAGACAAGAGGCGCAACTCCTTGGCCTGCCTGTGCCCCACCCTCAACCGATGCGCTCGCACGATCGGTCGTGTGAATCCGGCACGCTCTCCCGCAATCGCTCGCGTTATGCCCACGTGCGAATTTTCGCATTCCTACAAAGAGCGCGGAATACGAAGCTTCCATCCGACTTGGGCGCGCTAACACATAGTACATATGAAGCGCGCGACCTCCATTCATGGCTCAGCGGGCGAGATTCGAGCCTCATGCCTCGCCTCTCACGAGAGCAGCCGCGAGTTGCGCCAGAGTCAAAAATTTCAACTTGGTAACGTCCGTAAGTTCTCTTCAAATGAGGAGTTAATGAGTTGACAATGGGGAACAACGTGTTATATTGTAGTGCCCGCCCGCGAGAGACGAAAGCCGTTGTTCTTGCAGTCGCGCGAGCGCACAGTTAACTGCGTTTTGCCCGCCTCAATTGCGCGCACAAATGGCCTCGGGCAGCCGCATCGCGCGCCGCGTTTTTCCCCGTTCGATACCTTAGGCCGCGACCTTCTCGCGGCCGGCACGATTAGCGTTCCTTGACGGACGGCACCCCGGCGGTGTCGCCACGGCGAGCACCTTGTAGGCGGTGCGCGCGCCTCACCGTGAATCTGGCATATTATCCTCTTCTTATGGCCCAATTCGAACTTTCCGCCGCGACCGCGCTTTGGTCCGAACTGCTTGAGGCCTTCAAGAGCCAGATTCCCGAACAGAGTTTCTGTACGTGGATCCAGCCTTTAACCCCGCAGCGGCTGGAAGATAACACCTTGCTGCTGGCCGCGCCCAGTCAGTTCCATCGCGAGTGGATCGAGGGGCACTACATTCGCAACATCGAGTGTGCGCTCAAGGAACTGCACGGAGAGGACATCCGCTTGAAGTTGCACGTGGCCGCCGGCGCGCTGCCGCGCTCGGCGCCGCCTCTTCCGCGCGTCCGCGAAACTTCCGAGCGGGCGGAATCCTCGTTCGAGAGTTCGCTGAACCCGCGCTACCAGTTTGAGGCTTTCGTCGAGGGCGATTCCAATTCCTTTGCGCGGGCGGCCTGCATGGCCGTGGCCGATGTCTCCCACCGCTGTCCGTGGAACCCGCTGCTCATCTACGGCGGCACCGGACTGGGCAAGACGCACCTCTTGCAGGCCATCGGCAACCGGGTGGTGGCCAAGCACAAAAGCTACCGCGTTCTCTACGCTTCCTCAGAGCGCTTTACTCAGGACTTCATTCAGTCCGTTCAGACCCGTCACACCACCGACTTCTCGCATCGCTATCGCTCGATTGACCTGCTGTTAGTGGACGACATTCAGTTCTTCGCCGCCAAGGAACGCACCCAGATCGAGTTTTTCCACGCCTTCAATACGCTTTACCAGAACGGGAAGCGGATTGTTCTCACTTCGGACCGTCCGGTGGCGGAGCTGGCGGGCTTCGACAAGCGGTTGATTTCGCGGTTCGACTCGGGGCTGGTGACCAACATTGATCCGCCGGATTACGAAACCCGGGTGGCGATCCTGCGGAACCGCGCGGAGGCGGACAAGTTTCCTCTGACGCGCGACGTCGCCGATTTCCTGGCGACCAGCATTACCGCCAACGTGCGGGATCTGGAAGGGGCCTACGTGACCTTGGCCGCCCGCTGCCAGTTGATGCGGGTGCCGCCGACTCTCGACCTCTTGCGCGACGTCCTGCGCTGCCGCGGCAGTCAGAACGGAGCGCGGCCGCCGGCTGAGAAAATACTCGCTCTGGTGGTCGAACATTTTCGCATCTCGCCGGAAATCCTGCGCGGCAAATCGCGCAAGCGCGAAATCGTGTTCGCTCGCATGGTAGCCATGACGCTCATGTGCGAGGATACCGCGCTCTCGCTCAAGGCCATCGGCGCGCAGTTTGGAGGCCGGGATCATACCACCGTCATGCACGCACGGGACACAATTCAAAACCGCCGCACCGCAGGTGACACCGAAGTTATAGCCGCTTTGAAGGAGATTCAGCAGAAAGCATAGATGTCCACTCTGAAGAGTGGAAATAAGTGATTTTTTTAGCAGTGCGCTCACTCTCTTCCCATTATCCACACCTCCTACGGCGGCTAAGGAACAACAGAGTCTGAAAAGGAGCTAACAAGAGTACAGCAACGGTTGTTGCACCCACACGGTTCAAGCCTGCTATGGGCCAATACCGCAACAACTTGGCTCCTCTTCTCCACAAATCCACGGGACCTACTACTACGATATACTCTCTTAGAGTTCTCTTAAACATTCTCTCTGATACGAGGCTCGCATGAAGTTTACCGCCTCACAAAGCAGCCTGCTGGCCGGGTTGCAGCCGGTCGCGGGGATTGTGCCCGCAAAAAGCCCGATGCCGGTGCTGACACACCTCTTGGCGGAGGTATCCGGAAATACACTCACAGTGAGCGCCACCGACCTGGAACTCTCGATGGAGACGAAGGTCGAAGTGAAGGGGCTCAAAGACGGGCGGGCGCTCCTGCCGGCACGGAAGTTTTTAGAAGAGATTCGCGAGTTTCCGGATGTGCCCATCACCGTTGAGGCTACTGAAAGCGGGCGCATCAAGCTGGGAGCTGAGGACAAGAATTATGATCTCTCCGGCGAGAGCGTGCAAAACTATCCGAAGGTGCCGTCGCTGGAAGAGAAGGATATGCTTGTTTTGGAGCGCTCTCGATTGCGGCGGATGATCGGCAAAGTGTTGTTTGCCGTGTCGCGCGACGAGTTGCGGCCACAGCTCACCGGCGTGTACTTCAAGGTCTCGGCGGACGAAGTGCGCATGGTCACGACCGACGGCCATCGCTTAGTCAAAATTATGCAGAAGCACGGCGGCTACAAGGGAGAGATGCACGAGTCCATCGTGCCCGCCAAGGCCATGAGCACGGTGGCGCGCATGTGCGAGCGCGAGGGAGACGTGCATATCTCGTTCACCCCCAATCAAATCGGCTTCCGCATCGGCAACACGACCCTCATCACCAAGCTGATAGAGGGGCGCTATCCCAATTACGAAGCGGTGATCCCCAGCGAGAACAAGAACACGCTGACGCTGGACCTCGAGCAATTTCATGCCTCGGTGCGGCGGGCGGCGATTGTGTCGAACGAAATTTCGCGCCAGATCCGCCTCAAGTTGCGCAGCGATCACTTGCAGGTGACGGTGGAAGATATCGAACAGGGCAACGAGGGACAGGAGACCGTGCCCTGTACGTATGTGGGCGAGCCCATGGACATAGGCTACAACGCGGGCTACGTGCTGGACGTCTTGAAGCAGGTGGACACGCCGGAAGTGGCCTTCGAGCTGGGCACGCCGACCTCGGCGGGAATCGTCAAGCCGAGCGAACAGGAAAAGGATGAGGACCTGCTGATGCTCATCATGCCCGTCCGATTGAACTGAAGCGGATGGGGACTCGTTCGAGAGCGATGCAGGATAGAGCGGGCGTGCGGCGCCCGCTCGTGTTTTGAGAGAGACACATGCCAATCAGCGAAAGACAGCTTGAACGATACAGATCATTGTATCTCCTGTTTCTCGACGAGACAGGATACTCACAATACCATCCTACGGGTGTCTACACGGACGCAAAGCAACGCTATCTGACTGTAGCCGGTGCACTGATTAGAGGAGACACGTATTTTGAGCAGGTCGAAGACGCTATGGCAGGACTGAAACAGAAGTACTTCGGGCAGCAGGATGTGATCTTGCACTATACTGACCTTTTTCTTCGGCGGCGCGGAAGCCCGTTACCAAATGAAAAGCGTGATTCCTTCTGGGAAGACTTCTTGGACATCCTTAAGGGGATAGAATGCACGCTGATCTCGATCACGATTGACAAACAACGGATGCAGGAGAAATACACGACCTGGCGTTGGAACCCTTATAATTTGTTACTGGCCTTACACATTGAACGTGTTGTGTACAGTCTAGAGAGGCTTGAGAAAAAGCTGCACGCGCGGGCGGGAGATCGCCACCTTCAGGCTAAGATCTATGCGGAAGCACGTGCAGGAAAAGGGAATTCCCTGACGGGGGAGGAAGAGGGCCCAGACAGACAGCTGAAAGCATCTTATAGACGGATCTATGAGACGGGGAGTAAGATATATCGGACGGTAACCATAAGTGACATACAGAAACGCCTGGTATCAAAAGACATCGCGTTGCGCGACAAGAGGAAGAACATCTGTGGTCTGCAGGTCGCTGACCTTGTGTGCTTTCCCTTGCACTGGAACACGCTGTTCGAACTTTGCCCGGATCAAGTCAAGCAGTTGCAGGGACAAATTGAGAAAGACAGGTATGTGGCCAGATTCTGGAATGAGCTTCAGTCCAAGATCGCCGCGGACAAGCATGGACGGAGAAAGGGTTACGGCATGAAGCTGGTGCCGGGCTAGGCACAGAACAACAAAAGCGGACCTTTTTACGGGCCCGCCTTGCGATGGCAAAAGGCACATCTCCCTTCGCTCATAGGCGAATTGATAACAATATAGTCACCCAGCAGAGCTTTGTCAAGCCCTGCGAGGCTCGGACGCATAGAAGTTTCCTGAGCTTAAAGTGAGAGCTAGAGAGAAATTAGCATGCAATGCTCACCAGAATCGTGCCTTGTGGAGGGGCATGATAGGCTTAGCGTGCGGCGCCCGCTCGACTTTTTGGGGACGGCGGATCAGGCTCGCCGGGCGGGTTTATTTAGACAAGCACCGGCACAGTCATAAACTATTGATATCATTAGTTATTAGGGATGTCGCCGGGCTCGCGTAAAATCGCGGGCTCGTTTGGTATTGTCAGGCAAAATCGGTATATTGCCTTTCTGCGGAGACCGCGACCCGTGCGCAGCAAAAAAGCCATTCACATCTCCGATCTTCTCAAGCGTGTTCTTGGCGACCGCAAGTTCCGCCAAGGGGTGCGCCAGGCCGAGATCAAGCTGCGCTGGGAGGAGATCGTGGGCCCGGAAATCGCGGCCCGCACCCGACCCGTGCATCTGTCGCGCGGGAGGCTGTTGGTGGAATGCGATCACGACGTGTGGCGGACCGAGCTCTCGTTTCTCAAGCCGGAAATCCTCAAGCGCATCGCCGAGGTGCAAGGTGAGGGCGCGGTGAAGGAGATTTTTCTTAAGTAGGGATGAGGGCGGAGGGATGAGGGATGAATCCCGAAGCGCAGGGGAGAACATTGGCGGGCGTTATGACGGCTTGCTCCCGTTGCAAGGAGCGTATTCCTTATGAAGAAACTTGAACGAATGACACTGCCGGAGTTCCGACGACGCTTCAAAGAGCTGCGCAAGAAGGGGTTTGTGAGAACGGTGCGGCGTGGACCAACGGGTGTCGGTCACACGTTGGAGCACAAGCTTGGCCTGCTTGAAAACAACGTGGCGTTTCCCGACACTGGTGTTGCCGAGGTCAAGGCCCACCGTGGGTCGTCAAGCAGCCTTGTCACCCTCTTCACGTTCAATCGGAAAGT
>JAPKYT010000142.1:0-15386 GCA_026394155.1 bacterium | reverse complement strand
AAGGTGAAGCCTCTGGAGGCCGTCCGTAGTTACGGAAGCAGAGACGCTAATGGTCGCCTCGGACTGTATTTCACAATGACCATGACGCCGAATTCCGCCGGGTTGTTTGTGCGACTTGAACAGGAGAGTATAGACCTGCGGCACATAGACGGAACTCTGATTGCGTCATGGAGACTTGCTGATCTCGCCCAGCAGTTCAAGCGCAAGATTCCCGCCCTGATTTACGTAACGGCAGACGTGGAGGAGCGCGATGGTGTTGAGTATTACCATTACACAAGGGCACAAGTGCTGACGGGTACCACCAAGAACACCTTGGCCCAACAGTTTCGCGCTGGTCACATCGTTCTGGACTTACGTTTACATGACAAGGGAACGTCGGCGCGCAATCACGGCACGGGATTTCGCGCGTACGAGAAGAATTTCCCTGCGCTTTTCTCAAAGGTCAGAGATCTATGACACTACTGTCGGTTGAGAATCTGTCGCAGGACGACTGGACTTTTCGGGGCGCTGATACTCGGTACTTCAGCCACCGGTATCATGACTATCCGGCCCGCATGATTCCTCAGATCGTCGATAGGCTGCTAAGCCAATATGCGAGCGATGGCGGGGTACTGTTTGATCCCTATTGTGGGTCGGGAACTACAATGGTGGAGGGGTTGCTTCACGGACTTGAGACAAAGGGTACAGATCTGAATCCCCTCGCCCGATTGCTTGCCCGCGCGAAGGCAACCTATGTAGACACTGAAGCCTTGGATGTCGAAATCCGCAAGTTTCTTGAATACTCGATGCGACCTCGGACGAGGGAATACGAGTTGCCACCGTGGCTCGATGCCGAGCGCGTGGGTTTCTGGTTCAAGGAAGAAGTTGTTCAAGAACTTATGTCCGTCTACTCCTTTGTTGATCATATTGAGAACAGAGAAGTGGAACTCTTCTTTCTTGTGGCATTTAGCGAGACCATTCGCGATTGTTCCAACACAAGAAATGGGGAGTTCAAGCTCTTTCGCAAGCCCAAGGAGGTGCTCGACGTTTTCCACCCCGACGTGTTCAGGACCATGATTGACAAACTGGGCAGGAATAGAACCGCATACGGCGAGATGCTGGGATTCATGGGCGCAAAGCGCAATTGGCGAAAGTCAGAAGTCTTCGACTTCGACAGCGTCAAGGCGATTCCAGCAGACGCGGTTCCGGGCGAGAGTGTCGATATTGTGGTCACCTCGCCACCCTACGGTGACTCGCACACAACTGTTGCCTACGGTCAATACTCGAGGCTATCTTCCGAGTGGCTGGGATTCGCGGAGGCAGCTCGCGTTGATAGCATGCTGATGGGCGGCAAACGACTCCGGAGCATTCCGAGTTTCCCTTCCGCGAGTCTTGATGGCGCACTTCAAAAGATTGCTTCGCATGACCGAAACCGTGCACTTGAGATTGCGTCCTTCTACGCCGACCTTCAAAACTCCATTCATAACGTCGCCCACGCGGTCAAACTGCACGGTGTGGTGTGCTACGTCGTTGCGAACAGACGAGTGAAAGGCGTGGACCTTCCAACGGATGATGCGGTTACTACGTTCTTCGCAGAGCGCGGATTCGAGCACTTGGCAACGCACCGTCGCGAAATACCCAACAAGCGAATGCCATTGCGCAACAGTCCGAGCAACGAACCCGGCGCGACCGATAGCACGATGGTGAGGGAAATCATAGTTGTGCTGCGGAAGCGCGCATGAGCTGACCATCGCTTGGTCCGCAGGCCCACGACGGTCGTCAACCGCTACTGTCGAGTGCGATTGTGGGTTGGAGGAGCAACAACGGCGCGAGAAGAGCCCCCCTTTTATCCCCCCGCGAGCAGGGGGAGAGAAGATTCCGGCAGGATGCAATCCCTGCTCGGCGAGCGCAACCTGCGATAGCCGTAGCCGCTCGGCGGAGCGAACAAGAAGGAGACACGATGGATCGTGTGAAAGGCAAAGTTGCTCTGGTGACGGGCGGTGCGCTGGGAATCGGCAAGGCGACCTGCGAGCTTCTGGCACGTGAAGGCGCAAAGGTGGCGGTCACCGATATTTTGGAACAGGAAGGTGAAAGCACGGCGGCGGCGATTCGCAAGGCGGGCGGCGAGGCCAACTTCTGGAAGCTCGACGTGGCCAGTGAATCTGCCGTGATTGCGGTGATGGCAGACGTGGTGAAGACGTTCGGCAAGCTGAACGTGCTGGTCAATAATGCGGGCATCAGCGGGGTGAGCAAGCCCACCACCGACATCACCGAAGCGGAATGGGACAAGGTGATGGCGGTGAACGTGAAGGGCGTGTTCTTCTGCACCAAGCACTCAGTTCCCTATATGCGAAAGGCCGGCGGCGGCAGCATCATCAATCTCTGTTCGATCTACGGCTTAGTGGGTGCTCTGGACGTGCCGCCGTACCACGCGTCCAAAGGTGCGGTACGGCTGCTGACCAAGACTGACGCTCTGTATTACGCGCCCGACCGCATCCGGGTGAACTCGGTTCATCCGGGATTCATCTGGACGCCGATGGTGGAGAACTTCTTGAAGTCACAGGGAGACGTGGAGGCCGGCCGCAAGGCGCTGGCCGCCGCCCATCCCATCGGCAACGTGGGTGAACCGCTGGACATTGCCTTTGGTATCGTCTATCTCGCGTCGGACGAATCCAAATTCGTGACCGGCAGTGAACTGGTCATTGACGGCGGCTATACGGCGCGGTAGAGCGCTCGGCCATTGCCGCTCGGGAGAGCGACAACGGCGCGAAGAGACCCCCCTTTCATCCCCCCGCTAAAGCGGGGGGAAAGAAGAGAGTCATTCCGAATCATGTGAAGCATCTTTGAGCGCCGTCTTCGGGCGGAGCTCAGCGATTCTTCAGCACTGGGGCGGCATTCGGAACGGCAACCAATTTGAGGGGAGGGATGTGCCATGAAGCACGGGGTACTTTGGGCAACACTCAGCGCGCTCGCGTTCGCGCTGACGGCACATGCGATCACGGTGGACGGCCACGTCTTTCTGAGCGGGCAGACGGATCACACGGGGACTCTCATCAGGTTCCGCGCGGTCTCGCCTTCGGCAAGGACGGACTCCACGCACAGCTACAACACCGGCTACTTCACGGTCTCGCTTCAGCCGGGGGTGTACGATGTGGAGTTCAGCAACGACGGCTACGCATCGTTCACGCTCGAAGATCAGGCGTTGCTCTTTAACACGACGCTGGAGACGCAAGAGCTGATGCCGCCGCTGTCGGGAAACCTCAGTGGCATCTTAGGGCCGGGAGATTTTGATGTGGTGGACACGATTCGCGTTGATGTGGGGGATTCTCTGAGAATTGTTGCCGGCACGCGGCTGTATTTCCGTGACGGCATCCCGTTGATTGTCGAAGGCCAAGTTGCGGCCCAAGGGACGGAACAGGACTCTATTCTCCTGTCCTGCCGGGAGAGCAGTTGGAGCGGAGCCGTCTTCGGCGGAAGCGCGGCCGCCGGTCAATTTGTCTACTGCGTTGTCGAGCGTGCAGCCTATGGATACGTGCCCGGGACGGCGGGGGGCGGCGCGGTAACAACCCGGTACGGGAATTTGGTGATGTCGCATTGCGACGTGCGCTACAATGCCGCTAATTACCCCGGTGCTGGGATTTACTGCGAAAGCGGAACGCTGATGCTGACCGAAAGTCAGTTCTTTGGGAACACTGGATCGTATGAGGGGTACGGAGCGGCGGTGTACGGCTACGGACCCGCCATAACCATTACTTCTTGCACCTTTGACAGCAACACTTCAGGAATCTATGTGGGTGGTCCGAACGCCTACGTAGCCCGCTGCACATTCGCGCGCACGCGTAACGGCTACGCCATCTACTGTCATAGCGGCGTCTACGAAGAATGTTTGGTGCAGGAGCCCGCGGGCTGGACTGCGGTAGCCTGTTCAGGAGTGGCCGAAATGAGGCGTTGCACGATACGGGGCGGGATGGCTTGCAGCGACTCGGGTAGGGTGAGTAGCAGCATCATCGCCTTCGCCGATGATTACTATCGCCCCGGGGTGTATTTCTACACGGCTTCCGGTCCGCGCGTCGAGCACTGCTGCATTTACGGGAACGCAGGCGGCAACTTTTCGGGAAATGTCCCAGCAGGCATGGGCGTCGTCGCTCTGACCAACGCCAACGGGGATTCGTGCGACACGTACTACAACATTTTTCTCGATCCGCAGTTTGCGGACACGGCGGAGGGGGATTATCATTTGACTTTGGGCTCGCCGTGCATTGACGCGGGCGATCCGGGTTTGCCTTATGATCCGGACGGGACGGCGGCGGACATGGGGGCGTTCTACTTCAATCAGCTTGCCGTGCGGGAGAACGGGCGCATCGCCATGCGCCCCTACGCGCTGGCGCAGAACTATCCCAATCCATTCAATGCGCAGACGCGGATTGCGTTTGATCTGGCACGGGCGGGAGAGGTGACGCTCGAGGTTTTCGACATCACCGGGCGGCTGGTGCGCACACTGGTGGATAGGAGGATGGCCGCGGGAGCGCACGAGGTCACGCTCGATGCTCCTGGTCTGCCGAGCGGATTTTATTTTGCCAGAATGGAAGCTCCGGAATTCGTTCAGACGCGGAAGATGGTACTCTTGAAATAACCCGGGCTGACCGAAAGAGCATGGCCGACAGCAAGAAAATCGCCGGCGAGGAATACATTTCGCTGGTGAATGTGGAAGGGGTGCTGATCCACGAGCGGGCCGACGCGCTGCGCGTGAACTCCGAACGCGACGTGATCGAAGCTCGCTACGGATACGCGATCCGCAAGCTGAGGCGGGCCGGTGCGAAAACGGTGCTGGACATGGCCTGCGGTCTCGGGTATGGAACGTGCCTTCTGGATCGGGCGGGGCTTGCGGTTGAAGGCGTGGAACGCGATCCCGACGCGCTGGCGGTAGCACGGGCACGGTTTCCGTGGCTCACGTTCCATGAGGCGGACGTGCTGCCGTTCGAGCACGCGCCGGTGGACGGCATCGTCGCCTGCGAGTTCATTGAGCACATCGTGAACGCGAAACCGTTTCTGTCGCGGATGAACCGGCTGTTGAAACCGGGCGGCATCCTCGTCATGACGACGCCGAATCGCCGCTACACGAGCGGCAAGAATCCCTATCACGTGCACGAATACACGGTCGAGGAGCTGCGGAGTCTGCTGCCGCGCGTCGCCGTGCGCGTGTTTGCCACCAAACTCTTCAAGCCCGCGCGGTTTTGGATTCGCCTGTTGGGAGAAGAATCCTACGCGCGCGTGAACTATTGCTTGTCGCGCAGCTTTCCGTTTCATCAACTGCCGCGGTATGCCCACACGTTCGCGTTGACCGCCACGAAAGAGGATTTGTGCGCCGCGGGAGAGGTGATCGAAGCGCGGAAGATGATCGTCCTGAAATAGGGATGAGGGCGGAGGGATGAGGGATGAATCCCGACCGCACCCGTAGCAGCACCCAGCGGAAGGCTGGGCACGAGCACGCTTGGCGTCACGCTTGGTGTCATGTGAATATACGAGAACGGTCGAACATGTCAGGAGGAGACCATGAAGGTCATCTTAAAGGACATTGATGTTGACATCGAGCTGGGAAACAACGGCATTCTGCTGCAAGTCTACGATAATAACGACGACTATCTCGGAAAGCTCCGGATAGGAAGAGCCACGGCAGAATGGTGTAAGGGTAGGACGCCTATCGGCAATGGCAAGAAGATACCCCTTGCCGAGCTCATAGCCTATCTTGCCAAACGATAACCCCCCCCCGGAGCCAGCGGGTGCGGAATCGGCCGATAGCTGGCATGCGCCCGCGGACCCCGGTAGGTTATCAACGGCCACGCGAGAGTGTGAGGCGGACGGTACCGCCCGGAAGTGGGCTGCGCGTACGCGAAATGATTTGCGGATTCGCCGCACATCGAATTTGGTTCACCGAGGAAACGAAATGAACATGACGATGTCCCTGACAGAGCCAGTAATTGACAGCCCGGAAGTCAGGAAGTTGGAAGACTTACTAACGCCAACACGCACGACAAGTCGTGCGGATGTGGGCAGATTCGTTGATCCCACGCCAACAGCATTGGGTGACGCGATGAACACGCACCCGCACATCGTTTATGGACGGCGGGGATCCGGAAAGTCGAGCCTATTGCGAAAGGCTGAGTTCGAGTTGGCAAAGGAGTGCATTCCGACTGTGTACGTGGATGCCGAGACAATAAAGGAACTTACTTATGAAGAAGCGGCCCTCACAGCATCAAAGATGCTTTTTTCGGGACTATCAGACGAGACGGGGATCAAAACATCCGCCAAGGGAGCACTTACAGAGATTCCAGGCATAGTCGACTTTCTCGAGTCAAGTTTGGCAGAAGATCAACCGGAGCAATCCAAAAGGCTTAGAGTTCGCTTGGCGGAGCTTAATTCTACCGTGAGCAAGATAGTCGTCGCACATGGTGGTTCGGCATTCTTGTTTGTGGATGACCTGTATCAATGTCCCACAGAATGGCAGCCACGACTGTTGAACTACTTGCATGGACTCACGAAGGGCACGGGCCTGTGGTTGAAGATCGGCACCATAAGATACCGGTCGGTCACTTACATTTCAGGAAACCCGCCGATTGGGCTGAAGCCGCCGGACGACGCTTCAATAATTGACTTGGACAAGACGCTTGAGACTTTCAACACAACTAAGGATTTTCTTCTGAAGGTATTGGATCGGCGGATCTCGGAATGCCGCCCCCTAACACGTGACGCGCTGATGCTGGATTCTGCAGTGGACAGGCTCGTGCTGGCAAGCGGCGGAGTGGCAAGGGACTTTCTGGGCATCTTCAAACTCGCGATAGCAGCACTTCGAGAGCGGGGAGGCACAGGGCACCGCGGACCGAAGATCGGCATTGAAGACATAAACGATGCGGCAGGGAAATACGGTGAATTCAAACTCGACGAGTTCAGAGAGGATGCGTCAAAGGAGGACAAAACGCATCTTGAGCAACTTCTTGAAGAAATCAAACAACACTGCCTGAAGGACGGCAGAGCGAACATAGTTCTTTTCAACGTGACGGAAGAAAGGCGAGCCAAGAACCTATTTGATGCCCTCGTTAATCTCAAATTCCTCCATTATGTGCGAGGTGCGCGTGCTGTCAAAGCTGGTGGAGGTGAGCAGTATGTAGCATATGCCCTTGACGTCAGCCAATACACTCGCGCAAGGAAGAAGCACGACATTGAAGAAATCAAGTTCTGGACAGGGGATGAGGCAGATGAAGCGAAAATGCGAAGGGTGTCGTTGATCTACACGCCCTCCCCAGAATTGATAAGACTCATAAACGGGGCGACAACAGACGTCTACGAAGCCTCGTCCATCACGGTACTGAAGGGGTTGGCGGCGGTGCGGCGGCGGCCGGCCATGTACATCGGCGACGTCGGCGCGCGCGGCCTGCACCACCTCGTCTATGAGGTCATTGACAACGCCGTGGACGAGGCCATGGCCGGGCACTGCGACGAAATCCGCATGACCGTGAACGTGGACGGCAGCGTGACCGTGGTGGACAACGGCCGCGGCATTCCGGTGGACATTCACATCGAAGAAAAACGCAGCGCCCTTGAAGTGGTGATGACCTTGCTGCACGCCGGCGGCAAGTTTTCGCGCGACAGTTACAAAGTGTCGGGCGGCCTGCACGGCGTGGGCGTGTCGGTGGTCAACGCGCTCTCGGAGTGGCTGTGGTGCGAAGTCAGGCGCGACGGCCGGAAGTGGCGGCAGGAATATCACCGCGGCGATCCCGTCGAGCCGGTGAAAGAGATCGGCGCGGCGCGGGGCGTGGGCACCACCGTCTGCTTCATGCCCGATTCGCAGATTTTCAAGATCAGGGACTTCAGTTTCGCCACGCTCACCGAGCGGCTGCGCGAATTGGCCTATCTCAATCGCGGCCTGCGCATCATCGCCGAAGACAAGCGCGACGGATCGAAAGAGGAATATAAATTCGACGGCGGGCTGGCCGAATTCGTGAAGTATCTGGATGAGAACCGCACGCCGGTCCACAAGGGAGTGATCTACGTTTCGCAGACGCGCGAAGAGGTTCCCGTCGAACTGGCCATGCAGTATAACGACGGCTACAACGAGAACATCTTCACCTTCGTCAATAACATCAACACCGTCGAAGGCGGTACGCACCTCGTCGGTTTGAAGTCGGCGCTCACGCGCACGATCAACAGTTATGCCGAAAAGAACAAGCTGTACAAGAAGGAAGGCTTTCAGCTTTCGGGCGAGGACGTGCGCGAGGGACTGACGGCGGTGCTTTCCATTCGCGTGGCCGAGCCGCAGTTTGAAGGGCAGACGAAAACCAAACTCGGCAATGGCGAAATCAAGGGCATCGTCGAGCAGGTTGTCAACGACAAGTTAGGGCAGTATCTCGAAGAGCATCCGCATGCGGCTAAGGCGATCATCGAAAAGAGCGTGAATGCCGCCCGCGCCCGCGAAGCCGCCCGCAAAGCCCGCGATCTCACGCGCCGCAAGAGCGCGCTCGAATCGGGCAATTTGCCCGGCAAGCTGGCCGACTGCACGACCAACGACATTCAATTGTCGGAGCTGTTCATCGTCGAGGGTGATTCGGCGGGCGGATCGGCCAAGCAGGGCCGCAATCGCGAATTTCAGGCGATTTTGCCGCTCAAGGGCAAGATCATCAACGTGGAAAAGGCGCGGCTCGACAAGATTCTCGATAACGAGGAGCTGCGCACGCTCTTTCAGGCCATCGGCGTGATGGGCGGAATTCCGGAAAGCAAGGCGGAGGGCAACGGCAACGGCGAGGGCGCGGAGAACGGCGCGGCGGCCAAGGACGAGGCGGACGAGAACTTCCTCAAGAAAGTGCGCTACGGCAAGATCATCATCATGACCGATGCCGACGTGGACGGCGCGCACATTCGCACGCTCCTGCTGACGTTCCTTTTCCGCCACATGCAGCCGCTCATCAAGAACGGCCGCGTGTTCATCGCGCAACCGCCGCTCTTCCGCGTGGCCAAGGGCAAGCAGGTGCGCTACGCGCATGACGAGATCGAGCGCGATAAGTATATCAAAGAGATCGGCGAACACGGCGTGTACGTGCAGCGCTATAAGGGCCTGGGCGAGATGAATCCCGATCAGCTTTGGGAAACCACTATGGATCCCGAAAAGCGCAGCATGTGGGAAGTGACGCTCGAAGACGCCGCCGCCGCCGACCGCATTTTCTCGATTCTGATGGGCGATGCCGTCGAACCCCGCCGCCAGTTCATCGAAGCCAATGCAAGATACGTCACCAATTTAGACGTGTGATGGAGTCTCTCAGGATTAAGTCGCCAATTCCAATGGGCGCCGAGGATAAGGTGACGCTCTCGCTTCTCACGACAGAAGAGCGCATCAAACGTTTCATTGCACTCTGGGAAATGGCAGCACGTCTGAATGTGGCAGAGAACCATGTTGTACGAGATGTGGAACTGGCACGGCTTCCGATAGAGAAGAAGCTCGAGATGGTGCGGCGGCTGGTGGACATCTCGCGCCAAGCCGGACGGCTGCCGGATTGGTATGAACGGTTGATGGCAAAGCCGTGACAATCCGCAGGATGAAGGCGGAACGATGAACGATGAACCCCGCGGCGGAGTGTAGCGGCACAGCTTGCTGTGTTTGTTCCGTGGGCGCACGCAGCCTGCGATGAACAAATGGACGACCGTAGAACTAAGTTCGAACCAACATTGAACCCAGCCACATAGTGTGACATGTGTAATCCTATTGAGGAGATGATCCAGTCCGGCGAGGGGCAGTATATAGAATTCAAGAGCGCACTTGATCGGTCGCGGGGCGAAACGACAATGCGCTCGGAAAAGGACATTGCGGACGACATTGCAGAAGGATGGGCTGCATTTGCGAATACGGATGGGGGCACGTTCCTGCTCGGTGTTGAAGATGACGGGACGATCACAGGAGCCAACTTGAGTAATGACCAATTGGCTCGCCTTCCCAATTTCCTGATCACGCGCTGGCTCGACCCCGTTCCATTCAAGCACGTAACCGCACAATCGGAGCAAGGGACAATTCACATCTTTGAGGTTGACATCCTTCCGACCGTTCACAGCCTCAGTGATGGGCGAACACCTTACCGTGTCGGGCGACAGACCGTGTGCCTTCCTGCGAATCAGATCCAGGATTTGAAGCGGACCAAGGGATCAGCCCTGTACGAGCGTCAGACCGTTCCGGGCGCTACGATGGATGATCTCGACAAAACGCTGCTTGATGAATTTCGGAAGACAACAGGCACGGATGACGGCACAACAGAGATAGATGCGCTTGTGAGCCATGACCTCGCTCTGATGCGAGGCCAACAGCCACAACTGTCCCTTGCTGCCTGCTTGGTTTTCGGCAAGCCGCCGATGGCGAGGTTTCACGAGCGGTGCGGCATAGTGATACGGAGATTCGCCGGCGACACTGCACGTGCGGGGACAGAGAACAACGAGACATTTGAAGCTCTTGTCGAGGAACCACTTCCCCGCCTGCTTCGGAAGGTATTTGAGACTGTGCAAGGACAGATTAAGGTATCTCGCCGTTTGAAAACGCTCTTCTTTGAAGAACGGCCAGAATACCCGCAGTTCGCTTGGCAGGAGGCAGTTGTCAACGCAGTTGTGCATAGGAACTACGTATACCGAGGCAACGACATTGAAATCCGCATGTTTGATGACAGGATGGAAGTCAAGAGTCCGGGGCTGCCCCCAGCCCCGGTGACGGTCGAGCAGCTTCAGCGGCGGATGCACACCCATGCATCGAGAAACCCACGACTAATGCGTTTGATGAAAGCCTTTCGGTTTGTTCGTGAGAGGGGCGAGGGGCTGCCGCGAATATTTGAAGTTATGGAGGAGTCGTGCCTTCGGCCCCCAGAACTGCGCGCGGAAGGTGACTTCTTCATGGTAACTCTGTGGAATACCCCGGTGTTTGATGATGACACCATGACGTGGCTGGAGTCGTTTCGTGACAAGAACCTGAGTGCGCGGCAGCGCCGAATCCTTGCGCATACGTACCAGAATCGGGGATACTTCACACTCAGTGACTATGCAAGTGTTAATAGTGTGTCCAGAGAAGTAGCTCAGCGCGAAATCAGGCTGATGTTGGAGATGAACATTGTGGAGTTGATTGGAACGCGCCGGGCTGCCAAGTACTACCCACTAATTCAGAGAGGTACGCTCGTAGACCGCCTGAAGGACTACTTCTCCAGACACGCGTTCCTCACAAATCGCGATCTGCGGCGAATCATCGGACCCATGTCCCCACAGGAAGCCTCGCGCCGCTTGCAGGAACTGGTGGATTCCGGATGGGTTGAGCGCCGAGGGCAAAGGCGGGGCGCAAAGTACTATCCAACGGACAAGTTCACATATCACAAGAATACTATTCACGCGCAGGTCGAGAATCATGATCCAAGCCCTAGCGAATAAATCACTTACAGTTGATTCAAAACGTGACGGGAGTATGCCTCAAGGTGCTGTTATGGAGTGACTTGAGAAGAGCCCGCTGTTCGCAATCTCTGAGACCAGTCGGCCGTCCCGCATAGACCCACACCGCGGAGGGTGTGGGCTAGTGGATGGATAAGCGAATTCATGATTGAAATCGCCCAAGCTGACACACCCGGGCAGATCACGCAGATCAAGACGCTCTTTCTCGAATATGCCGAGTCGTTGGGGTTCAGTTTGTGCTTTCAATCGTTCGATGAGGAATTGGCGGGCTTGCCGGGGATGTACGCGCCGCCGGAGGGAAGATTGGTGATAGCCTACTTGAACGGCGAGGCGGTGGGCTGCGCGGCTTTGCGCAAGTTAGAAGACGGCATCTGCGAGATGAAACGGCTCTACGTGCGGCTAAGCTCGCGCGGAAACGGCATTGGGCGCGGGCTGTCGGAACAAATCGTCAGTGAGGCGCGGCTCATCGGCTACCGGCGCATGCGGCTGGACACGATTGAAAGCCAGATGCAAACCGCCGTGGCTCTTTATCGCGCGCAGGGATTCCGGGAGATTCCGCCCTACCGCGA
Source organism: bacterium (assembly GCA_026394155.1). Classification (GTDB taxonomy): domain Bacteria; phylum Electryoneota; class RPQS01; order RPQS01; family RPQS01; genus RPQS01. The sequence continues at coordinate 3,378 of JAPKYT010000142.1, read as the reverse complement.
CAACCCGATCCCGGGCGCGCTGTATATGGAATTGAAGTTGACGGGAGGCATGCCATGAATGAGCAATTGCGGCCTATTCTGGACGAACTTAAGCGTCGGCTCAGCGAGCACTACGGTGAGCGGCTGGAGAGAGTGGTGCTCTACGGTTCGCAAGCCCGCGGGGAGGCCGCCGAGGATTCGGATGTGGACGTGTTAGTCGTGTTGCGAGGTGAGGTCCAGGCGGGCGAGGAGCTTTGGCAGATCAGCGGCATCACCGCGGAGTTGTCGTTGCGAAGCGGACAAGTTATCTCTACGACCGTTCTGCCGGATCGGCTCTATCGGCGGCGGCCAAGTGATTTCGCGAGCGGAATTCGACGGGACGGGATTTCTTTATGACCGACGAGCAGCGGCGGTACGTCCTCAAAGCCAAGGAGAGCTTGCGTGCGGCGGAGGCTTTGCGCGACATGGAATCCTACGAGATCGCCGTCTCGCGCGCATACTACACGATGTTCTACTGTGCCAGCGCGCTGCTTCTTGGGAAAGGGCTGCGTTTCCGCAAGCATTCCGCTCTGGTTTCGGCTTTTGGCAAACACCTGGCAAGCACGGGCGAGGTTCCACCCGAATTCCACCGCTACCTTCTTCATGCCTACGATGAACGCAGCGTCGCCGATTACATGACGGAACAAAGTCTCACGGCTGAAGACGCGCAGAAGACGATGGAGCGAGCGCGCGAATTCATCGAGTTGGCCGAGCGCCTATTGGAGTCGTAGCCGCCCACGGCGGTGCGAAGAACCCCCCTTTGTCCCCCCGCTAAAGCAGGGGGAGAGAAGATTCCGGCAGGGACACAGTCCCCTGCTCGGCGAACAGAACCCCCCTTTTGTCCCCCCACTAAAGTGGAGGGAGAAAAGACGCGGGCGGAGATGAGGATGATGCATTCGTTTGAACTGAAGACGGTGATCGCGGCGAGGGCGGGCAAAGTGTTTGCGGCCATCACCGAGCCGCGCTACGTGACGCAGTGGGACTATTGCCGCTGGGCGCAGAACGACTGCCGTCTCGGTGGCAAGGTCCGCAAGCGCGACGAGGAAGGCCGCCTGTTCGAAGCGGAGATTATCCTCTTCGAGCCGCCCTTCCGCTACGGGGTTATCGCGCCGGTTTTGGTGGACCCCGAGGACGAGGACGAAGGCCGCTTTCCGGTGCGCTTCGAGTTCGGGATCGAGTCCCATGAAAATCAGTCGGTGCTGATACTCACGGCACAGGGCTTTCCCCGCGAGGAGCTGGCGGCGCGCGAGCGCAATTCGTGGGGCGGATACTTCCTTGAGAAACTCAAAAAGACGGCCGAGCACAATTGAGCCGGCAAGGGGCCGGACATTGAAATAGCGCAGGCGGACGGCACGCTGCGCCGAGAGGCGGGCGGATCGCAGGAATCCGCAGGATGATCTAAGGCCGCACAGCGGCAGAAGGACGAAGGGTGATGAGTCCATTGAACGAAGGGGAGAGAAAACCCGCAGCGCGGGAAGGGGAGAACCGGGGGGAAAGCACCTTGCGGCAGCGCCGTTTGTTCCGGCCCGTGGAACGGCGGCAGCGCGAGTACCTTTATTATCAGGTCCACTATCAGCCGGTTCCGGGCGCACGGAAGGCGCATTTGCTGGCGGTGCAACCCAAGCTCATCGAGCGCATCCATGACATGATCCGGCGGGGACAACTGCTCATGTGCGGCACCTATCCGTCGTCCCTCGGCAACATGTGGCTCTTGAAGGTGCGAAGTCACGCCGAAGCGGAGCGACTGGTCCTCGAGAATCCGGCGGTGAGCTGCAATCTGGTGACGCACCGCCTGTTGGAACTGCAGGATCCCATCGGCGTGGTCGTGCAACAGGAGCGCACGCCGCCGCGGCCGGTTCCGGCGGAGCCCACGGAGCCGGAGAAATCGTAACCGTATCGTCGCGGACGCGTCCAGGCGTCCACTGCAGGGCATAATCGTGGCGGGCCGGAGGCCCGCCGGAGAGAAACAGAACATGAACGATCCCGAGATTCTGATCGTAGGCGCGGGGTTCATGGGTCGCGCCGCGGCCTATTTCTTCCAGAATCATCCGGACGGTCCTTACCGCCTGCTTTTGGCCGATTACGACGAGGCGGTGCTGGACAGCGCCCAGACATTTTTGGCGAACGGCGGGCAGGTGGACCTCATGCGGCTGGACGTGACGCGCAGCAACAATCTGCTGCGCGCGCTGACGCACGTCAAGGTCTGTCTGTCGTGCGTGCCGCACTTCCTCAATGTGCGGGTCGCCAAAGGGTGCCTGCAGATGGGAGTCTCGTACGTGGACCTGGGAATGAATCCCAAAGTCACCGATGAAATTCTGGCGATGGACGAGGCGGTACAAGCGCGCAAGATCGCTTTCATACCCGATACGGGTTTCTCGCCGGGACTGGTGAACATTCTGGCGTACGAGCTGGTGCGCCGGTTCAAGGATTGCGATGAACTCCGGCTGTGGGCCGGCGGCCTGCCGCAGGTTCCCACCGGCGGGTTGAACTACACGCAGTTCTTCTCGATTCACGGTCTGGTCAGCGAGTACTTCGAGGACGCGCGGGAAATTAGAGACGGCGAGGTGGTCACGGTACCGTCGTTGTCGGACGAAGAAGAAGTCGAATTTCCCGGTTACGGCAAGTTCGAGGCCTTCGTCACTTCCGGCGGCACGTCCACGCTGATCCAGACGCTGCTGGGCAAGGTGAAACGCCTCAGCTTCAAGACCATGCGCTACCCGGGGCATCTCGAGGCGCTGCACTATCTGCGCGATTTGGGGCTGGCCGACTCCACTCCTTATCAGTTCAGTTGCGGAGAGATCAGTCCGCGGCGGATGCTGGTACGCGTGCTCGAGACCAAGCTGCCCAAGCAGGTGCCGGACATGGTGCTGCTGCGCGCGGTGGCCCGGGGCGACGGCGGCCGCGAAGAGAAGGGCGAGTTAGTGGTGAAGCAGAATCCTAAGACGGGACTCTCGGCCATCGAGCAGCTGACCGGCTTTTCGGCGGCGGCGGTGGCGCTGGCCGTCTATCTCGGCAAGGTCCCGCCCGGCGCACATGCGCAGGAGACCATCATCCCCTTCGCCTGGATGTGTGAGCAGCTCAAAAAATTCGGGATCGAACTGTGAAGAAGGAATGAGGGCGGAAGGATGAGGGATGAAGCCCGAAAACCTGAAACCTGAAACTTGAGACTGGAAAGACTCCGCCGAGGCGGTTGATTCGCAGCGGCAGGCATCTTCGGTTTTCGCCTGCCCCGCTACTTCGGCCGAGCCGGGTCAAGCACTCAACGTGCTCTCGCGCCACAGCTTGCTGTGACCCGCAACATGGGTAGTGCCGCACGGCAGTGCGCTGGGAAGAGGCAGAACCCCCCTTTCGTCCCCCCGC
>JAPKYT010000068.1 GCA_026394155.1 bacterium | reverse complement strand
CGACGTCTGCGCGCCGGTTCTCTTTCCGCGCTTGTCGGCTACGATCTTGGACAATCGCACGGCGCGCGTCGCCGAGAAACTGAACCTGCCCCTCGCGCGTTTACTCAGCGATGATCCGGCGGCTTTGCAGCGCGTGCTGCTGGCCGAGCAGGATGAGGCTCGCACGGCCGAGACCTTTGCCGAAGCCAAGCGGCGCATTGAAGAGACGTTTGCGGATCTGAAAACGCGCTTATCCGCACTCGATCCCACGCTGGAAGGCGCGACTCAAACAAGCGCGGGAAAAGCGCTGCAACCGCTGGAACACCTGCGCGAAAAAGCCCAGCGCGCGCTCAAGCAGAGACATTCCACTGCGCTCTCGCGTTTAACGAAATGCCTCGCAACACTAAGACCGCGCGGAGAACTTTCCGAGCGGGTGTTTTGTACGGCCTACTATCTCGCGCAATACGGATTGGAACGCGTGCTCCACACTCTTGATGAATTGCCCGTGGATGCGCGCGAGCACCATGTGATCGAACTGTAGCGACACAGCCTGCTGTGTCCTCGGGTTAAGCAAGAGACCGCCCTTTTATCCCCCCGTCCACGCCCTTTTATCCCCCCGTCCACGGGGGGAAATCAGAGAAATGACCGGCATGAACAACATTCTTGTGGACGTCCTCGCCTTCGGCGCGCATCCCGACGATCTGGAACTGGCGATGGGCGGAACGCTCATTAAGCTTAAGGCGCTCGGCTATCGCGTGGGCATGGTGGACATGACGCGCGGCGAACGCGGCTCGCGCGGCACGGCCGAAACGCGCGAGGCGGAGGCGAAGGCGGCCTTCGAAATCATCGGCGCGGACTTTCGCGAGAATCTTGATCTCGGCGATCAGGAACTCGCCGACACACCCGAGCGCCGCCGGGCGGTGGTGGAGTGCATCCGCCGCCACCAACCGTCGCTGGTGTTCACCCATTATCTCTATGACCGCCATCCCGATCACGAAAACGCGGCGCGCTTGGTGAAGCACGCCATGTTTCTTTCGGGCGCGTCCAATGCCGAAGCTGAGGGCAAGCCGCACACGCCCAAGCGGCTGCTCTATTTCTTCAGCCACTGGATGGCCGAGCCGAACGTGTTCGTGGACATCAGCGATTTCTACGGGCAAAAAATCCGCGCCGCCAAATCCTACACCACGCAGTTTTACGATCCCTCATCACGCGAGCCCGCCACGCACCTTTCGCGGCCCGAGTTCTGGGAAGATCTCGATGCGCGCTTCCGCTGGTTCGGCACGCAGATCGGAGTGAAGTACGCCGAAGCTTTTTGGATGCGGGAAAAGCTGCGCGTGGACGATCCGGTGGCGATGCTCACGAAAGGATGAAGCTCGAGCGCCGAGCCGGGTTAAGTCTTCGCAACCCGGCCGGAATCGGGACGAGCGGTAGTGCCGCACGGCCGTGCGCTCTTCCCGCCGTTGTCGGTCTACAGACCGGCAATGGCGCCATCGCGGGTTTGTAAACCCACGACGGCGATCAATTACTAACGGCGGGATCGGGCTTCATCGTTTATCATTCCTCGTTCATCGTCTCCTAAGAACCCCCCTTTTGTCCCCCCGTAAACGGGGGGAGAATAAGAAATGAAAATCGGCATTATTTGTTATCCGACCTACGGCGGATCGGGCGTGGTGGCCACCGAACTCGGGCTCGCGCTGGCCGAGCGCGGACACACCGTGCACTTTTTTTCGAGCGCGCGGCCGTTTCGCCTGCGCTCCTTTCGGCCCGACGTGTATTTCCACGAAGTGCCGGTGGTGCACTACGCGCTCTTCGAGCACACGCCCTACACGCTCACCCTCTCGTCCACGCTCTATGAAACCGTGCAGATGTACGGGATTGACGTGATCCACGCGCACTATGCGATTCCGCACGCGGCGGCGGCCTACATGGCGCGCGAAATGGGCGGGGGGAAGCCGCCCATCGTGACCACCCTGCACGGCACGGACATCACGCTGGTGGGATCGCATCCCGCCTACGCGCCGGTGGTAAAGTTCACCATTGACCAGTCGGAGCGCGTCACCGCTGTCTCGCGCTATCTGGCCGAGGCCACCCGCGAACTCATCGGCGTGACACGCGACATCCGCGTAATTCCCAATTTCGTGGACACGGAAGTGTATCAGCGCGGCCTGTGCACGCTGGATCGCAAGGTCTTCGCGCCCGAAGGCGAACCGATCATCGCGCACGTTTCCAACATGCGGCCGGTGAAGAGGCTCGGCGATTTGATGACGGCCTTCATCAAGCTGCGGCGGCGCATCAAGGCGAAAATGCTGCTCGTCGGCGATGGCCCCGAGCGCGCGCGGGCCGAAATGCAGGCCCAGCGCGGCGGAGTTCTCGATGACGTGCTCTTCCTCGGCAATCAAGTGGAGATTCACGAGATTCTCAGCGTGGCCGACGTGTACTGCCTGCCTTCCGAGACCGAGTCTTTCGGCCTTTCGGCTCTCGAAGCGATGGCCTGCGAAGTGCCGGTGGTGGCCACGCGCGTGGGCGGACTTCCCGAAGTGGTGAGCGACGGCGAGTGCGGCTATCTGGTGGAATGCGGCCACACCGAAGAGCTGGCGCAGCGTCTGTGGGAACTGTGCGCAAATCCGGAACTCAGAATGCGCATGGGTAAAGCTGCCCGGGCGCGGGCGCTGGAACTTTTCCCGCGCGACAAAGTTGTTTCGCAGTACGAATCCGTTTATCGGGAACTCATCAAAGGCTGATGCTCATGTCTTTTCGTGTCGCTGCCCTTGCGCTGCTGACGGTCCGCTGCTGCTGGCCGGCACCGGCTCAGGACTTGGACACCGCGTGGACGCGCACCTACGGCGGCGCGCGCGATGACGTCTTTTTTTCCATGTGCCGCGCCGATCCGTGGGGCTTTGTGCTGGCGGGAGTAAGCAACTCCTATTCTCCCGGCGACGTGGATTTCTGGATGATGAAGGTGGATTGCACCGGCGCCCCGCTCTGGAATACTACCCGCGGCGGGCGCGCGTGGGACTCGTGTTTTGTGGTTCGTCCCACCCGCGACAGCGGTTTCGTCATGGCGGGCAGCACGCGCTCCTATGGCGGCGGGTCGGCGGACTTCTGGATCGTGAAAACCACCGCCGCCGGCGACAGTGAGTGGAGCGCCACTTTCGGCGGGCTCGGCAATCAACGTTGCTACGGTGTGACCCAGACGGCGGACGACGGCTATCTGTTAGTGGGAGACTACTATCCGTTTCTCTCCGACCAATCTATCCTCTACTTGGTCAAGGTCAACCCCTCGGGCGGCCTGCAATGGACCGCCAGTTATCAAGACACCGTCAATGTCTACGGACGCGACGTGGTGGCCACGGATTTGGGCTATCTGGCGGCCGGTGGACGCATCGCGCAAGTAGGCGAGGTGATGCAGCTCGTCCCTATGGTGGTGGTGACCACGCCCACCGGCTTGCCCGTGGAAGAATGGTCGTACCGCGCTCTCTGGCCGGCGATCTTCACCTCCGTGCAAGCCACGCGCGACAGCGCCTACCTTCTCACCACCACCGTTCCCAACTACACTCACGGCGAATCGGGCGAATGGAAGGAATCCATTCTCGTCAAAGCCAGCCATCAGGGGGTTCCGCTGTGGACCTCGCCTTGCGGGGTGCGCTTTGACGATGAGATTTTCGCCGCCATCGAGACCGCCGACAGCGGTGCTCTCGCGGTCGGTAGCCGCCGGGATTCGGGGGCCGTGCATACGGCCGTGTTCATCACGCGGGTGAACAGGAACGGCGATACGTTGTGGACCAAGACCATCGGCGGTCCGTACGACATGCAAGCGCGGGCGGTGGTGCGCGGGGCCGACGGCAGCTACATGGTGGCCGGATGGGTGGCCGCGCCGGGTCAGGGATACGATGCGTGGCTGGCCAAACTGGACAGCGTGCGACCGGACGGAATTGGGCCATCGTCTCCCCTTCCGGCGGCCCTCAAGCTCGCGGTGCATCCCAATCCCTTCAATGCGCGCGCCGAAATCATTTATGATCTGCCGCGCGCGCAGCGCGTGTCCCTGCGCATCTACGACACGCTGGGCCGCGAACTGGCCGTGCTCGCCGACGGATTTCAGAGCGCCGGATCGCACCGCGCGAGCTTCGACGGCAGCACTCTTTCTTCGGGTCTTCTTTTCTGCCGTCTTCAAAGCGACGCGGGATTCACCACGCAGAAGCTCATCTTGCTGAAATAGCGGCGCACGGCCGTGCGCCTCGGAGAAGAGACCCCCTTATTCCCCCTACTGAAGTCACTACTGTCTCAATGTTTTTGGGGTTGGAAAGTGGGGTAAAGGCTCAACTTGTGGCGATCCAGTCCGCCGAGCCGGGTTCAGCGCCACGCAACGTCTCCGCTGATGAACATCTGACCGCGCGTAACCCGGCCGGAA
>JAPKYT010000091.1 GCA_026394155.1 bacterium | reverse complement strand
GGATGAACTCTATCCCCTTCTACGCACCAAGCCCTCCTGGCGACTCAACCACTCTTAACTAAATGGAAACGGCACTAGCTGAGGTGCTGTTCGGGGAAGAAGAGACAAAGGTCAACTCGGGTTGTCCCGGAATCAACTGGTCTGATCGGAGATCAAATGGCTTGTATTCATTGATGAGCAGTGCAGGCACAGGGCCAAGGCATGATTGTGTGAGTGGTGTACTCTTCTGCCGGGATCACTGGCTTCTGAACGGCTCTCCGGTTCACGAATGGTTCTGGTTTGAGAATCCGGTCGCTCTGACCAAATCCAGTCTTGATCTCAACGCATTGCCCAACGTTCAACGCATCGGCTGGAAGAGTTTCTTGCCGCTTCCACTGTGGCCTTACTCCGCATGTACCCAATAGGCAATGGGGTTTCACAGGACGCGTAGGCTACTTTCCAATCCATGAGGGGTCAATCCATGTTCTGTCCCAAATGTGGCGTTCAGAACAGCGATTCTGCCGCTTTCTGTAGTAGCTGTGGAAGTCCTCTCGCTTCGAGATCTCAACAGGATCAAGCTCAGCAGAATACCGAGCTTCCGCTGCCTCCGCAAGCAGTTCCGAACCGGATGACGGCAGCGATCTTCGCAACGATCTTCTTCTGGCCGCTGGGTATTCCCGCCATTGTCAATGCTTCCCACGCGAATGCTGAGGCGAGAGCGGGACATCATGCCGAAGCGCAGCGTGCAGTAAAGCGGGCCAAGAGGTGGATCGTAGCGTCGTTCCTTGCCTTTGGTTTGTTCTTTGTGCTCGTGGTCGGGACCGGCATCTCGGTGCCGATCTATGTGGAATACGTGAAGACCGCTCGCGCGTCGGATGCCAAGACCACCATCATCGGTGTCTGGCAGGCCGCGCAGGTGTTCTATCAGGACAAGGGCGAGTGGCCGGCCACGGTGGAAGAGCTCGAGCAGGAGAGCTACCTGCAAATGGCTCAGTCCACCCGGTTGCAGTGGACCTTCAGTATCGTGGGTGTACCGCCGATGACCATTACCGCCGTCTCGACCGAGCAAATGAAGGGCGGCGCTGGCAAAACCGTGACCTACAATATCGAAGACGGTTGCTGGTCCGGGTATGGCATGCCAAATGAATGACATTCCGGTCCCCGAGATCGAAATCGTATTCACCGCGAGTGCTACCGCCTCTGCCGGAATCCGTTGATTTCAAGGCGGTCGGAGACCGCCGGAAGTAGGGGTGAGCGGCGGCGGTCACTTGTGCCCGCCCCGGCGAAAGATTCCGGGCACGCGGAGACGCATGCCTCGGCGGAGAAATACTGAACGATGGCTGTTGCGACGTTATCGGCTTGGCTGCGAATGTGCCCGCCGCTCTATTTCGGAGTATCGCTGCTGGCCGGGCTGGGTTTGCACTATGCTCTCGGAAAGCCGCTCTTGCTGCCGCTGCCGTATGCCTTTCCTCTGGCGATGGTGTTCTTTGCGTTGGCGGTGGGGATTGTAGCGTCGGCACTGGGGTGTTTCTGGCGCGCAAAGACCCCGTGGCATCCCCACCACGCTCCCTGCGCACTGGTCACGCGCGGTCTCTACCGTTTCTCGCGCAATCCGGGGTATCTGGCTCTGCTGCTCATCTTGATCGGATTGGTCTTTTGGACGCGCGGAGCTTTGGTCATTCTCTCGCCCGTGATATTTTTCATTACGATGAGCTTGATTGACATCCCGTCGGAAGAGCGCACCTTGGAAGAGCGCTTCGGCGAGGACTTCCGCCGCTATTGCCGAGATGTGCGGAGATGGCTCTAAGCAGAGTAGGTCATGGAAACACTGAAGCCACACATTGAGATTGACCGCGAGAAGCTTGAAGCCTTCTGCCGGAAGTGGAAGATCACCGAGCTGGCTTTGTTCGGCTCGGTCTTGCGCGACGATTTCGGCCCCGACAGCGACGTGGACGTGCTGGTGACGTTTGATCCAAAGGCGGAACGCACCTTTTGGGATTTCCTCGACGCACAGGCCGAATTAGCTGAGTTATTGGGACGACCGGTGGACCTGGCGGAACGTCGTGCCGTGGAACGGAGCCGGAATCGGATACGCCGCCACACCATTCTGAGCAACGCACAGGTTTATTATGTCGCGCGATGACGCCTATTTTCAAGACATCCTTGACGCCTGCCACTCCATCCAGAGTTACACAGCCGGAATGTCCCTCGAAGAGTACCTTGCAAGCTACGAGAAGCAGCTGGTATGCGAGCGCCTTTTCGAAATCATCGGAGAAGCTGCAAGACGGATATCCGCTGAAAGGAAGGAAATCGAAGGCACGTTGCCGTGGAAGAAGATGATCGGCATGAGAAACGTCGTCATCCATCAGTACGACCAAATTGATCTTGAACTCGTTTGGAAGATCATCCAACAGGATGTACCCGAGGTCGCGCGGCAGGTTGAACTCGTTCTTGAATCGCGCGGCCGCTGCGACTGAACAATGCTGAAACCCGTTCCCAATAAGCTGGATTTGCCGGCCATTGACCGCGAACTCCTCGATTTCTGGAAGCGCGAACGCATCTTCGAGAAGTCGGTGGAGCGCACGGGTCCGAAGGGCGATTTTGTGTTCTACGACGGCCCGCCGGGAACCAACGGCGTGCCGCACGTGGGACACATGATGCAGTCGGCTCTGAAAGACCTCTGGCCGCGCTTCAAGACGATGCAAGGCTTCCGCGTCTTGCGCAAAGCCGGCTGGGACACGCACGGCCTGCCCATCGAACTCACCGCCGACCGGGAATTGGGCTTCAAATCCAAGCGCGAGGTGGACGCGTACGGTGTGCAGAAATACATTGACTACTGCCGCCAGACGGTTTTCCGCTACAAAGGGATGTGGGAAGAGGCCATCAGCAAAATTGGCCGCTTCGTGGATTTGGAGAACGCCTACGCCACCTATCAACCCTACTACATTCAGAGCGATTGGTGGACGCTGAAGCAGGCGTGGAACTTGGAACTCGAAGGCGAAGCGAGAGAACAAGCTCTGAAACTTGGGCAGTCGCCGCGCTATCTGTACCGTGACTATCGCGTGATGGCCTACAGTCCGCGCACGGGAACCACGCTTTCGAATTTTGAAGTTGCCCAAGGTTACGAAGACGTAACCGATCTCACGCTCTATGTAAAATTCCGTTTGAAAGAAAAACAAGATAGTCACGATGTTTATCTAACCGCCTGGACGACGACTCCGTGGACGCTGCTCTCGAACCTCGCAGTGGCGGTGCATCCCGAAATTGAATATGTGACGGTCGAGCTCTTGGAAGATTGCGATGCGGGCAAGGCGGGCGAGCGGCTGATCCTCGCGCAGGCAAGGCATCAGGCGCTGCTTCCGTTTTTCGGCAAACATCACATCGTCGGGCACCAATTGGGCGCGGACTTGGCGGGAAAAAAGTATGAGCCGATGTGGGAGTGGCTGCCGTCGGATCACGAATCGGCGATGCGGGTGGTGGCTGATGACTATGTGACCGCGCTCGACGGAACGGGGCTCGTGCACTTAGCCTACTATGGTGAGGACGATTTTCGGATTCTCAGAAAAAACGGGATTCCCTTGGTGCTGGCGGTGGACAAGGATGGTCTGGTGGCGGACTTCGTCAAGCCGTTCGCCGGACGGTGGTTCCGCGAAGAACATCTCGATGTGGATATTCTGAAGGCGCTGAAGGAGAAGGGGCTGCTCATCGCTAAAGAGAAACACACGCACAGCTATCCCTTCGATTATCGCACGGGCAGCCCGCTGATGTATTTTCCGCGGCCGGCATGGTTCATCCGCACCACCGCGCTGAAGGAAATGATGATCGAGGCAAACAAGCTCATCGGCTGGCGGCCAGAGCACATTCGAGACGGACGTTTCGGCAACTGGCTGGAGAACATTTCGGATTGGAACGTCACCCGCGAACGATATTGGGGGAGTCCGTTACCGCTGTGGGTGCCGGAAGACGGTGATTTGAGTGAAGCGGTGTGTGTGGAGAGTCTCGCCGAATTGAGATCGCTGGTTGAGCGGTCGGGAAACACGCTACCCGCAGGATTCGATCCGCACAAACCGCAGATTGACGAGGTCACGCTGCTCACGAAAGACGGCCGGGTGATGCGCCGCGAAGATTTTGTGCTCGACAGTTGGTTCAACGCGGGCCTCATGCCGTGGGGGCAGTACGGCTTTCCCGCCGAAGCAGGTTCGGATGAGCAATTCCGCGCGCAATATCCCTGCGATTTCATCTGCGAAGGACTGGATCAGACGCGCGGCTGGTTCTACACGCTCTTGGCCTGCTCGTGCTTAGTTGCCAAGGCTCAGCAGGACGATGCGAAGAAAAGAGGCGACCGCGAGCGCGCGAGATTCTGGAACGATCCGCGCAATTGGTCATCTTACCGGAACGTGATCTGCACCGAACTGGTGCTGGATCACGAGGGCCGGAAGATGTCCAAGTCGAAGGGCAACGTGGTGGATCCGGTGGCGCTCTTCGACAAGTTCGGGGCCGATCCGGTGCGCTGGATTTTCTACGCATCGAATCCGTGGAACGCGATCCGCTTCGGCGAGGAGGAGATCAGCGACGCAGTGCGGGCGGTCATTCTGCCGCTGTGGAACTCGTACACTTTTTTCGTCACCTATGCGCTGATTGACGAATGGCGACCCGGGCAGGGAACGGTCGCGCCCACGCTCATGGACCGGTGGATCGTGTCCGAATACCACCGCCTGATCGAAAAAGTCACGGTCAGCCTTGAAGACTTCGACGTGGCTTCGGCGGCGGGCGCGATCTCGCGCTTTCTGGACTTGCTGACCAATTGGTACATCCGGCGGTCGCGGCGCAGATTCTGGAAGTCAGATAGCGACACCGACAAAGCGACGGCTTATGCCACACTCTACGAGGTCTTGACGGGTCTCGTCTATGCGCTGGCGCCGTTTCTGCCGTTCCTTTCGGAACACGTTTATCAGAATCTGGTGCGGGGTCTGAATCCCGATGCACCTGCGAGCGTGCACTTGGCGGCTTTTCCGATGGCGAATCCGGCCCTGCGGGACGAAGCTCTGGAGGCTCGCATGGAGCGGGTTTTTGAGGCTGTGACTTTGGCACGAGCCCTCCGGCAAGAGCGGAACCTCAGGGTTCGACAGCCGCTTACGAGCGTGGTGTGGGTGGTTCCGGACCAGTCCACAGAGGCCGAGCTGGCCCCCTTTTTGCAGATCATGGCCGACGAACTGAACGTTAAGTCGGTGAAATTACGGCACGATGATCGAGACCTCGTGACCCGCAGCGCCACCGCGAACTTCAAAGTGCTGGGCAAGCGGGTGGGCAGCCGCATGCCGAAAGTGGCCAAAGCGGTAGCCGCCATGACGGATGAACAGATTCAGGCTGTGGAGGGGGGAGGCCGCTTCCGGTTCGAGGAGTTTGAGTTGGGACTGGATGACATTCAGATCCGGCGCAGCGAAAAACCGGGGTTGGCGCTGCGTTCGGACGGCTTTATGACGGTGGCGCTGGACACTGAGCTGACACCGGAATTAGAAGCCGAAGGCATGGCCCGGGAAATCGTCCACCACATCCAGAACCTGCGCAAGCAATCCGGATTCGACATTGCCGACCGGATCGCGCTGGAAGTGCAGGCGCATTCGCCGAGTCTGGAGGCGGCCGTCTTGCGGTACAAGGACTATATCTGCAAGGAAACTCTGGCGCTCGATTTCGAGTTAAAGAGTGCCGTAACAGGAACCACCTTAGATGCCAACGGGCACACCTTTACGTTGGCTGTCCGGCGGGCAAATCGAACGACAAACAAGACTGAAGCATAACGGGAGCGGCATGACTGCACGACAGAGTACCAAAACCAAGCCGGGAACGAAGGCGAGTCCGCCGGCCACGGCGGCGGCGCTGGAACCGGGTCAGAAGTGGCCCGGCGGCGAGAAGCCGGCTGTGTACTCACCCGAGTGGAAGGAGTACTTTCGCGATCTGATCTTGAGGAAGCGGCTGGAGATTCTGCACGAACTCTCGTACCTGCGCGAAACCTCGATGGAGACCACGGCGGACCAATACTCGGGCGACAACTCGACCTACAGCTATCACATGGCGGACCAAGGCACGGATGCAGGAGAGCGGGAAAAGGCCTTTCTCTTCGCCAGCCGCGAGGGGAAAATGCTGAGACTTCTCGATCAGGCACTGGAGCGCATCGAGAACGGCACCTACGGCTACTGTCAGGAAACGGGCGCCCCCATTGAGTTCAAGCGGCTGGAGGCGATTCCGCACGCCCGGCTGTGCATCGCGGCCAAGAAGCGCCACGAAGAAGAAAACAATCTTCCCGAATGACCCACCGCCGTTCCGTGTGGCCGTGGTATGCCGGGGTCGCGGGCCTTCTGATTCTCGATCAGGTGACCAAAGCTTTGGTGCGGCGGCACCTGCCTCTTCACCACTCGCTTCCCGTCATCGGTGACGATTTCCTGCGGCTGACGCACGTGCAGAATCCGGGCATCGCGTTCGGCGTGGACTTCGTCAGCGGCTGGCCGCTGCTCGTTTTCGGCTGGACGGCGGCGGCGGTGCTGACCTATTATTTGTACCGGTTGGCGCGACGGGGAGACGTGATACGCTGGCCGGTGATGTTGTTTCTGGCCGGGGCAGTGGGGAATTCCATAGACCGCTCGCTTTTCGGTCAGGTCACGGATTTTGTGGACGCGGATTTTCCCGACCTGATCATGACGCGCTGGGCGGTGTTCAACGTGGCGGACGCGTGCGTGACCGTCGGCATCGTTCTGCTGCTCGTCCTCGTTCTTTTCTCCCACGGCAAGCGGCCCAAGCCTGCGGCCGACAGCCATGTCGAAGTCTCCAGTCCAACCCAAACCCTTCCTGCTGACCACCGCACCGGGCCAACAACGGCTGCGGATTGACCGTTACCTCCAGCAAGTCCTTCCCTCCATTTCGCGGCACAAGGTTCACGAACTGATTGACGCGGGATTGGTGCGGGTGGAAGGCGAGATTCCCAAGAAGTCGCACAAGGTGGGACCCGGCCAGCGGATCGAGATTTTCTTCCGCGACCAGCCGCCCTCCGATGTGCTTGCCGAGCGCATTCCTCTCGACATCTACTACGAGGACGAGAGCCTGTTAGTGGTGAACAAGCCGCAGGGGATGGTCACTCATCCGGCGCACGGACATTTCTCGGGCACGCTGGTGAACGCGCTCCTGTACCATCTCGGAAGGGATGAGGGCGGAGGGATGAGGGATGAAGAAAGAACCCTTCCGGGGACGGGTACAACCATTCGGCCGGGGATCGTTCACCGGCTGGATAAGGGAACATCGGGGCTTCTCGTGGTTGCCAAGACGGAGCAGGCGCAGAGGCATCTCAGCGAGCAGTTTGCCGCACGCACGGCAAAGCGGGTGTACAAATCTCTCGTCTGGGGCCGCTTCAAAGCCGCAACCGGGGTGATTGATGCGCCGGTGGGCCGGCATCCGGGAGACCGCAAGCGATTTGCGGTGGTGCGGCGCGGGGGAAAAACGGCCATCACCACCTACCGCGTGGACGAGACTTTTCGCGATACCTCGTTGCTTTCGCTGCGATTGGGCACCGGTCGTACGCATCAGATTCGCACCCATTTGGAGCACGAAGGGCATCCGGTATTCGGGGACCCGATGTACGGCGGGCGGCAGAAGCGCATCGCGGGGATGCCGGGCGCTCGCCGCAAGTTCTACACGGAACTTCTGGAGCAGCTTGGGGACGTGGCGCTGCACGCGGAGGTTCTGGGATTTATCCATCCGGTCAGCGGCCGGGAGCTGGAATTTTCGGCTCCGTTGCCCCAAAACGTGGCTAATGCGTTGAATTTATTGCGTGAAGATGCTGTGCGAGGGCTTGACATTGTGGAGTGAAAGTCCTATATTTCAAAGTTTTTGCGCATCGGCTGAAGCACGAATACCCAAAAATTTGCCATGAAATCCGTCCGCGCACGCCTGATTTTTCTGCTCATCGTATTGGCGGTGGGTGCCTATTACCTCTACCCCACCCTGAAATACGATCGCTTATCCAGGGAGGAAAGCCATCTACTGATTGAGCTGGCCTCCCTGTCGAACCTGCCCCTAAACCGCTTGGCGGCAGACATCTACCGCGACGACGTGGATCTGCGCGCCGAGATTGATTCTACGGACATCTCGCCGGTGCAGAAAGAAGAGGCTTTGCAAAAGCTCGACTATCTGCGCGGCGACTTTCTGCGGAACATGAAATACTACCGTCCGCGGGCCATCAAACTCGGTTTGGACCTGCAGGGGGGCATGTACCTCGTGCTCGAGGTGGACGTGCTCAAGATGTTGGACAATCAAGCCAAGGGCAAAGACGAGGTTTTCGACCGCATCATCGCGCGCCTGCGTACGGCCGAACAGACGCGCAGCGTAGACCTTTTCGACGCGTTGCGCGAGCAGGCGGCAAGCGAGCGAGCCACTTTGAGCCGTTACTGGGGCGAGCCCGGACAGTCGGATGACGCCGTGCTGTCGGATTTGCGCAAGTCGGCGGAAGATGCGGTGGACCGTTCGCTGGAGATTCTGCGCAACCGCATTGACCAGTTCGGCGTGTCGGAACCGTCCATCACCAAGTTGGGTTCGCAGCGGATCGCGCTCGAGTTGCCGGGGGTGAAGGATCCGGCTCGCGCGCGCGAGTTGGTGGGCCGGACGGCACTGCTTGAATTCAAGTTGGTGGTGGAACCGGACCGGGCTCGCGACATCTTGACCAAGTTGGACGAAGGCGTCGCGGCGCGGCTGCGCGGCGAGTCCGCCGACAGCGCACGTGCCGATTCAACGCGGCTCGCGGCCAACACCGCCAAGGCGAAAGCGGACACGGCGCAAGTGGCCGCCGACACCAGCCGCCGCGACACGGCCGCGACCGAAGCGGAGAAGCTGTTCGGCGAACAGATGGCGGACACGATCAGCGACACCACCGGCCGGGCGCATCCCTTCCTCTCGCTGTTGGTGGGCGGCACGCAGAACATTCTGGTGTCGGCGGAGAACCGCAGCCGAGTCATGCGTTTGCTCAGCGCGCGAGAGAACCAGAGACTCGTGCCCAGTGACGTGCAATTCCTGTGGTCCCACAAGGCGATGCCGGCGGGCGAGGATCGCAAAGAGGTGTGGGTTCTGTATCTGGTCAAGAAGCAAGCCGATCTGACGGGCACGACTCTGGATGACGCGCAGTCCACCATCGGCAGCGGCTATGATCCGGAGCAGGCGGGAAAGCCGGTCGTCAACATCAAGTTTACGCGCGACGGGGCGCGCACGTTTGCGAGGGTGACGGGAGCCAACGTGGGCAAGCGGCTGGGCATCGTGCTGGACGACAAGGTGTATATGGCGCCGAGCATTCGCGACAAGATTTCGGGCGGGGCGGCGGTGATCACCGGACTGGACGACATGCCGGAGGCCCGCGACATCGCCATCATCCTGCGGGCCGGCGCGCTTCCCGCACCGGTGCACGTGGTGGAAGAGCGCACGGTAGGGCCGTCGCTCGGGCGCGATTCGGTGCAGGCGGGCGAGTTTTGCTTGGTTCTCGCCTTCGCGGCGGTGGTGCTGTTCATGCTGTGGTACTACCGCGGGTCGGGCGGGATCGCCGATTTCGCCATGATCCTCAACATGTTCCTGCTGCTCGGCGTTCTGGCCATGTTCCAGTTCACGCTGACCATGCCCGGCATCGCCGGTATGATTCTGACGATGGGTATGGCGGTGGATGCGAACGTGCTGATTTTCGAGCGCATCCGCGAGGAGCTGAAACTGGGGAAGACGGTGCGGGCGGCGATTGAGACCGGCTTCACGCGCGCCACCGTCGTCATTTTCGACGCCAATATCACGACGGCCATCAGCGGCGTGGTGCTGCTGATTTACGGCACCGGCTCGATCAAGGGATTCGCCTTGACGCTGACCGTCGGTGTGACCGTAAACGTGTTTACCGCGATCTTCGGCACCCGTCTGGTCTATGATCTGTTCACGGAACGCCGCCAACTCAAGACCTTGAGCATCTAATGCCACACTTTTTCAAGAAGACGAACATCAATTTCATCGGTCCGCGCTTCAAGTTGTTGGCGATTACCGGATCGGTGATCGTGGCCGGAATGATCATGATGATCTTTCGCGGCGGGCCGGACTGGTCCATTGATTTCCGCGGCGGTCTCGACATGCAGGTGCGTTTCGAGACGCCGGTGTCGGACGGCCACGTGCGGGCGGCGCTCTCGGGAATGAGCGTGGGCGAGGTCAAGACCATCTCCAGCTTGGGTCAACCCGACGAGATCTCCGTGCGTCTGAAGGTCACGGAAAACAGCAACGAGACTCAGCGGCAGGTGATGGAGAAGTTGTCGGCTGCGTTTCCCGGCAATAAGGTGGAAGTTCGTAACGTGGACGTGGTCGGCCCGAAGGTGGGAGGCGAGCTGCGGCGGCAGGCAGCCATTTCGGCCGTGGTGGCGTGCGCCCTTCTGCTCATTTACATTTCGTGGCGGTTCCGCTTTGAGTACGCTTTGGGGGGGGTGCTGGGTTTGGTCCATGACACGCTGCTGACCATGGCATTTCTGACCTTCTTCAACTATGAGTTTTCGCTGCAGGTTCTGGCGGCGATTCTAACCCTTTTGGGATTCTCCATCAACGATACGATTGTGATCTACGACCGGATCCGCGAGAATCTCAAGAAACTGCGGCAGATGAGTCTGGCGGAGATCATGAATCTCAGCATCAATGAGACGTTGTCGCGAACGATCATTACCTCGCTGACCGTGTTCATGACGGTGCTGGTGCTGTTTATTTTCGGCGGGCCGGTGCTGCGCGGCTTCAGCTTCGCGATGCTGGTGGGTGTGGTCACGGGAACCTACTCTTCGATTTATGTCTCGTCGCCCATCGTGCTGGAATGGGCGGAGCGCCACGCGTTGAAGGGCAAAAAACGGTAGGTTTTTCGGCGAATGCCGCGTGCAGCCCCGCCCGCGAGCGGGGCTGTTTTGTTGAGGACTGGGTAGCATGGTGACCATCGTCCTCGGCGCCCAATGGGGCGACGAGGGAAAAGGCAAGATCGTAGATTTTCTCAGCGCCGAGGCCGACGTGGTGGCCCGCTATCAAGGCGGAGCCAACGCCGGTCATACGGTGGTGCATGCCGGCCGGAAGTTTGTTCTGCATCTGCTGCCGGCGGGCGTGCTTTGGCCGCAGACGGTGAACGTGATCGGGGCGGGAGTGGTGGTGGATCCGGTGGCGCTGATGACCGAGATTGCGCAGGTGGAAGCGGCGGGGATTTCACTGGAGAAGCGGCTCTTCGTGAGCCATCAGGCGCACCTCATCATGCCCTACCACAAGCTGCTCGATCAGCTCTACGAGTCGCAGTCGGACCGGCCGCACATCGGCACCACCGGCCGCGGCATCGGGCCGGCCTATGTGGACAAGGTGGCGCGGGTGGGAATCCGCATCGTGGACTTGCTCGACCGGGACTTCGTGCGCGAGAAGATTCGCGCGGCGGTGGGAGACAAGAACCGGCTCATTTCGCGGGTCTTTGACGCGCAGCAACTGGACGTGGAGGCCATCGTCGAGGAGTACATGGCCTTCGACCAGAAGATTGACCCGTACGTCAAGGACGTGTCGGTGCTGCTCAGCGAGGCGGTGGCGGCGGGAAAAGAGATCATCCTCGAAGGTGCGCAGGGCACTCTGTTGGACGTGGACATGGGGACGTATCCCTTCGTGACGTCCTCGAATCCCACGGCGGGCGGAGCCTGCACCGGATTGGGCATCGGGCCGCGGAAGATTGACCGGGTGATCGGCATCATCAAGGCCTACACCACGCGCGTGGGCGAAGGCCCGTTTCCCTCGGAGCTGGGCCCGGCCGACGGCGGCATTGACCTGCGCGAGCGCGGTGACGAGTACGGCGCGACCACCGGCCGGCCGAGGCGCTGCGGCTGGTTCGACGGCGTGGTGGCGAGGTTTGCGGCGCGCGTCAACAGCGTGGACGTATGGGCGCTGACGAAACTCGACGTGTTGACGGGGATCAACCCGCTGAAGGTGTGCGTAGGTTATGAAGACGGCACACGCACCTACAAGCACTTCCCGTCGGACGCACGGATTCTGTCGCGGTTGCGGCCGGTTTACGAAGAGTTGCCGGGTTGGACGGAGCCTTTGGGCGAGGCGCGCAACCTTGGCGACCTGCCGCAGGCGGCGCGCGATTATCTGGGATTCATTCAAGAGTTCACGGAGGTTCCGGTGGCGATGGTTTCGGTGGGACCGTCACGCCATCAGACGATTGTGCGATAGGTTCCGGGCGGATCTGGGGATCCGCCACGGCGAGCGTCAAGGAGGTTTGCAGACCGCAACGGCCTTGCGTTCTGCGAGGGGGTGTAGCTCAGTTGGTAGAGCACCGCCCTTTTAAGGCGGGTGTCCCGGGTTCGAGCCCCGGCACCCTCACCCCAGCGATCCGGCCCCTTGCGCCGGGTCGTTTGCATTTTTGCCGTAGGGGGACGACAGCATCGGACGATGAGATCAGGCGGGCACACGCTTTGCCCGACAAGAGGTTGTGTATCCTGCCCCGCTCATCGAACCGGCCGTCGAGCGAATCCAGCGGATTTTTCATCCCGCTCCACTGGCTACCCTGCGCCCCGACAGCGGCGCTCATTTCGAGCTCTATCTGGCGGTGCCGACGCGCGGCGGGGTAAAGTATCTTCTCTACAAGGCGGCGGAAATCGAGTTCACGGAGAAGAAGCGGCTGGAGCTGATGGAGAACGGCGTCAGCACGCTCTATGTGAGCGATCAGGACGGCGGGGCTTATTGTCATTTTGTGGACCGCACGGTGGGCGAGATGCTGGCTTCCGACCGGATCGCGCCCAAAGAGAAGTCGCGGGTTCTTTACGAGACATCGCGTTCTCTGGTGCAATCCGCCTTCGAGCGGCCGGAGTCGCCGCTGGCGGTGTCCACCAACCAGCGAGTGGTGACGCATACCGTCACCGCCCTCGCCGCCGAGCCCACACTGCTGCGCACGCTGGTGTCCATGTTCACCTTCGACTACTCGCTGTACACGCACTCGGTCCATGTGTCGGTTCTGGGCACGGGTCTTTTGTTGGAAGCCGGGGGCTGGCCGGCCGACGACGTGCGGGATGTGGCCATGGGATTTCTGCTGCACGACATCGGCAAGAGCCGCGTGCCGCCCGACATTCTGCGCAAGCCGGGTCTGCTCTCGCCGTGGGAGACCAAGCAGATAGAGCGGCACCCGGAGCACGGCGTGGGTCTGATGCGGCATCATGAGGTGATGCGGCCGCGCGCGCTGGAAGTGATCCACGGTCATCACGAATTGTTGGACAGCAGCGGCTATCCGCGTCATCTGGGCGGGAAGAACATCTCGGTCGAGACTCGCGTCTGCGCCGTGGCCGACGTGTTCGACGCGCTCACGTCCCACCGGGTCTACAGGCCGGCGCTGTCGGGCCACGACGCGCTGCGGTTGATGCTCGACCGCATGTCCGACAAGCTCGACGACGACATTCTGCACTTGCTCATTCACCGCTTGGGGCCGAATGGGCGACATGCCGTTTGACGGGGGCAACCCGTCAAGATTCAGGCGCTTTCGCCGATAAAGTAGCTGAGGTCGGTCAAAGCAGGAGCCTGTGCGCGGACGGATCATGAGTCTGAAACGCGAAATCCATTATCCTTCCAAGCCTGCGGCCCGCCGCGCCGTGGTTCATGTGAACGAGCTGATCAAGGAGATCGAGCTCCTGACCGGTATTCGCAAGCGCATTCGCGAGCACTATTACGACCGCCCGGACGTGCTGGCCGAGATCAGTGAGCGAATTCGCGGGCGGTTGAAGGGCAAATAGGATAGCGAACCCATGAGAAAAGGCATCGCCGCGCGATGCCTTTTTTGTTGGACGCAGGTGACCGGGGATCAGCCGCATTCTCCGATCCGGGTCAGCAGGAAAGCGAGTCCGGTGGCGACGGCGGTGGGACTGCGCAGGCGGCGGTTTCCGAGCGTAACGGGAACGCCACCGGCTTGCAGAGCGGCTTCAACTTCTTCGTCGGCAAGTCCGCCTTCGGGGCCGATGATGAGCGCCTGCGGGCGGCCGGCGGGGGCGCCTGGGGGCGGCTTGCGCTCTTCCGACGGATGAGCCAGGAAGACGGCACACTCCGCGGGAAGTTGCCGCAGCGCTTCCTTCAAACTTGTCGTCCACAACAACTCGGGCAGCCGCGCGCGACCGCACTGTTTGACGGCGGAGACCGTGACGCGGCGAAGTCTCTCCAAATGCTCAGCAGTGAGATGCGCTTCGCTTCGCGCCGCGGCAAAGAGGATGATGCGACTCGCGCCGAGCTGGGTGGCCGCATCCACGGCGTCGCGCAAGGCGTCCGGGCGGAGTGCGGCGAGGCAGAGAAGAAGCGGCTGTGCCGGCTCGCCGAATTCCCGGATACTCTCGACAATGCGCAGCGTGCGCTCGGAGGTCACCGCGCAGCGGAAGACCGTGCCTTGGCCGTCGGTGGCAAAGATTTCGTCACCCGGTGAGAGGCGGCGCACGCGAAACAGATGATGAGCCTCGTCTCTGTCGGGGACGATGACATCTCCACGGCGACCGGCAGGAGGCGCGAACACGAATTCACCCCACGTGCGCGTTACCATCGCAGCACTCCGACGACTTCGCCCATGACGATCCAGCGGTCATCGCGGTTAAGCTGGAATTGACGCAAGGCACGCCCTTGAGCCGTGAACTGGAGTCCTTCTCGAACGGCATACTCAAAGCGGAACGTCGGGCCGTAGGAACGCAGGTCGAGAAACACCTGATCTTGGCCCTTGCTGTCGGCGGCGAAGCGGCGTCCCTTGCGGCTGTCCCACCAACCGCCTGCGCCCGCCCGAAAATCGCGGCCCGCCCGATAAAGAACATCGGCGGCGGCCGTGAGGGAGCGAGTCTCGTCGCTCTTTTCTTCCTCGAAGGAACCCCAGAAGAGTTTGCCGAACTCCTCGATTTGCCAGCTTGCCGACCCGGCCAAGGTGAGGCGGGCGGCGATCCGATAGGTCAGGCTGTCGGCCAGGGTGAGCCGACGGTGAACCGTGGAGCGCGTACTGACGGGATCCGTTTCGAAGTCGTAGTCTTGATAGTCGGTGGACACGTTCCAGCGGGCGATTTGCTCGAAGAGGGAGGACGGGCGATGATGGAGCGTGGAACCGGCGAGGAAGAAGCGCGTCCAGCGGTTGTTGGCGCTTCTCTGGCTGAAGATGTAAACGAGATGATCGAGCCGGGCGACTCCATGAAGTTCGAGGCTGAGCGTGCGGTACAGCGGCTTGCTCCATGCCGCCTCGAAATCGTAGCGGAGTTCGTCCCGGTCGTCGTAGTTGCTCTCGTTGCGCGTGTCCAGCGTGTACTTGCTGGCCGATAGGCGCACGGCCAGCAGAGAGCGGCCCGGCAGCGGTGCGCGGCCTTGCAGAGCCAAATCGGTCTTGCGGCCTTGCAGAATGTCGCCGCGCACGGTTTGCGTGGCCGAGCGCAGCCCCATCGTCAGCTCGGCCTCGGCCTCGCCGCGACGAGCCTGCAGGCTGCCGGAAAACCCCGCCTGATTCTCCTCCAGCGAGGAGGTGGAACGGTCTATCTGACCTTGCTCGGTCATACGGTGCTGGATTTCGCCGGTGACCTCGGTGCGCACGCCCCGGGCGACGTTGTAGCTGAGAACATCGCGCGCACTCCAGCTTTGTTCCTCGCGGCGGGCGGACTGTCCGGTCGCGTCAAAGTAAACGTCGCGGCGGATGGTGCTGAGCGAGAAGACCGTGCGGTTGGAGTTTCCGGCGAAGAACTCTCGATAGAACTCGTAGCGGCCGGCGAAATCTTCGTTGGTTTGATCGCGCGGAGTCTCGCGGTTGTAGGCGAGGGAAAGCGACTGCTCGTAGCCGGACAGGTTCCAGTGTTCGAGGGACGCGCCGCTCCACACTCCGAGACCGGAGCGCAGGCGGCCGATGCGGCGGTCTTCGACCTGACCGGCGGCGGCATAGAGGGTGAGAGGCCGCCACGGATGGGAGCGAATTCCCGCACCGCCGCGGAGAATGCGCACCGCGGAGACACCTTGCGACGCGAGAAAAACGGGCGAGCTTTCGATGCCCGGATTGCGCGGCGTGACCTCGAGCGTGGTGCGCAGCGGAGGCGGAGGGTTGGTGGGACGATCATCAAAGTGCTCGCCGCTGGCCGCCATCCAGAAGTCGGCGGCGCGGAGGAAGCCGCGGGTGAGGCCGAAATACCAGCGCCCGTCCTGTCTTTGACGGTCGGCGCCGCCCGGCGGAGTCTGCCAGTCCGTTTTCCAGACTCCCGACGCGAGCACGTTCACTCCTCCCGGCGCGCTCCGGCGCACAGCGAGCGAATTGGTCCATCTCAGGAACTCCACGCCCTTGTCGAGGCGCAGACCGGCGCTGTCCGCCGCCGCCGCAGCCGACGGCGGGAGCAAGGGAGCCGCCGGCGACGGCAACGCCATCGCCAGCACACCCGCCAGCGCGAGCGGCACGGTCAGGCTAAGACGATTCACGATGAGGAGCCGGTATGAGGAAAAAGTGACGGCCCGAAAGCGGCCGTCACCGGGAGTTGCTCACTGGCGGCGCAACCGAGAGCCGGTCAGGCGCTCTTGCGTTTCTTGAGCGGGTGCAATTTAGGCGGTTCGCGGCGCTCGATGGTGGCGGCGGTGACGACCGCTTCGCCCACATCCTTCTGGCTGGGAAGGTCGAAGAGCATATCGGTCAGAGCCTCTTCACAAATGGAGCGCAGCGCGCGCGCGCCGGTCTTGCGCTTCTGGGCGAGTTCAATGACCTTCTTCAAGGCGGCGGGTTCAAAGGTGAGCTTCACGCCCTCCATTTCGAAGAGCCGCTTGTACTGCTTGAGCAGCGCGTTGCGCGGTTCGGTGAGAATGCGCATGAGCGCATCCTCGGAGAGCGGATCGAGCACTGAAAACACCGGCAGCCTGCCGATGAGTTCGGGAATGAGGCCGAACTGATGGAGATCCTCGAAGGCCACCTGATGCAGCACCTGATCGAGATTGGCGCGTGTTTCGGTGTCGGCGCCGAACCCCATGAAGCGGCGATTGACGCGGCTGGCCACGATCTTTTCCAGTCCTTCGAAGGCGCCTCCGCAGAGGAACAGGATGTTGCGGGTGTTCAGTTGAATGAGTTTCTGCTCGGGGTGCTTGCGGCCGCCCTGCGGCGGAAGCGAGGCCACCGTGCCCTCGAGAATCTTGAGCAGGGCCTGCTGCACGCCTTCGCCGGAAACGTCGCGGGTGATGGAGACGTTGACGTCCTTGCGCGCGATTTTGTCAATCTCGTCAATGTAGACGATGCCCATTTCGGCGCGGGCCAGATCGTAATCGGCGGCCTGCAACAGGCGGACGAGCACGTTTTCCACGTCCTCGCCCACGTATCCGGCCTCGGTCAAGGTGGTGGCGTCGGCGATGGCGAAGGGGACTTGCAGGAAGCGGGCCAGCGTCTGAGCCAGCAGCGTTTTGCCGGTTCCCGTCGGGCCCATGAGCAGGATGTTGGACTTTTCGAGTTCGACGTCGCTGCCGAAATCCTCGGAGCTGATGCGCTTGTAGTGGTTGTAGACGGCCACGCTGATCTTGCGCTTGGCGTCTTCCTGGCCGATGACGTATTCGTCGAGTTTCTGCTTGATGTCGCGCGGGACGGGAAATTTCTCAAGCGGCAGCACGCGGCGGTTGCCGCGTGAGAGGGCCACGATCTGGTGGGCGTGCTCGACGCACACCTCGCAGATGGCGATGCCGTCGTGATGCTTGATGAGGGTGTTGACCTGACGCTCGGTGCGCCCGCAGAAGGAGCAAAACTGCTCGAAGTGTTCGTGGTCGTTCACGGGACGGTTTGCCTACGCTTTGGGTTTGGTGCTGCGCGGGTAGATGATTTCGTCCACGATGCCGTAAGCCTTGGCCTCTTCAGCGGACATGAAGAAGTTGCGGTCGGTGTCCTTCTCGATTTTCTCGATGGACTGGCCGGTATGCTGGGCGAGCAGCTCGTTCAACTTAGCGCGAATCTTGAGAATTTCGCGGGCCTGAATGTCAATGTCGCTGGCCTGCCCCTGCACTCCGCCCGCGGGCTGGTGGAGCATGATACGGGAATTGGGCAGCGCGCTGCGCTTGCCGGCCGCTCCGGCCGCTAAGAGAAAGGCCCCCATGCTGGCCGCCTGACCGATGCAGATGGTGGCGATGTCGGGCTTGACGTGCTGCATGGTGTCGTAGATGGCCATGCCGGAGGTGACGATGCCGCCCGGGCTGTTGACATAGACATTGATGTCTTTGTCGGGATCCTCGGCGGCCAGAAAGATGAGCTGGGCAATGATCAGGCTTGCGATGTGATCGTCAATGGGCGATCCGATGAAAATGATGCGTTCCTTGAGCAGACGGGAGTAGATGTCGTAGGCGCGTTCACCGCGGCCTGTCTGTTCGATCACCATTGGGACCAGTGTCATGAGCGGAAGCTCTCCTGAAATAGTGTGAAACGAATCAACCCCGATTCCGGCAGGGACGCAGTCCCGGCTCGGCGCACCTGTCGGTGTTTGCGTCGCCGTGGTGGGGTCCGTGACCCGCCCGGCGTTTTCGGATTCCGGCCGGGTTACGAAGACTGAACCCGGCTCGGCAAAGAAAGAAGATTCCGGCAGGGACACAGTCCCGGCTCGGCGGCTCCGGAATCAGGCGGAAAGGATGCGGCCGGGGGTTCGCCCTTCGAACTCGGCCAGCGACATGGGCCGCGGCATGGTCTGCACTTCGGCCTCGAGAGTCATGAGGACTTTGCGTTCCAGCAGGTCCTCGCGCAAATGATCCTGTTGATGCTCGTTGAGCCGCTTGTTGAATTCGGGGACGGGTGTGCCGTCGGCCCGGGCCAAGCGTTCGATTTCGGTTTGAAGGTCATGGTCGGTGACCTCGAGACCGCGCTCGGCGATGAGTTTTTTACGCACGAGATACCAGCGCAAGTTCCAGACGGCGGAAGCGCGGTACTCCTCTTTGAAGCGCTCGATCTCCTTCGGATCCGGTTTGCCCTTGCGGCCTTTGGTGGCATCCTCCACCATGCGGTCGAGGTAGTCGTCGAGCATGCGCGGAGGAACGGGAAAGTCCACCTGGCGCAGGACGGCCTCCACCACCGAGCGGAACATGCGCTCGCGGGCCTCGTGAGCGGCCCGGGCTTCGAGATAGCGCTTGAGGTCGGCCTTGAGCTGGTCCAGCGTCGCGAGCTGGGGGTTGACGGTGCGGGCAAGCTCGTCATCTAACGGCGGCAGTTCCTTCCGCCGCACGCTCTGCACCGTGACCTGAAAACGAGAGGTCTTGGGTTGCTGGTCGCCGGACTTCACCGGGAATTCCACCACGGCCACGCCCCCGACGGGCAATCCTATGGCCTTTGCTGCAAAATCCTCGCCAAGTTCTGAATGTGTCAGGTCAACTTGCAGGCCCTTGCGGCTGCGGCCCACGATGGCAAGACCGCTCGGATCGAGTTCCTGCAGGTCCACCGTGATGACACATTCGCGCGAGACCGGCTCATCGGCGGGGGTGAGCACGGCGTGCGACTCGCGCAGGCCATCCAGCGATTCAAGCACGTCCTGCTCTTCCACACTGGGCTGAGCCAGTTCCACCGTGATGTCCGAGAGCGGCGGCAACTCGAAGTCAGGGGCCACCTCCACCTTGACGGTGAACGTCAGCGGATCGCCCTGCTTGTATTGTACGTCGCTCATTTCGCCGGGGGCGACGGGAACGAGTTTGGATTCGGTGAGGGCATCGCGATACGCCTCCTGCAGGACCTCCTGAATGGCCTCTTGGGTGACGTTGGAACCAAAGCGCTCCACCACCACGCGGCGGGGGACATGGCCGGGCCGGAACCCCGGCAGACGAACCTTCGTTGTCAGATCATCCAGTGCGGCCTCGATGCGGCCGGTCATCACCTCGGAAGGGACGGCGACCTTCAGCTCGCATTCAATCGGACTTTTCTGCTCTTTTTGGACCTGTACTTCCAAGCTTACTCCATAGTTGAAGGGTGCGAAAGGAGGGACTCGAACCCCCACGCCCTTTCGGGCACCAGATCCTAAATCTGGCGCGTCTGCCAGTTCCGCCACTCTCGCGTAAGTTGTCAATATACACATAGCGGTTCAGATTTTCAACAGCCGGCACTGCGGCGCGCCACCAGACAGACGCACGGGTAAGTTATTGATAAACCAGCGACCGAAGCCTCGCAGCACACCCTTGAACAACTTAGGGCTGACGGCATAGAATGGACAAGGCGGGCCCGGCGGCCCGCCTTGCGTTTGTAACCATTCCCATTTAACCTCTCGCGGCGGCAGGCGTCTTCGGTGTTCGCCTGCCCCTCCACTTCCGCCGAGCCGGGTTAAGCGCTGAACATCCTCGCGCGCCGCGAACCTCTGACCGCGCGCAACCCGGCCGGAAACTTCCCATCTGTCATTCTGAACCCCTAAGTCTTCGAGGGGGGTGAAGAATCTCTCTGGGGGAGCACGAAATGAAGAGAGATTCTTCAGGCCGCAAGACAAGAAGAGCGGCCTTCAGAATGACATTCCGGAAATCCTCGGCGGAAATCGCTACCCGTACTGTTCGATGTAGCGGCCGGCCTCTGCGACCTCCTCGCGCGATCCGATGAAGAGCGGGGTTCGCTCGTGCAGGCTCTTGGGTTGCACATCGAGGATGTTGTCGCGGCCGTTGGTGGCCAGACCTCCCGCCTGCTCGGTAATCATCGCCATCGGCGAGGCTTCATAGAGCATGCGCAATTTGCCCTTGGGTTTCTTGGGATCTTTGTAGTCCATGGGGTACATGAAGATTCCGCCGTAAAGCAGCGTGCGGTGGAAATCCGCCACGAGGGAGCCGATGTAACGGCTGCTATAGGGGCGGCCCCGCTCAGCGTCCACGGCCGTCAAATCGTCCACATATTTGCGTACGCCTTCGCTCCAGAAGCGGTAGTTGCCCATGTTGCAACTGAAGATGCTTCCGCGCTGGGGAATGCGGATGTCGGGATGACTGAGAAGGAATTCGCCGATGGAAGGTTCGAGCGTGAAGCCGTAAACTCCCTTGCCGGTGGTATAGACCATCATGGTGGATGACCCGTACATCACATAACCGGCCATGACCTGTCCGCGGCCTTTCTGCAGCAAATCCTCCTCTTTGCCCTCGCGGCCCGTGGTGATCTTGCGATGCACCGAAAAAATAGTGCCGATGTTGACGTTGGCGGCGATATTGGATGAGCCGTCCAGAGGATCAAAGGCCAGCGTGTACTTGCCGAGATCGAATTGCGGGGGAATGGAAATGATGTCATCCACCTCCTCGGAGGTCATGCAGCAGAGCACGCCGATGTGGTCGAAGGCGTCGTTGATGGTCTCCTGGGCGATAATATCGAGTTTCTGCACGGCCTCGCCCTGCACATTGGTGTCGCCGGTGCCGCCCAGGATGTCAATGAGTCCGGCGCGCCGCACTTCGCGGTTGATGACTTTGGACGCGTAGGCGATCTGATAGAGCAGACGGCTGAACTGTCCGGTGGCTTCCGGGTTCTGCCGCTCCTGATCGAGAATGTGCCGCTCGATCGTGACGACATTCGAAGTCCGCACATGCATACCCGTGTTCTCCTTCCAGTCTATAGTTCGTTCAGCAGCTCGTCATAGCGATCTATCACGCGGTCAGCCCCGGTTAGATAGCGCGCGGGGAGGGTGCGCGTAATGGCGAGGGTGCGCAGCCCGGCGGCCACCGCCGAGGAGATGCCGAGGGGAGCGTTCTCAAGCACGAGACACTCTTGGGCCGCGCAGCCGCTGCGTTCGAGAGCGATGAGATAGGGATCGGGGGCGGGCTTGCCGCGCGTGTAATCATCGGCGGCGATGATGTGGCGGAAAAGCGCCACCTCCTCTGGCGGGACGACGCCGTTCATGTTGGCGCGAATGGAGCCGGTGACCACGTCGCAATGAACGCCGCGCCGGATGAGTTCTTCGACGAGGCGCCGCGCTTCGGGAATCAAGCCGTGCGGCGCCATCGTGCGATAGAGTTTTCGCTTGCGCTCGATCAGGGCCAGCAGCTCCTCCTGCGACATCTCCAAACCATGTTCGGCGGCGAGACGAAAAATCGTGTCCTCCGCCTTTTCGCCCTCGTGCAGCTCGATGTAGAGATCATCCAGCCGAATGCCCGCGTCGCTCAGCACTTTCTGCCAAGCGTTTACGTGCGCGGGCATGGAGTCAATGATGGTCCCGTCCAGATCGAAGAAAACCGTGCGAACCTTGCTCACGGAGTCGCCCTTTCCTCGTCCGTGCTTCGCACCCTGCCCACGCCGAAGTACCGCGCGACAAGTTTGTCCCACGCGCGTTGAGTCAGCAGGGGGCGCAAGTGGATCGCGATGTGAGTGGGCACCGTGAGCAAATAACGTGCTCGCGGGCGACGTGCCTGAACGGCCCGCAAAATCAGCTTGGCGGCCGCAGCGGCGGAAACTTCGAACGGACGGTTGTTCTGTAATCCCATACGGTAGGCGACCAGACGGCGGTAAAAATCGGGCATACCGGCCGGCAGAGGGCACACCACCATGTTATTCGTGAACGCGGTCCGCACCGGACCGGGAAGAATCGAGACCGTGTGGATTCCGAACGGCTCCAGCTCAAGGCGCAAGGTGTCGCTGATCGCTTCGAGCGCGAACTTCGATGCGCAGTACCATCCGCTGAGCGGCTGAACCACGCGGCCCAGCACCGACGAGACATTGATGATGCGTCCCCAGCCCGCGCGGCGCATGTCCGGCGCGACCAGTTGGACAAGCCGCATCGGCCCGAACAGATTGACCTCAAGCTGGCGGCGTGCTTCGAGCGGAGGCACGGCTTCCAAAGGTCCCATCGCCCCATAGCCCGCGTTGTTCACCAATACGTGAACGTCGCCGAAGCTCGCGCGGGCGAACTCCACCGCGTTTTTCATCGAGTTTTCATCGGTCACGTCGCAGGCGGTGGCTTTCAATTGCAGCCGCTCGCGTACGCCGAGCGCGACGAGATCATCGAGCGTTTCCGGCCGGCGAGCCGTAGCGATCACGCGATGACCGGCACGGGCGCAGAGTTCCGCCGTTGCGCGGCCGATGCCGCTGGAGCAGCCGGTGATGAAAACCGTGCGCGGCTCTCTCAGACTATTTCTCCTGCAGACGCGCGATGAAGTGAGGCAACAAGGCGCCGACCCGTCTAATCCAGAGACATCCCCAGCACAGCGCTGTAACCGACCATGTCGAGGAAGCCGTGACCGCTGATGTTGAAGGCGATCACCTTCTCTTCGCCACTCGCCTTGCACTTCAGCGCTTCGTCTATCGCGCAGGCCACGCTGTAAGCCGATTCCGGCGCGGGCAGGAATCCCTCGACGCGCAGGAATTGCCGCGCCCTCTCAAACACGTGCTTCTCATCCACCGGATAAGCGACGGTGTCAATGTAGCCCTTGTTCCGGAGCAAGCTCAGAATGGGCGAGCAGCCATGATAGCGCAGCCCATCCCCTTTGACGGGCGGGAAGTCGGTCTTGTGACCGAGGGTGTACATCATCAGTTGGGGGGTAATCTCGGCATGGTCGGCGTGATCGTAGCGATATTCGCCTTGCAGGTTCGGGGACGCTTGCGTCTGGGCCGCGATGAACTTGATCTTCTTTCCCTTGGTCAGTACGTCGCCCATGAACGGAATGGCGAAGCCGCCGAAGTTGCTGCCGCCGCCCAGGCAGGAAATCACCAGATCGGGATAGTCTCCCATCATTTCGAACTGCTTTTGCGTTTCCAAGCCGATAATCGTCTGCTGCGTCAGCACGTGGTTCAGGACCGATCCCAGCCCGTAGGCAACTTTCTTGTCACCTCTTGCAGCCTCCAGACCTTCCGAAATCGCGATGGCCAGAGAGCCGGGATGTTCCGGGTTCTTGGAATAGAGTGCCTTGCCGGATTCCGTGCGGTCGCTGGGGCTGGCGAAAACCTCCGCGCCGTACATTTGCATCAGGTTGCGGCGTTCGTGTTTCCAGCGATAGACCGCGCGCACCCAATAGACGGTGCACTTCAATCCCATCAAAGAACACCCGTAGGCAAGCGCGGTTCCCCACTGACCGGCTCCGGTCTCGGTGGTCAGCCGCTCGAGGCCCTGTTCACGGGCGTAAAAGGCCTGCGCCAGCGCGGTGTTGACTTTGTGGCTTCCGGTCGGGCTGTAGAACTCCGACTTGTAGTACATTCTGGCGGGTGTTTCGAGCGCCTTCTCGAGGTTGAGCGCCCGATAGAGTGGCCGCGCGCTGCTGCTTCATCTCTGACTCCTATCCATCGTTGGTGGGTTGTTCAACGCTCGCCGAGCCGGGTTAAGTCTTCGAAACCCGGCCCGAAACGGGCTCGTGCTCGCCAAGCCGTGTTGCAGAGGCTCAACCCGGCCCGGCGGTCACCAAGGTTCGTTCTCAGCAGTCGGGGCCGAATTCGGACTTGAAGGCGGCGGCCAATTTGATGTCCCACCTGTCAAGAGCCTCCAGACGACCGAAGAAGAAGCGCAGCACCTTTGGCTCCTGAACGAAGCGCAGGCCGCCGATCAGCTTGCGGTTCTTGTAAAGCCACGAGAGACGGTCCACCACGTACTCGATGTGCGACATGGTGTATACCCGCCGGGGGAGGGCCAGGCGCGCGAGTTCGAGGTCGGCATACACGTCGCTGCCGTCGGCCGCACGGTCATTCGAGATCGTGCCGCGCTCCATGCAGCGAACCCCGGAAGCGATGTAGATGGCCGCCGCTAACGCTCCGGCCTGATACTGGCTTTGCGGCAAGTGCGTCACAAAGCGCTTGGCATCCACGTGAGCGGCCAGACCTCCGGCCGGGGTGACCGCCGGCAGTCCGGCATCGAGCATCCGCTGGACAAAGTACTCGATGAACTCCGGCCCCGCGCCGGCGACGGCCACGTCGGTCATCTCGCGCAGGCCGACGTGCATCGCTTCGATCTCCTTAGTGGACATTCCGCCGTAGGTGGAGAAGCCCTCATAGACCGGAAGCCAATCGAGCAGCCGGTCATAGTATTCCTTCTTGTTGGTGCAGATCATACCGCCGCGCACGGATGTGCTCTTGCGCGCCGACATGTAGAACAGGTCTACATACTCCATCAATTCCCAGATAATCTCCTGAATGCTCTTGTCGGCGTAGCCCTTCTCGCGCTTCTTGATGAAGTAGGCGTTCTCGGACAGGAGGCTGCCGTCGAAGACCAGCATGATGCCGTTGTCACTGGCGAGTTTTTTGACTTCCTTCAAGTTCTGCATCGAGAACGGCTGACCACCGACGAGATTGGTGGTGGCCTCCATGCGCACGAACGGAATCTTGGCGGGGCCGAACTTCTTGATGCAATCCTTGAAGCGTTGCAGATCGAGGTTGCCTTTGAAGGGCTGCGTGCTCTCGGTCTTCATCATCTCAGGGGTGTAGATTTCAAGCACGGAGGCGCCGGCCAGTTCGAAGTGAGCCTTGGTGGTCGTGAAGTGGTAATTCATCAAGACCGTATCACCGGGCTTGACGAACACCTTGGCCAGCAGATGCTCGGCGGCGCGGCCCTGATGCACCGGCATGGTGTAATCGAATTTCAGGACGTCTTTGACCGCGTCGGCCAGCTTGTAGAAGCTCTCGCAGCCGGCGTAAGCGTCGTCCGCGACCATCATCGCGGCCAGTTGGTTGTCGCTCATCGCGTTGGTGCCGCTGTCGGTGAGCATGTCCAGGAAGAGGTCACGGGTACGCAAGAGAAACGTGTTGTAGCCCGCCTCGTTAATCGCCTCCAGCCTTCGTGAAGAAGGCACCAGACTGGTCTTTTGCACAATTCTGACCTTGTGCATTTCAATCGGGATCGTTCTGCCATCCGAGAGCTTCACGCTCATTGCTGATCTCCTCAAAGGTGTAGGGTGTTGTTAAGGTTTGGCCGCCGCGAGAACTCGCATTTCCCCTCTAATAAGATTGGGATATGCTCTATGACATAAGGGACTTATTAGGTGAAGTTCATCATTTCATACTGTAGACACATGATAACTTTTTGAGGGTATTTTTTTGACCCACCGTGAAATCAACTCCGTGCCCGAAACTAAGGCTTCTAGCGATTTCACATGCGGCATCCCTAACTACTTCGAGTTCCTGCCCTATTTCCTTCGATCTCTTGTATGCAAGCAGATCGTGCGTCTTTCCGAAGTACTCCGTCAACTCCGCGTTTTCGGCAAATAGGTTATCCGCTCTTTCCAGAAGGCTTTCCAACGTAAGTCTGTCTGCGACAATGGCGGCAGATTGTTCCGCTTCAAGGTTTGCTCTAATCTCTTGGTTCTTTTTGTCTTTCACCGCCCTGTTCCGCAGAATGTCGTGTGTTGGTTCTTCCTGTCCTTCACCGCCCTGTTCCGCAGAATTCTGAGAGTAACGGTCACTCTGCTTCGACTCTAAGTGGGTCTTCTGCGTATGCCAGAATCTGTCGGACGTAGCGATGATTCCCACAACGACGATGCCGATTGCGATTAGGACTTTGACTGAATCGGACAGCCCTTGTTTTTTGCTTGCCATATGCTGAAGATCTCCTCCCGAGTTTGTTATGAACCGTTGCTTTGAGCCATATGCGAAACGGTGATAGTGCAGCCAGTCAAGGGTTTGCCCTCGGCTGCGAAGAGCCGCCAACAGTAGAACTACTTTCTATTCTCCGGATTTTTCTGCTACTCCTTCACGTCCAAGTCGATCTCTCTTCCATCGCAAGACCATTACGTCATCCGTTGCGATTGTTGAAGGTTTGCTCGCTATGACTCAGAGACGTTGTCTTGATTCAACCGCCTCTTGGTGGTACCAGTCAATAAACGGGAAGGGAAGCGCGATCTTCTCCTTGCGAGCTTGCTCATTCCAGTATTGCCAGTATTTGGCCGAACACTCGTCTCTGACTACAGTATCCACCATGTTTTGGACAAGTTGCCAGTCGCTCTTGTCGACCACGCAATTCTTCTTAAGGTAACACAGACAATCGCAGTACGCAATCAGTGTGTCGAGGCTTTGTGCTTCCTCGGAGTCAGCAAAGCCCTCACGCCACACAAAACCGTCCTTTGCCAAGCCAATTCGATAGAAAGCCTCGACTGCCTCTGGCTCAAGCATGTCCCACACAACATCCTTCATGAAAGCAGATCGCTGGAGTTTAGTCTGTCGTCGCAACTGGTAGAAGGCGGCTACAACACCAACCGCAGTAGCTGCGGCACCAACAGCAGTAATTAGCAGCAAGACAATTTCCATGAAGTGATCCTCTCATTATGCTTCTTATTCTCTGCGTTATGCCACTTGACCGCGTCTGGCAAGGGACAAACGCTCCGATTCAGAGCGCACGGCCGTGCGGCACTACCGGAAATGTCAAGATACACGATGCGAAAAGAGACCCCCCTTGTATCCCCCCGTAGACGGAGGGAAAACAGAGCTACTTCAGCAGATCGCGCAACGGTTCGAAATTGACGAAGTCGGCATGATGCACGATGACTGAGGCCGGCGTGCGGTAGCCGTCGTCGCCTTCGTGCGCATGGGTGGCGATGATGTGCTGCACTTCAGCGGGCAGGCCGTGCTTGAGGGCCAGAGCTGCGCCCGAGAAAGGATGGCGCATGATTTTGCCCATCTGGCTCTTTACAAATCCCTTTTCGGTCTCGGCGTACTCCATGAGTTTACCGACATCATGCAGAATCGCGCCGCTCAGCAGCACGTCACGGTCAATCCGGTAGTACTGGTTGTAGAAGGATTCCAAGACCTCCACCGTCTTGATGGCCGTTTGCACGACGCTGCGCATGTGCGTCAGCAGACTGATCTGGCAGTTGGGAATGAGCAGAGTGAAGGGAATGCGGTCGAGATCGTCGAGCGTCCAGCCGCCGGTGCCCAGCGCATCGAGAAAAGCGGCCACGGTCTTGTCACGGATTTGACGGTCGGTGATGAGGGTGAATTCGGGGAACTTGGCGATCAGTCGTTCGTGCATGGCTGCTCCCTGAAATTTCAACTACTGAGGTTCATTCTCGGACGGCCACCAGGTGTCGGCGGCGGTGCGGCGGCGGTACACCAGCACGCGGTCCATCTCGCCGTCGGGCAGGTAATGAGCGCGCAGGTAGGCGGCCAGTTCGGGATAACTGCTGACCGGATAGCTGAAGAAGGTGAAGGCATAGTCGTCAATCTGCCAGAGATCGAACACGTACTTGGGACGGCGGCGTTGCAGATCGGCGATGAACATCTCCTGCGCCTGCGGATGGCCTTGACGGCGGATCGCCCGACCGGCGAGCGGATCGAAGGTGCCCGGTGAATAACCGGTGACGTAGTGGCAGAGGTAATCGCGCACGCCCGGCAGACGCTGAGCGTGATAGTAGATTTGCGGAC
The DNA here is from genome assembly GCA_026394155.1 of bacterium. GTDB lineage: Bacteria > Electryoneota > RPQS01 > RPQS01 > RPQS01 > RPQS01. The sequence goes on along the minus strand of JAPKYT010000091.1, from coordinate 1,018 downwards.
AATATCCCCAGACCGCGATGGTCTCATCGGGGGTGGTATGCTCGCGGGCGAAGGCGGCTACCGCCAGCTCGGCCTGCTCGCTGCCGAGAGCATAGAAAGAGACTCCGGGCGGCGGAGCGTCGGGATCCCAGTAGCGCCACGTCGGGTAACGAGCCGCCGCGATGATGCAGCCGATTCCCACGGCGACCACCAGCAGGACGCGCGATTTCGCGTTTCCCGCAGTCAGCGCGCGCCACGCCGCCACACCGAAAAGAGCGACGGCGGGGAAGGCCTGAATCCAGTAGTGGCCGAAGAAGCGCGAACCGGAGAACAGGGCGATGAGCGAGGCCGCGCCCAATCCGGCGAGAAAACGGGCACGCATCTGCCGGCGCTCGCGCCAGAGAACCACCGCGCCGCCGATCAGCATGGCAGCGGGGATGAGCGCCTCGAGCAGAAAACTGGTGGTGGTTTCGTAAGCCCCTTGGAGGAAACCGCCGAGGCCGGCATCCGCCGAATAGGTGAGCGGATAGCGAACCCAAGAATCCCAAGCCCATCCCAGACCGCCGGCGGCACCATACCACGCGACAACCGGAACCCAAGGCAGAACGAAACCCGTTGCCAAAGGAATGAGAGCCGAGAGCCGCTTTTCCCCATGAAGATTCATGGCCCCCCACACCGGCAGCAGGAATATGCCAAGGCTCTGCCGGATGAGAGCGGCAAGCCCAAGCAGCACGCCAACCGCCAAGATGGCCCAGCGCGAGCGCGCCTTCTTCCACGCCAACAGAAGACTGCCCAGAACGAGCGCGATGCCCGGTGGTTCCACGTTCAAGGCGGCGATCTCATGCGGCTGAGCGTAGGAGTTGGCCACCATCCAGAAGAGCACAGCCGCGGGAACGGCGGCGCGCTGGTCCCAGAGAGCGACCGCCAATTCCACCAGGAGCACGCCGGCGGCGATAAGGATCACAATGTGCGCGGCGTGAACAACCGCTATCGAACGTCCGAAAATGAGAAAGAGCAGCTTGTAGAGAAGGACGATGCC
>JAPKYT010000066.1 GCA_026394155.1 bacterium | reverse complement strand
TCATAGAACCCCCCTTCATTTCCCCCCTTTTCCAAAGGAGGGAAGGTCTCGACATTCATCCTCCCCCCTTAGAATAAGGGGGGACAGAGGGGGGTTCTGCTTGCCGCCGAGCCGGGTTCAGTCTTCGCACCCCGGCACTCGCCGTCGCCAGCTGGGCGGTCAACCGTCATCGGAGCAGGAGCATCTTTCGCGTCTGAGTGACGGTGCGTGATCGTAGGCAGCAGAAGTAGACCCCGGACGGCTTTCCATTTCCATCGAACACAACCGTGTGCCTGCCGGTCTCGAGCACTCCCTCGAACAGTATGGCAACCTGTCGGCCCAGCAGGTCGTAGAGTCTCAGGTCTATGGGCGCGGTTTCGCCGACCTCTACCACAATGCGGGTCGTGGCATTGAATGGATTGGGCAGAATCTCGCCAAGAGCACAGGGAGAGAGAAGGGCGAGAGCCGCACGGTCGCCGGTGATATGGGAAGCCGGTGACCGTGCCGCGATGATTTTCTCCATGACCGGCGGATAATTGCTGTTGCTGATACCCATGTAGCAGGCGACATCTCCGTTGGGGAAGCGAATCACGGCGGGGTCGAGCTTGAAAGCGGTCAAAGCCGCACCGTCGCGAATCAGCATGTGTATGACGGTGGTGTCAAAGACCAGACCGTCTCCATCCGCGTAGGCAATTCCGCCCGGCGGCTGCATACGGCGGTAGTAGATTCGCACCCCGCCGGTGGTGAGGTGAACCGCATAGGGATCTACGTCTCCGTTGCGCAGGACATTGACGATGGATTCGGCGGCCCACGTCACTCCCCAGTCGGTGGAGATGGCCGTGCGAGTTCCGTTGGTGCGGTAGAAGTCGGCCACGTAGTACAACCGCCACACGGAGTCCGCCACCTGCAGAACCGCCGGAACGCTGGAAATCGAATCGTCGGCGAGGCCGGGCTGATAGCGGACACCGTCTTCACGTGTCCAGTTGATCCCATCCTCCGAGATCCAACTGATGATCCGGCTTTTGCGCGGATCGGGCGGACGATCCGGCAGCGGTTCCTCGACGAGAAAGCGCGTGCGTCCATCCGGAAGATAGATGAAGCCGCCATCGGCCTGGTCGGGTGGTTGGACATCCAGGAGTTCGACAAACGATCTTCCGTTGTCGGTGGTCACACCCTCGTGGCGAATCGGCCCGTTGGCTCCCCAACCGAAAATGACTTGCTCGTTGATCGAGATATTCAGAGAGGGGACGCCCGCGTTCTGTATGATCGCCGTGCAGTCCGTAACAAGCGCCCGGCCCTCGTTGGGCGACAGAGTGAAATAGGGGCGCCAGTTGACGGCCAGCGCCGGAACCGCCATGCAGTGCACGGCCGTCACCCAACAGAGGACATGCCTGTTGACTCTCACCTTGCCGCCCTTGATCCCATCTTGATTCCGCGCGCTGCCATCCAGTCACCGAAGACGCGGTAGAATTCGTCGGTGCGCTGCCGCGAGGGTTTCTCGCGCACCGCTTCGATGGCGGTGATGAGCGCGCTCGCGTCGCGCGTCACATGGCCCATACCGAGAAGCTGCGAACGCTGCCGGAAATCGGAATCGGCCAGCAAAATCCCCGTTTCGCTCTGCGTGAGGAAAATCTTGAGCTGATGTTCCGCCTCGGAAAACTGGATGAAGATGTTCCAGCCCGCATAAGAGGTAATGCCGCATAAGTCGCCCGGTCGGGTTTCGAGATAGGATTGCACGAGGGTCGGAAATCGGCCGCGATTCTGCCTCATCCAGGCGAGCAGTCCTGAGAGCGCTGTTTCGGTAATAGCCGGCTCCGGCAAAGCGGGTTCGGGAGGCGAAACTCCCGCGGTCGCGTGTGAAGGCGGAACGTATTCGCCTCCGCTTCCTCGACCAAGCCCGGCCGTTCCGCTGCCGCTGCCTGTTCCCCAGGTTCCCGTACCCGGGCCTTCGCCACCACCTCGCCCACCTCCGCTGCCCGGTCCGTCACCGCCTGTCCCCGTTTCGTATCCTCCATAGCCATTGCCGGAACCGGGTCCTCCGATGCTCCCCGGCAGATCAGAAGAGGCACCGCCGTAGGGCATGAGTTCAATATCCGGCAGATCAGCGGTGCCTTGTGCGCCGGAAACACCTCCGCGATGCGATTTCGGTGCAGGAAGTCCGGCGATGGGATCGGAGCTCTCTCGCGTCAGTGAGCCTGCGTCCACGTCCGGCAAAGGACTCGGAACGGGCAAGGCACGGCTTAGAGGATAATCCGGAAGCGGATTGGCAAGCAGCGGCTCGGGGATCGAAGTCCGCGGCTCGACAGGTGAAGGTCCTTCCTCAAATTCGAATCTCAGCGGCTGAATCCGAGCATGAAATTGGCCGGGCGAACGACTGCCGCCGGGAGATCCGCCACCCCGCCGGCCGGACCGTCCCGATGGTGCAGTGGGCTCCGGCTTCGGTTTTTCCACCTCCGGAATGATCTTCGTCAAGCGGGACAAATCTACGACACGCAGAGGCTTCTCGGTAACCTTCTGCGCACCGAAAAACCACCAAAGCGCAAATGGAATCGCGATCACAAGACAATGGACGACGGCGCTCACGACCAGTCCCCGCAAGAGATTCGGGCCAATGATCCTCTTGAGGTTGATGGAACCGTAGTGTGATCGCTCGATTTCTTCAAAGTAGCCCATGCGCCGTCTCAAGAACTCGCTGATACTGTTCGACAATTATGTGGACTGTGGAGTTGCATGGCGCAGCCCATGACTGGCAGGCCTTGCACCCGTCCTGCCGCAAATATCGAAGTTGACTTACCGGCTCGGCTCCGGAGTCTGCGCCGAGGATATGCCCGCATAGACCAGAGCGAGGAGGAAGCTGGCTCCGACCAAGGCCAGGGCCTGTCGCCGGAGGTTAAGGCGGCCACGAATCATCTTTCCTGTTCCTATTTAGTCCTTTTCTTTGTATATTATCGAAAAGAATATAGCGTTGCCGCTCCTGATATGCAAGGCGCTTTTGTCAACTAAACCTCAGGTTGCGTTTTTATACTGCTGATAAATATGAAATTACTTACACACAAATCTGCGTAATGAGGCTATACAAACCCCCAAAATCCCGGGCAATAGCGTCTGTTTCGAGGGCGGTTTCAGGAGGCGGATAGGCGTCAGCGGGAGGCATGGGTTCAAAAGCGGCACGCGCCGTGGAGTTTTGGCGTGGGCGGCTTGACTTTTCGAGAAAAAGTGATTAGTTTAAGGGTTTGTTAAGTGTGACGAAGAATTCAGACCCTGTCGGCATGTCTACTACTCCCCGTTTGCACCGCATTCTCCCCGTCTTCTTTCTGGCCGCCGCCCTGATCTGGCTGGTCACCGGGTGTTCCAGCCGGCCGGCCGCGGCCCAGCGCTTGTTCGCCAAAGGGGATTATCAGCGGATCATTGAAAAATACCCGGATTTGGAGATCGCTCGCCGCGCCGAAGCCAAGCTGGCGGAGAAACTGGTCACGGACAAGCAGTATCAGGCCGTGCTCCGCCAGTATCCCCAGACTCCGGCGGCCTATGAGGCCAAGCTGGCTCTGGCTCAGCAACTTTTCGACGCCGGCAATTATGTGGCCGTCATTGACTCCTTCTCGTTCTTGCCGTTGGCGGCACAGGCCAAGGAGCGGATGGCCGATTCATTGATGGCCTCCGGGCTTTACGATGATCTGCTGCAGCGCTATCCTGACTCGCCCAAAGCCAAGGAATTGAAGGAGCAGCGGGCCGCACAGGCCTTGGTTGACGCCAGGAAGTTGCGCGGTCAGGCCAGGCAGCAGGCCCTCGAAGAGATCATGCGGCTCTACAGCGGCACCAGCGTCTACAAAGACGCCTCGGAGCTTCTTGCGCAGACCCGCAAGGTGCCCAAGAAGTAGCCGTTCTGTCCCGCCCGGGACACTCCATTTCAGATTTTTCACTGTAAGCAAGGCACACCGGAAACCTGCCCCGGTGTCGCGCTGCGAGACACTATGGCAGGTGACAAAGACTCTCATTTCTATCTCCAGGGAGGAGATTCGCTCCATGAAGCGCACAATTTCTGTCATCGCTATCCTCGCCGTCATCGGCCTCGTGCTGGGCGGTTGTGCTTCTCCGGAACAGCGCGCCCAGAAGCTGTTTGACCAAGGGAAGTACGAGGAAGTCCTCAAGAAGTACGCGGACCAGCCGGTCGCCAAGCAGGCGAAGGACAAGGTCGCGGAAAAGATGCTGGCCGAGGGCAAGTACGAAGAGATCCTCGCCAACTACGCCGACACGCCCAGCGTGAACGAAGCGACCAACAAGATCGCCGAGAAGATGGTCGCGGACAAGAGATTCGACGATGTCCTCAAGATGTATCCCAACACACCGGCCGCTAACATGGCCCGCAACGCGCTTGCCGAGCAGCTCTTTGCCGACAAGAAGATGGATGAGCTGGTGGCCAAGTACCCGAACACTCAGGCGGGCATGAAGGCGCGCACTGAGATGGCCAAGGTCGAGTTCGACAAGATCATGAAGATGAAGGCCAAGAAGGCTCGTCAGGCCGGCCTCGAGGGATTCCTCAAGAACCCGAAGTTCGCCGGCACCGAGTCAGCCATGAAGGCTCAGGAAGAGCTTGCCAAGCTCACCAAGAAGCCCGAGCCCAAGAAGCCGGTGAAGAAGTAAGCTCTCTCACATCGTGCACAAACACTCCCGGGATCCATCCCGGGAGTGTTTTTGTTTTCGGCGCTCCGCAGCGCCCGGCTTGCCAACTCACGTTCCCCGTGGGGTCTCTCCAGAGGCCCCCGGCTTGCGAATGCCTGTGGTTTTGCTTAGATTAATCGCATGGGTTGCCACCCAGCCCGCGAGGACAACGGACCCTGTGCCCGGATTGACTTGGACGCGCTGGCCTCCAATGCGCGGCGCATCCGCCGGAAAGTGAAACCGCGCGGGCTGATGGCCGTGGTGAAGTGGGATGCTTACGGTCACGGGCTGATTCCCTGTGCGCGAGTGCTCGAACGGGCCGGCGCCGCGGCTTTCGGCGTGAGTTCACCGCAGGACGGAGTCACCCTGCGCCGGGCGGGAATCACCCAGCCGATTCTGGTGATGACCGACTGGGTGGGCAAACCACCGGCGCTTTTTCTCGACTGGGACTTGCAGGCCGCGGCCACCTCGTGGTACAAGGTGGAGTATCTGGAGGCGGTGTCGCGCAAGCTGGGAAGGCCCGTTCCCGTCCACCTGAAATTCGACACCGGCTTGGGGCGGGTGGGCCTTCATCACTCGCAGTACCGCTCCGCGCTGCGCGCCATCACCAAGCTGCCGCATCTGAAGATCGCCGGGCTCTATTCGCATCTGGCCTACAACGGCCCGCAGGATCAGGCGCGCGGCCGCAGGCAGATCGAAATCTTTGAGAAGATCGTGCGCGAAGCCGGTCGCCTGGGCCTTGCGCCGCGCTGGATTCACTTGGCGAATTCCGCGGCCGCGGTGGCCATTCCCGACGTGCCCGGAAATCTGGTGCGCGCTGGCATCGCCCTCTACGGTCAGCCACCATCCGCCGAGGTCCGCGGGCTCTTGCCCCTCGATCCGGTGATGACTTTGACGGGGCGCGTGCGCGCGGTGCGCCGGGTTCGTTGCGGTCACGGCTTTCCCGACTCCCACTTCTGGATCGCCCCTGCCGACGGCTGGGGAGCGGAGGTGGGGTTGGGGTTCGGCAGCAGTTATCCGCGCAGTCTGGTAGGAAAGACCAGCGTATTGTTTCGTGGTCAGAGACGACGTCTGGTCGGGATCATGTCGCGCGACGTCTGCTATGTGTTCACCGGGCCTGACCGTCCCGAGCCCGGTGAAGAGGTCGTTTTCTGGGGAAAGCAGGGTCGCCATACACTATATTTGTTTGAGTTGGCCGGGCTGATTGACGCTCTGCCATACGAACTGCCGACTTGGCTGAAACCTGACATTCCGCGTTCTTTTCTGTCCGCTTCGGAAGCTTCAGAACCAATCACTTCCGTTCATAACATTCTGTAAATTCTGCGCAAGAATTCCGCATGGAGATGGGAACCGGCCGTGCGGGCGCGGGGTTTACTGCGTAGCTTTCGACTTGGGAGACAGCATGAAACTTTTCCACGTTCTTGGCAGGAGACGAAAGATGGGCCGTGCAGCCGTCTTGATCTTGGCGCTGTTGATTGCGGTATCTGTGGGCTGTGGCCAGGGCGCCAAGACCAAGCAGTTCTCGGGCGATGCGAAGAAACTGAGTTTCACCGTGACCGATCTCAATGACCAGCCCGTGGACATGCGCCAGTTCTTCGGCAAGGTTGTGATCGTGGACTTCTGGGACACGTGGTGCGGGCCGTGCCAGCGGGAAATCCCGCATTTTGTAGAGCTGTATTCACAATACAAGGGCAAAGGACTGGAGATTGTGGGCGTGGCCTTCGCCCGTCAGGGCAAGGCGGCGGTGAAGCAATTCACCAATGATTTCAAGATCAACTACACCAGCGCTCTCGTCAGCGAGGAGGCCATCCGCCTGTTCGGATCGCCTTCCGGCATTCCCACCACCTACATCATTGACCAGACCGGCAACGTGGTCGAAAAGGTGGTCGGATACCGCGACAAGACCTTCTTCGAGCAGAAAATCAAGTCGCTGCTCAAAATCTCGTGACGGCGACTTTGACAGGAGCAACCATGAGCAAGCAAGACATCTCCAAAACAGTGCACGTCGGCGATTCCGAATTCGCACCCGCTCTCCAGAAAAATGCTCTGGCCGTGGTGGACTGCTACGCGGATTGGTGCGCGCCGTGCCGCATGATCGCCCCCTTCATCGAAGAACTGGCCGGTGAATATGACGGCCGGGTGGCCTTTCTGAAGTTGGACGTGGACAACAGTCCCAACGTGGCCATTCAATACGGCATCCGCTCCATCCCCACACTGCTCTTCTTCAGGAACGGCAAGCTCGTGGATCAGCAGATCGGCGCGCTGCCCAAGCACGTCTTAAAGCAGCGGGTCGAATCTCTGCTGGCCGCCTGATCCGCCCCATCATGGAAAAATCAACGCCCCCGCGTTTTCGCGGGGGCGTTTCTGTTTTCCCCCCGTGGACGGGGGGACAATAGGGGGCATTCACCAGCATGTCATTCTTGTATGTTTGAGAAGTGTTATCTTTGGGGTGATGGTTTTTTCCTTTCCCCGCCCATGGGCGGGGAAAGGAAAGCGGCCGCGACAGACCGTCTCATTCGGGGGCCGGGGAACCGAGCCCGTTGTCCAGCCGGGTCGTCGTGGTCGTGGTGGTCCGAGATCCCGCACCGTTGCGAGGGCCGTCTTTGAGCCCGCATGAAGACAAGACCGGGACGAACGACCAACAGGAGTCACCCATGAACGATCGTGTTGCACCTTCGGTGGGCATTGACGTCTCGCAAGAGACGTTGGACGTGGCCACGACGGATGCCCAGGCGTGGCAGGTCAAGCATCATCCGCGGGCCATCGCCGCACTGGTGCGACGGCTGAGCAAACTGCAGCCGCTGCGGATCATCGTGGAGAGCACGGGCCGTCTGCAGGAGGATCTGGTGGTGGCGCTGATGGAAGCGCAGCTTCCGGTGATTGTTGTCAACCCGCGCCAAGTGCGCGAGTTTGCCAAAGCCACCGGCAGCTGGGCGAAAACCGATCGGCGGGATGCTCAGCTCTTAGCCCGTTTCGGGGAAGCGGTGAAGCCGCCGTTGCGTTCCTTGCCGGACGAGGCGACGCGCGAGTTGGCGGCCTTGGTGGCGCGCCGTCGTCAACTGCAAGGCATGATCGTGGCGGAGACGCATCGCCGCGGCCGCGCACCGCGAGGCGTGCGGCGGGAGATCGAACAGCACATCGCCTATCTGGAAGCCCGTCGTGAGCATCTGGACCAGGAGCTGCAAGACCGGCTGCGCCAAAGTCCGGTGTGGCAGGAGCAGGCGGACTTGTTGCGCAGCGTGCCGGGTATCGGCCCGACGTTGTCGGCCACGCTCTTGGCCGAGTTGCCCGAGTTGGGTTCTCTCACTCGGCGCCAGATCGCGGCGCTGACCGGGGTGGCGCCGTTTGCCCACGACAGCGGCCGCTTCAAGGGTCGGCGGGTCACTCGCGGCGGACGGGCCGATGTGCGCCGGACGTTGTTCATGGCGACGCTGGCGGCGGCGCGCTGCAATCCCGTGATCCGGGCGTTCTATCAGCGGTTGGTGGCGACGGGCAAAGCCAAGAAGCTGGCACTGGTGGCCTGCATGCGCAAGTTGATCGTGATCCTCAACGCCATCTTGAAACACCGCACGGCCTGGAATCCCAATCTCGGCCTCCAAACCTGAAGATCAACACAGTTGCTGGACACCGCGCGCTCTTCGGTCTTGCGTGCGGGCGTCCAGAATCCCTCTCATCGTAAAAACGTGTCATTCTGTTTTCCGTCTTCGGAAAACAGAATCCCTCGCACGATCGGCGAGGGATTCCGTTCGCAGACGAACGGAATGACACGCACGCCGGGCGGGTCACGGACCCACTACTGTCTCAATGTTTTTGGGGTTGGGAAGGGGTTGGAAAAATAATCGCTTGAGACCTTGATCGAAGTTGCGTAAGTTGGTGATCTCTTTCCCCACCAACTTGACTTCGGAGGCTCAAGCGATGCGGCAAGGTATCACACTTTTCGAACAGGTGCAAGCCCTGTTGCCACGACCGGTTGTAGCGAAGGCGGTGGCGGTCACGCGGGGAGATTACAAGGTTCATGTCGCCACCTGCTGGTCGCAGGTGCTGGGGTTGATGTTGGCGGTGCTGACGCGGCAGCGCAGCCTGCGCCACATTGGACAGAGCCTGCAACCCCGGCTCACCTATTTGCGGCGCTTTGGCGTCGGCAGTCTGGATCGCAGCACGCTGTCCCACGCCAGTGCGCAACGTCCTTCCGCCGTCGCGGAAGCCTTGTTTCAGGCGCTGTTGGTGCAGTGCCGACAGATCGCGCCGCGCCATCCGTTTCGTTTTCAGGGGCGGCTCTACAGTCTGGACGCGACGGTTATTCGCGTGTGTCATACGCTCCATCACTGGGCGGTGTGGGCGCCCGAACGGGCGGGGATCAAGCTGCACGTGGCCCTCGATCATGACGGAGAACTGCCCACGCTGGTGGATATCTCGACACCGCGCGTCTATGAACGCACGACGGCGCGGCGCTGGGAGTTTCCCGAAGGGAGCGTGCTCTGCTTTGATCGCGGCTACTTCGACAGCGGCTGGTTCCGCGATCTGGTGCACCGCAAAATCATCTTTGTGACGCGCTGGGCCTACGGTGCGCGCTACCGAGTCGTGACGGAGCGACCGGTTGTGTCCGACGGCCACGTGCTGGCCGACCAGGAGATCCGCTTCGCCGGGAAAACCAGCCGCGCTAAGTTCCACGGCGTGCTGCGACTCATCACCTATCGTGATCCCGACACGAACACGGTGTTCCGTTTCGTGACCAATCAGCGGCGCTGGAACGCCCAACTCGTCGCCGACATTTATCAGGCCCGCTGGCGCATCGAACTGTTCTTCAAATGGCTGAAGCAGCAACTGCCCGTGCTGCACTTCTATGGCCAATCCGAGAACGCCGCGCGCTGGCAACTGTACCTCGCGCTCTGCGTGTATCTGTTACTGAACTGGATCAAGTTCCGACACCGGCTGGAGCAATCCTTGACCGCCATCGGCCACCGTCTCGAACCCCACTTATTCGATATCGTGGCGCTCGATAAACTGCTCAACGGAACCTACCAGTTCCAAACGTAAACCCCTCACGATCAACCTACTACATTAAGACAGTAGTGGTCACGGACCCCGCCACGGCGAGGCAATCCGGAATCCGTCTCAGCGCGCCATTTTCTTCCGCATGTAATTCAGCGCGCTGCCCGCCTTGAACCACTCGATCTGCTCGGCGTTCAGCGAGTGATTCAACATGATCTCCTCTTTCGTTCCGTCGCCGTGAGAAAGCACCATCTTCACCGGCTTGCCGGGAGCCAAGTGCGCCATATCCAGAAGCGACACGCGGTCGTCCTCGCGCACCTTGTCGTAGTCGCCGGCGTCGGCGAACGTCAGAGGGAGGATGCCCTGTTTCTTCAGATTCGATTCGTGAATGCGCGCAAAGCTGCGCGTAATCACCGCCGCCGCTCCCAAAAAGCGCGGGGACATGGCGGCGTGCTCGCGCGATGAGCCTTCGCCGTAGTTTTCATCTCCGATCACCACCCACTTCTCATTTCTCGCCTTCAAATCGCGCGCGACCTTCGCGGGTTCCACCCCCTTCTCTCCGGTGAGAGGATGGCGCACTTTTCCGGCCTCGCCGGTGAAGGCATTCACCGCTCCGCTCAGCATGTTGTCGGAAATGTTGTCGAGATGTCCGCGGAAGCGCAGCCACTTGCCGGCGGGCGAAATGTGATCCGTCGTGCACTTGCCCTTGGCCTTAATGAGCACCGGCAAATCCGAATAATCTTTCTGATCCCACGCCGAAAACGCTGCCAACTGCTGCAAGCGATTCGAGGCCGGGTCAATTCTCACTTCCACCTTCGAAGTGTCGTCCGAAGGCGGCAGATAGCCTTCGGTGTCCCTCACGAAACCGCGCGCGGGCATGTCGGGCGCGGGCGCGGGCGGATTCAGTTTCACGTTCGTTCCCGGCACATTATCGGTGAGCGGATTGTAGTCCATCGTTCCGGCCACCGCATAGGCCACGGTGATTTCCGGACTGGTGATAAAGGACAACGTGGCCGCGCTGCCGTCGTTGCGGCCCGGGAAATTGCGGTTGTAAGAGGAGATGATCGAGTTCGCCTCGCCTTCTTTCACGTCGCTGCGCTTCCACTGGCCGATACACGGCCCGCAGGCATTGGCCAGCACCAGCGCGCCGATTCTTTCTAATTTCTCCATCTGGCCATCGCGCTGAATGGTCTTGAATATCTGCTCGCTGCCGGGTGTGACATAGAGCGTGCAGCGCGTCTTTAGACCTTTCGCCGCCGCCATTTCCGCCACTTCCGCCGAGCGGCCGATGTCTTCATACGAAGAGTTCGTGCACGAGCCGATGAGCGCGCTCTTGAACTCGAGCGGCCAGTGATTCTCTTTAGCCGCCTTGCTCCACTCGGAAACGGGCCGCGCCGCATCGGGACTGTGCGGGCCCACCACGTACGGTTCGAGCCTGTCCAGATCAATTTCGATCACGCGGTCGAAGAATTTCGCCGGCTCCTTCAGCACTTCGGCATCAGCGGTGAGCAGATGCTTTTGCTTGTTGGCGAGGTCCGCAATCGCTCCGCGCTCCGTGCCGCGCAGATACGTTTCCATGCGCGCATCATAGGGAAATACGGAAGTGGTCGCGCCCAATTCCGCTCCCATGTTGGTGATGGTCGCCTTGCCCGTGCAGGAAATGCTCTCCGTTCCCGGGCCGAAATACTCGATCACCGCGTTCGTTCCGCCTTTCACCGTGAGAATGCCCAGCAATTTCAAGATCACGTCCTTGGGCGAAGTCCAGCCGTGCATCTTGCCTGTGAGGAAGACACCGATCCTTTTGGGCATGAGCACTTCCCACGGCAAACCGGCCATCACGTCCACCGCGTCGGCTCCGCCCACGCCTGATGCGAACATGCCGAGGCCGCCGGCATTGGGTGTGTGCGAATCTGTACCGATCATCATCCCGCCGGGAAATGCGTATTGCTCGAGCACCACCTGATGGATGATTCCCGCGCCCGGTTTCCAGAAGCCGATGCCATACTTTTGGGATACCGTGCGCAGAAAATCATAGACCTCGCGATTGAGATCCTGCGCATAGGGCAAATCGTCTTTCGCTCCGGTGCGCGCGAGGATCAGATGATCGCAGTGCACGGTGGTGGGCACGGCGGCATGGTCAATTCCCGCCGACATGAACTGCAGGAGGGCCATTTGCGCGGTGGCATCCTGCATGGCCACGCGGTCGGGCCGCAATTGCACGTAGGCTTTGCCGGGCGTTACGTCCGCCGCCGCCGGATCATCAAGATGCCCGAACAATATTTTCTCAGCGAGCGAGAGCGGACGATTCACGCGCTTGCGCACAACCTCCAGCTTCTCGCCCATCTTCTTGTAAACGCTCTGAACGAATTCAGGCGTGGATTCAACGCGAATCATGGAAGACTCCATCTATGTGGGATGGTTGTTTCGTAAACAGGTTGTGTTGAACGCGTAGGACGGGCAAGCGGTTGTCATGCGTTGCGCGCATCGCCTTCAGAATGTTGTCGAGACTTCCCGGCGGATTCGTCACCGGTCGCGCACCGGTGAAATATTCATTCTGCACGTCAATCACGAGCAGCGCGGATTTCATCGCTTAATCACAGCTTTTCCGTGGCGCAAACCGCGGTCGTCTTCACAAGAACAATATGAAGACATCCAAACGGGACGCGGTGGTTCAAGATGGCGCAAGAGCATCTCCTGCCACGCGCGGTCGTCAAGACGGCCGGAGGCGTGGTAGCGAAACTCATAGAACGAGAAGACACCGCCGCGCGTGAGATATGGCTTTCCCCCAATGGGAACGATCACGAATATCTGATCCACGTGGCCGACGCCGACTTCCAGACAACTGTCCAACGTAGTGTGCACATCGGCGATGACAGCGATGTCACGATCGGGGCCTGTGATTTCGTACCAAGCGCGCAACCGGTCGCGCTTCTTGTCGGTCGGCTGCCCCTGATTGTAGACCGGTATGTTCCGCTCAAGGCCGACAATGGATACCGAGAGCGCTTCCATCCTCCCGCCGATGTTGCGAATGCGCTCGTACTCATCGTAAGTGAGATCTTCTGCGGCCAATTCCTTCCGCGATACCGCGGTCAGGAAGTCCAAGAGGTTTCGATACGAAGCGCAGACCTCTCGGGTGTCATCGTCCAGATAACCTGACGACCGAAGGATGTCCTCGGTGCGCGTGACCAGAGATGAGAGCGCCACATAGAGATCGGGTAGGGGTTCGACGTAACCTTTCGGCTGCTCGATCTCCTCGCGCATTGCATCGCCTTCAGCCAGGCTTTGTTCGGCATACAGGATAACATCGTGGCGCGCTTCCGCCCAACTGGCGAGGGCGGTGGTGAGCTGCTTGTCGGTCCAAGCCGGGTTTCGCATGAAGGCCGGAAAGCCGGCGTGCTTCTCTTTCCATAGATTGGTCAAGAGGTGAAGCCAGCCTGAGTAAAGGTTCTTACTCCATTCCGATGAATCCCACTCGGAAAACTCCTCGATAAGTTTCGCGCGACGCGGGAGATACTCTTCCCAGAGTTGCGGCTGTTTCAGCGAGTCATCGAGAATAACCGCCGCTCTGTCGAAGCCCAACACGGCCATGACATCCAAACCCGACGGCCACGGACGAGACCCGAAACTCACCAGCTTCTGCATGATGTACGTATCCGGCATGAAACGTTGGCCCATGACCCGGAATTGAAGACCGCCCGGAACTCCAAGCGCTTGCGCTTGGATACGCGGGGGCGGCAGTTTATCGGCCAACTGATAGAGCCTGTTCAGCTTCTTCTGATCGGCATAATCTTCAATCGCCGCCTCGGCTCCATAGACTTTCTCCATCAAGTCACGGAATTGATAGGCAGTCATGGCGTTGCTCGAACCGACGTAGTGATCGGTGATCGAGTAGATATCATCCCACAAGTCAATCAACCGTGAACTGTCTTTCATTGCATCGAACAGCATCTGCGTGATGAGCAGCGCTTGCCGCACTTGTTCCTCGGTCTTCGTTTCGCCGTACCGGAAGGGAAAAGGAGATCGTCCATACCACATCATGACGCGGAAGTATTGCTGAAGCTCGGGCGAACGGTCATAATGCCCGCGCGGATGGAATTGCGTGTAGTCCTGTTCGAAGGGAAAGATGCCGGACGTCGTACGCGAGGCATGCGCCTCAATCTTGCGCAACTCTTCAGCGACAACCGTTTGCTCGTCGGGCGAAAGCGTCGAGTCGGTTTCCCCGATGAGCGCGGCCGCGACAGCGAAGAATTCGACGTTCTTGCGGGCGGCCTCCCGCAGTTTGGGATCATTGACCTGTTTGTCGTACTCTTTCGACACCTCAAGAGCCGTGACCGTAAGGTCGCGAACTGCCGGGAACAGGTACTCCGTCTCCACCACCCGCAGCGTGAAATCATAGAACAAATGATAGATGTGCAAGGCACAATCGCTGGTGACAAAGTTCGCGATGCGCGGATTCTGGCCGTAATGCGAGCTTTCATAGACATGAAAGAACTGCTGACTGGCGTCAGGAATGACAACAAAACCGTTGGCGATTAATTTCTCCCTCTGTTCATCGCTGAAAGCCGCCGGCTGTCCCCGCTCTTGCCGGGGAAGCTCCATGCGCATCGCCTCAAAGTTGACAATCTCCTCAAGGCTTCGGATCACGTCACCGCGCGTAACGGCCGTGTCTGTTTTCTGTCCGAATACCAGATTAGGAGCGAGACTCAGGACGACCAAGAGTAATAAGCTGGTTTTCATTTTGTCCTCGTTATCTCATGAAGGCGTGTTCTCGCATCTCGCGTGCAGTGCACGTGGAAATTCCACGCGTCTTGTTTCACTTTTTCTTTCCCTGCTTGGCGACCGCTTCGGTGGCTTGGCGGATTTCCTCGGGATCGCCAAGATAGTAGTGCTTGAGAGGCTTCAGGTTGTCGTCCAATTCGTAAACGAGCGGAATGCCCGTGGGAATATTGAGGCCGACAATGTCGTCGTCTGAAATGTTGTCGAGATGTTTGACCAGCGCACGCAAGCTGTTGCCGTGGGCGGCGATGATGACGCGTTTGCCCTTCTTGATTTCGGGAGCGATCTCGCCGTGCCAATAGGGAAGGAAACGCGTGAGCGTGTCCTTCAAACACTCCGTGCGCGGCAGTTCGGCGGGACTCAAATCACGATAGCGCGGATCGAAGCGCGGATGCCGCTTGTCGTTCTCATCCAAAGGCGGCGGCGGAGTGTCGTAGCTGCGCCGCCAGATGATGAACTGCTCCTCACCGAACTTGGCAGCCGTTTCGACCTTGTTCAGCCCTTGCAGCGCGCCATAGTGCTTCTCGTTCAGCCGCCACGAATTGCGCACCGGAATCCACATCAGGTCCAGGTCATCGAGCACGATCCACAGCGTGCGGATGGCGCGCTTCAAAACCGATGTGAACGCAAGATCAAAGACGAAGCCCGCCTCCTTCAGAGCCCTTGCTCCGCGATGCGCCTCGGCCACGCCCTTCTCGCTGAGGTCAATGTCAATCCAACCGGTGAAGAGGTTTTCCTCGTTCCACAGGCTCTCGCCGTGCCGGATGAGCACCAGAGGTATCATAGTAAAATCAATGGGTTGTGTTTGGCCACAGATGCCGTAAATATGGTCATATTCTGGCATCTTTTCAAGTAGAAAAGGGCGCACGGATCGTGCGCCCCGTGCGCCCTTTCGCCGGTCGGTTTCAAGATTGCGGTCTACTTGGACGTCTGCCCGCCGTGATCACCGATGCACAGCCACTTGCCGCCCTCTTTCATGAAGATGTCCGTCCAGCGGCCTGATTCCATCTTCTCTTCGCCCTTCTTGTCCTTCACGATCATCCGGTAGTAGTAGTGCGCGAAGGCGAAGTTGCCGCGAACAAAGATCTCCACGGGCCGGATGTCGCAGATCACCACTTCGCCCGAGCTCATCATATAGCCCATCCATTTGCGCACTCTGTCCTTGCCCCCCGGAAGCGGACTCATGTAGTTCCATCCCGAGTAGTCGGGGTGGTACAGGCTCAAGAACTCTTCGAGATCAGCCGGCTTCGTCAAGCTCCAGAGTTTCTCTTCCATAGCCCAGACTTCCTTCTGCTCGGGCGTCCATTGCTCTGCGCACAGCGCCGGAAGCGCAGACACGGCGACCAGCAGAAACAAAACCGCGACGATGAACTTTCGCATGGCTCTCTCCTCGCACATTTAGGACTCGCTGCAATACCTGAACTCCCAAACGGGTTTGAGCTGCCGACATGCAGCACGCCAGCCTCTCAATACTTTAGAATATAGCATATTACTCACCGTTTGTCAACATTCGGCGATTCCCGTGAACGGAGAACAACCTCTCAGCGACCTCCCGGAATGCCCGAGGGACGGGCGATTCCGGCGCGCGGCCAGCGAGAAAGTGCGCAGGGTCGTCGAGTGAAGCGGAAAGAGAGGCGTGCCGGGATCATGACGAAGCCCCGCGATGTGCCTTTCCGCGGGCCAGCGACGCGACAATACCCGCGGCACAGAGCAACGTAAACAGCGAAAATGCAATGCGCACGCTGTGCAGAAAAAGCGGATAACTGGGCGGCGTGATTTGCACCCGGCCGATCACCAGCGCGAAAATGAGCATCACCGTTCCCATGCTGAGCGTCTGCCCGGTGAGTCGCATGGTGCCCACCACCGCCGAGGCCACGCCATAGTAACGCTTATCCGCCGCGTCCATCACCGCGTTGGTGTTCGGCGAGGAAAACAGACCGAAGCCGCTGCCCAGAATCATCAAGGCCGCCACCACGAATGCGATGGGAGTCTGATTGCCCAGAAAGACAAGCATCAAGAGTCCCGCCATGGTCAGGGCCATGCCGATGGAAGCGACCAGCCGCGGTTCATGATGATCGGAAAGCCGACCGGCAATCGGCGAGAGCGCGGCCATGACAATGGGCTGCGCCACCAAGACCAGTCCCGCGCCCTGCGGCGTGAGCCCTTTGATGTACTGCAAATACAAACTCAGCAGAAAAGTCACGGCGAAGGTGGCGCTGTAGTTGATGAGCGCCGCCACGTTCGACCAGACAAAGGTGGTGTTCCCGCGAAAAAGATTCAGATTGAGCAGCGGGCTGCGGGCCACCGTCTCCCATTTGACAAAAGCCGCCAACCCCAAAAGACCGACGGCAATGAGCACACCACCGGACACGGCGGGAAGAACGGAGAATCCATAGATGATCATCAGCAAAGCCAAGCTGTAGAGCAACGTGCCGGGCCAATCGAATCCGCCGCTGTCGGTGGCCGACCACTCCCCTTTGAGCTTCCACAAGATGATGGCGAGCACAAAGAGTCCCAGCGGCACGTTGAGAAAGAAAATGCTGCGCCAGCCCCAATAGTGCGTCAGCAGTCCGCCCGCCGTCGGCCCCAGAGAGAGCCCCAGATAGACGGCCGCGGTGGTGATGCCGATGACCCGTCCGCGTTCGCCGTGCTTAAAAACCGACATGAGCATCGCCATGCTGGTGCTGAAGGTCATGGTCGCGCCGGCCCCTTGCAGGGCGCGCGCGGCAATCATCACGGCGCCGCTGGGAGCAAAGCCGATAATTAGCGAGGCCAGCAAATAGAGTCCCATGCCGGCGGCGAAGATCTTTTTCCGTCCGGCGATGTCTGCCCACCGCCCGAACGGCACTAACAGCATCGCCGCAGCCAGCAAGTAAGCCGTGGCCACCCAGCTCAGCGCCACCGCGTCCATGGCGAAATCGCGGCCGATGGACGGCAGCGCCACGTTCACCGATGACGCCATGAACGGCGTCAGAAAAGAGGCTATAGTCGCGACCAGCAGCGTCGAGCGCTTCGTCGCGCGCTCAACGCGTTCGGCGGCGCGGGGATCGGATGTCACCGCAGTCTCCGTAGAGCAAAGGCGGCCGTCAGCCGCCTCCCTGAGTTGCCGGTATCCGCCATGTTTTCAGCGAATCACTTTGGTCAATTCCGTTACCGCCTTTTCTTCCCACGCGCGCGCCTCCTCCAGCCGGCGCACCGCCTTCAGGCGCAGATCGCGGGAACGCCAGCGCCGGATGAAGTCTTCGGGAAGAGTCTCCGGGAAACCCAAACTTCCGTGATTCCAGGTGGGACCGAGATAGAGCGCCCACCGCTTCCAGGCGTTCGCGCATTCGCCGTAGCAGAACGCCGCTTTGGCCAGTGCGGCGCGCTCTCCGCCGCCGAAGCGCGGTGCCGCACGCTCGAAGAAAACCTGCGAACTCATCCGGGCGGTCCATTGAATCCACAGCGGCCGTCCCATCCACGCGCCCGACGTCTCGCCGTCGAAATCCACCGCGGCGTCGGCCAGATCGGCGGCCAGATGGCCATAGGCTTCATCGCCCGAGGCGCAGCCCGCCAAGTCCGCCGTGTGCCACAACCTCACCGCCCGCCGCGCCGCGACTCGCGCCAGCTCGGTAAGGTTCTCGATGCGCCGTGGAGCCTGCATCACCGCTAACAGCACATTGCCGTCGTCTAACGGATAGCGCCAGTAATGCTGATCGCAGTCGTCCAGCGACATGGTCTCTTCCGCCAGCCGCGTTTGCAGGCGCGCCACGAGAAGAGTCTGTTCGAGGTTCGTTCGCCGGTGCCCGTAAATGAGCATCGGTTCCTTCAGACGCGCCAAAGCCACGCGCTCGTCGGCGATCCATCCCCGCAGCACGTCGAAAGCGGTGGAAGGCCCCGAGGGCGTGACTTCCTTCCAAGTCACGTCCAACGCGCGGAAGAGCGTCTCGGCGGGCGGGGCGAAGGCCAGTTGCGCGCACTCAGGCTGCTCCCTCGAATAGAGAAACTGCGCCGCGTGACCCGACAGCACCTCCGCTTCCACATAGGTGATGGTCATTCCCGCCGCGCGCAAAAGTCCGAAAAGGCCGAGCACCAAATCCGGCTCGGTTCCCTCGGGAAGCTGGCGCAGCTCCGTGAGCGCGGCCGGAAAACCGCGCACGACGCGAGTAGTGACTGGACTGATGGGCGGCATGGGCGCAAGATACAAAATCAACACCGATTTCACAAGGCTGGTATGGGGCACGCTACGGCCGCGCAAAGTGCGGAGAATTCAACTCTCGCTCAGCCTGCGGCGAACAAACCCGTCATCTGCACAGGTGCCTTGCCGCCGCCAATGTCCAAAAAAAGAGCAAGACCGTTTCCAGCCTTGCTCCTGCGCCATCCACCCGGACGACTCAATACATGCGGCGTCTTATCTCCTCACGCGTCGAGGTCAGAACACGGTAAGACCGGTTGTGACCGAAATAGCCGTCGGGGGGTTGACAGTGATAAATTTAGAGCCACTCTTGAACAATGTCAAGCGCACCCTTTATGCCGCACCCTCCCGCGCGGGACTGAGCGAGAGGGCTGAAGAGCGGGAAAAACCGACCCTTAGGAGTAGGCACCGGGAGTTTTCGCTCACTGAGTGGGGATCATGTCGCCCTATGCCTCCTTTTTGTGTGCCGGCAGGCAGGCATCAAGGGGAGGGTCAGAAATACTTTGTTCAAGCCAACTTACGATAGTGCCATGAAAACCCGTGCAACGGGGAACCGCACCGGGTATTGCCTTGTAAAACTCTTGTCTGTGCTGTATATTAAGTTGTTTCACTCACACGGCCGTCCGCGCGCGCGGCAGCCGCTTCAACCTTACGGGAGAGACCGATGATCAG
Organism: bacterium; assembly: GCA_026394155.1. Lineage (GTDB taxonomy): Bacteria > Electryoneota > RPQS01 > RPQS01 > RPQS01 > RPQS01. Next base: position 1,352 of record JAPKYT010000066.1, on the reverse strand, counting down.
TAAGAAGATGCTGGCAGCGCTCAACAAGCAGATCAAGGAGGAACTCTATTCCTCGTATCTGTATCTGAGCATGTCCGCTTACGCCGACCACCAGAACCTCAAGGGATTCGCCCACTGGCTGCGCCTTCAGGCCGCCGAGGAGAACGCGCATGGCCTCCGCATCATGGACTATCTGCTCTCCATCGGGCAGCCGGTGACGCTGGAAGCCATTGACAAGCCGCCCGCCCAGTTCGGCACGCCCAAAGCGATGTTTGAGAGCGTTCTCAAGCACGAGCAGAAGATCACTGCTTTCATCCACAAGCTCTACGAGCAGGCGGTGGAAGAGCAGGACTACCGCACGCAGATCATGCTGCAGTGGTTCGTCACCGAGCAGATCGAAGAGGAGGAGCAGGTGCAGGAAATTCTGGCCCGCATCGAGGCGGTGGATGAGAAGATGTCGGCCATTCTGTGGATTGACAAGGAACTCAAGAAGCGCGGTGGCGATTGACCGCTGCTTGATGCGAAAGAGTCAGGGTGAAACCCGGTGCTGTCGCGCCGGGTTTTTTCTCTACGCGCATGGCGATGCGCCCGTTGTCAATGATTGGCTCACGCCGGGCGGAACGCCTTCCGCCCCTACAACATGCGTCCTGAACCACGGCGGGCGGAACGCCTTCCGCCCCTACCGGATTCGGTCGGGATTTTCATGGTCCAATTTCCACTGCAACGGATTGTTGACGATGTACTCCCTCGCCTTACGAAGCCCGTCGTCATTGCGGATGACTCGCTCGAAATAATTCCGTTGCCACACGGGGCTGCCGGGCGTGCCGCACGCGGCATTGATTCGTTTGGCCGATGCGCGCTTGAATCCCGCGATGAACGATCCGAGGGATCGGGGTGCTCGGTGAAGACGCGGCGAATCTGGCACGGGCGCATCGCCGTGTGCGGGCGCATCGCCATGCGCCCCGACAGGAATAATCACGACAAGAGCGTGGAGATGATTGGGCATCAGCACGAATTCGTCCAATTCAATCTCGGCACGAATGTCCTCCGACCGGCACCATTCCTCGATGGCGGCCTCCCCCACGGCATTCGGGTGCATTACGCCATCGCGGATTTCCCCGAACGCCGTTTTTCGGTCATGGGTACACAAGGTAACAAAATACACGCCCGCCTGCGTGTAATCGTAGGATTTCAACCGTATGGATTTCCGCCTCGGCAATTCACCCATTTTCGTAGGGGCGCATGGCGATGCGCCCGTCGTTGCTGCATTACAATATGAAATAGTCGCGTCGCGGCCGAAAGTCAAGCCTGCCGACCCAAAAACAGCGAACCCCGGCTCCACCAAACCGGGGTTTTGCTGCCTGCATTCGACG
>JAPKYT010000029.1 GCA_026394155.1 bacterium | reverse complement strand
AGAGAGCTGTCTGGCATTCAGGCGCAATCACTCCCAGATACTCGATCATCTAGGGACTGCTGAGCATCTAGCCCAGGCTGAAGCAGAGAATGCCTAGGAATCATAACACGCCGCTCATCGAGAATACATCCAACACCAATCCGACAGCACTGACGATCATCCCCATCAGGATGGAGGTCCGCCGCGGGATGCGGGAGACCAGCCACGAGATGAACACCACCAGGAGCACAATCAAGCCTGAGTTGGCGTTGATCATCCACTCCTGCGCGATCATGGTGCCGCGCGGAGTGGCATTGGTCATCCATGTCGGCAAGTGGAACTGCGCCACCAGAGCGGAAGTGTCCACCCAGTCCACGATGAAGTTGGGCAGCATGTCGAAAAGCTGCATGAACATCAACCAGAAGCCCGACATCACCAGAATAAAGGCGTAGAGCCGGGGGTTGGAGAGGTTCTTGAACGTCATCTTGAGAATGGTCAGCGGCGTGCCGCGCAAATCTCCGCCCGGCGCGATTTCCTTGTAGGTGAACAGCATCAGGAAATTCACCGAGAGAATGGCCGCGCAGCTGAAGAAGACCATCGGCCACGAGATTCCGCGCATGAAGTGCGCCACCGGCGGACCCAAAAAACCGCCCACGTTCACCACCATGTAGAACAGCCCCCAGCCCACCGACGAGGTGTCCTTGCTGAGTGTCCGCACCAGTGTGCCTTGAATGCCGGGCTTGAAAATGGCCGTGCCGAAAGCCAGCACGCTGCACCCGAACAGGAAAGGCAGGAAGGCGCGCTGGGTGCCCATGATGAGGTAGCCCACGATGGCCAGAGCGAGCGCGCTGGCGACCGTGCGCTTGTAGCCGTAGCGGTCGGCGAATCCGCCCGAGAACATGGGAACCAGCGACTGAATCACCGCCCACACGAGGAAGATGAGACCCTTGTCGGTCTGCGAGAAGTGCAAACCTCCCGGCTCATCCGCCTGCGCGATGTAGATCGGAATGACCGTGCGCACACCGTAGTAGGCGCAGCGTTCGACCATCTCGATCAGGTTGACCATCCAGAAGGCGTGCGGGTAGCTGCGAACCTGCGTGGCGAGGTTGATGCGGGAGGAACTCATGGGGCTTGTTGGGTCAGCAATCTGAGAGGTCGTGGCATGTAAAAGGGGGAGGCAAGTTGAACGCTAAAGGTAATACGTTTGTCTCAGAAACGCAATCTTCACACATCTTTCACCGCACCGCATTCCACTTCGCTGTGAAAAGGTAATCGTGTCGTTTCCCCGCGGGATGTTCGGAATGGCACCCCCAAAAACGATAGCCGAAACCACCACGGCCACAGCCATGATGAGGATGCCCCCGTGAGTGCGTGAACCGTCGCTCATCATCCCTTCTTTCGGTATGTTAAGTAACAAGATATGATAGATTACTTGAAGACACACGCCTGTGAAAACGACATGGTGTTGCCGAATCAAAAAATGACAAAGTCTTGAACGGTCACATTCAAGACTTCATTCTCAAACTATGCACTTACAGCAACTTGCTCCGGAGGAGGGATTCGAACCCCCGGCCTAGTGGTTAACAGCCACCCGCTCTACCGCTGAGCTACTCCGGAATGCGAAAACCTAATTTAAACAATCATGGAAACAGTGTCAAGGGCCGCCTCGAAGGCCGGCCCGCGCCTATTTCGGCCTGATGCTGCGGGCTCGGCGATGCCCCCGCCGTCATGAAGCCCTCTTTGAAGAGCCCTTGCATGTCTTCTTCGGCCTCCGCATATTTAGGCCGTTCAACCGTTTCAAGCGAGGAGGACAGGATGGGACGTCGCAAGCCCGAAATGAACAGGCACCATCGAGCGAAAGTCAGAAGGCAGAAGGCCAAGGAACAAGCTCGCCGGAAAGCCGCGGTGAAAAGGCCGTGAACGACTGTATCTTCTGCAAGATCATCGCCGGCCAGATACCCTCCACGGTCGTGTTCGAAGACGAGGACGTTTTCGCTTTCCGGGACATTAACCCGCAAGCGCCGCAGCATGTCCTCGTTGTCCCCAAGAAGCACATCGAGAAGCTGAACGACCTGACGGCGGACGATGCTCTCACCGTCGGCAAACTGTTAGTGGCCACCTGTCGCGTCGCCCGTGAGCACGGCATGGACGCGCAGGGCTACCGAATCGTTCTCAACAACGGTGAAGGAGCGGGTCAGTCGGTCTGGCACATCCATGCTCATCTGCTGTCAGGCCGGCCTTTTCGTTGGCCGCCCGGATAAGCGCCGCGCGTCCCGCCGGCAGCGGCTATCAAGCGAGCTCCTCTCGGGGAAACCCGATGTTTGAGCTGCGTTCGCATGTTCTGAGCACTGGCCTATGACTACTCCCGTCAATACTCCCGGTGACTCCGAGTTCCGCGGGTTTACCGCCGCGGAGCCTTCGCTCGCGCCCGCGGGCGACGATAACGCGCGCGACGGCCAGCTCCTTAAAGATCGCCTGACGGAGATGTTCCGGCGCGTCCCCGACGTGCTGGCCGCCAACACCATCGAAAGCAAGCTCCGCCTGGCGGCGGAAACGCTGACGGGAGCGCATTTCTTCACGTCCTGCACGCTCTACATGGAAGACGCGGAGCAGGACGTGATCTTTTTCCACTGCGGACGGGACACCGTTCCGCCGGTGCCGGCCGCGCAGCGTTACCGGGAACTCTATTCGCTTCTGGGCGAAAACATGGCCGCCCGGTTGCTGTCCGAAGCGGAAGCACCCGGCCATGAGTCTCCGGTTTGCGCGGTGGTCCCCATGCGCAATCATGACGGACGCACCATCGGGCTGGCGGAACTGACTCTCGAAGACCCGACGCTGTGCACCCCGGAAATGCTCACCCTGATCGAGGTCTTCTTAATGGAGACCGCGCAGTCGGTGGAGCAGTTCCAGCTCGAACGCGAGCTGGAACGAAGCGAGGCCACCTATCGCTCACTCATTGACAACGTGAGCGACGTCATCTTCCGGTTGGACCGCTCGGGCCGCATTACCTTCGTCAGCCGGCAAGTCTACGAATTGCTCGGTGTTCCGTGGCGCGAAGCTCTGGGTCGCAACGCCTTTGACTACTTGGCCGAGCGTGACCGCGGCCGCGTGCGCCGGGCCTTCGCGGATTCCTTTTCCGGAAAGCCGGTGGCGACCGATCTGGTGCTGGCCCGCCCCGACGGCCGCGAGGTGGTGGTTTTCATTTCCACCAATCCGCTGGTCGAGGGCGGCGAGGTCAAAGGCGTGCTCGGTATCGCCCGGGACGTGACCGAGAAGCGGCGGCTCGAAGAGCAGATTCGCCGCAGCGAGCAGCAGTACCGCGCACTGACCGAGAACGCGTACGACGCCATCTTTCTGGTGGATCCGGAAACGCTGATGTTTGTGGATGTGAATCCGCAAGCCGAGCGGCTCACAGGCTTCACCCGGGCCGAGTTACTGGTGCTGTCGGCCACGGACTTGCACCTGCCGGGTCACGCCGACGACGCGCGCCAGCGTATCGAGGAGGTGATGAGCGCCGGCGGCCAACGCTTTCAGGACACACCACTGCGCTGCAAAGACGGCAGCGAAGTGCACGTGGACACCGCCGCTTCCGTCTATGAAGTTGAAGGCAAGCGCTACTATCAGGCCATCGTGCGCGACATGTCCGTGCAGCGCAGCATGAACCAGGCGCTGGGCCAGCGGGTCATGGAGCTGCAGATTCTCTCCGAGGTCAGCGACGCGCTGCAATCGGCGGTGGACCTGCAGAGCGTGATGAACATCGTGCTCACCGGGGTGACGGCGGGCAAAGGACTGGGCTTCAACCGCGCCTTCATTCTCAGCTACGACAAGATGAACAACGAGCTGCGCGGCGAATCCGGATTGGGGCCGCGCACGGCCGAGGAGGCCGGCCGCATTTGGGCGGAATTGGAGTCGAAGGCTCTCTCGCTGCCCGAGATTCTCGACGTTAAGCTGCACACCTTTCCGGCCGAAATGGACACCGTCTTCGAGTACACGCGCAGTTTCGTGATCCCCCTCGAGGACGAGAACAACGTGTTTCTGAAGGCCATCCGCCAGCGCGAGACGCTGTTGGTGGACCGTGGCACCGAGGACCCTCATCTGCCCGAGGAATTCCTCAATCTTTACACGCCGCAGGAATTCGCCATCGCCCCTCTGGTCACCCGCGACGACGTGATGGGAGTGCTGTTAGTGGACAACTTCTTCACCCGCCAGCACATTCAGGATGAAGATCTGCACCGCTTGCGGCTCATCGCCAACAGCGCCGCCTCGGCCATCGAGCGCGGCCGGTTGCTCATCAGCCTCGAACGGCGGCTGCACGAACTGACGCTCATCAATCAGGACCTGAAAACCAGCCGCGAGCGGCTCCTCAAGACCGAGCGGCTGTCTGCCATCGGAGAGGTGGCGGCTACGGTGGCGCACGAGATCCGCAACCCGCTCACCGCCATCGGAGGTTTCGCGCGCAGCGTCTTCGGCGCGATGAGTGAGAACGACAAGAACCGGCGCAAGGTGGAGATCATTCTCGAAGAGACCGACCGGCTGGAACACATGCTGTCGTCTTTGCTCGAGTTCACCCGTCCCGCGGTTCCGCGCTTCACCGCCCTCGATCTCAATGCACTGGTCATGCAGACCATTCATTTCATGGGCACGGAAATTGACTTGGGCTTGTTCCGCGTGAACTACCAGCTCGATCCGAACCTGCCGCGGGTCTGGGCCGACAGCCAGCAAATCCGGCAGGTGCTGCTCAACATCATCCGCAACGCGCTGCAGGAAATGCCGAACGGAGGAAGCCTGACCGCCACCACCAGCGAGAAGGGCAACGAAGTGCAGATCGCCATCAAGGACACGGGACCGGGCATTCCGCCGGAGAACATGGACAAGATCTTCGAGGCGTTTTTCTCCACCAAGCCGGCCGGATCGGGCCTCGGACTTGCCATCTGCGCCCAAATCCTGCGCAACCACAACGGCCGGATCGAGGCCTATTCCCGCGTGGGTGACGGCGCGACCTTCATAGCCATTCTCCCCGCCGCCCAAAAACCCCTTGATTCTTACTGATTTCCCGCGTATATTCAGGCCGTCTTGTTCCCATTGGCCAAACGTAGAGGACAGGTAGCATGCGAAAGGGAAGAACCCTTGCCTTAATCCTGCTGGCACTGGCATTAGCGGCTGCCGCCTGCAAGAGAGGGCCGACTCAAGTGGAGCTCTTCGACAAGGCCAAGAAGTTTCAGGAGGAGAGCAATTTTCAGGCGGCGATTGACTGCTATCAGGAGATCGTCAAGCGCTATCCCAAGTCCCAGCAAGCGCCGCAGTGTCAGTTCATGGCGGGTTATTTGTATGCCAACCATTTGAAAAATATGGATATGGCAAAAGAGGCCTACCGCACCTTCATCCGCAACTACCCCGAGCACGAGCTGATCAAGGACGCGCAATGGGAGCTGGATCACCTCGGCAAGGACGTCAACGAGATCGAGGAACTGAACAAGATCTTGGGCCGGGATTCGGCGGCTGCAAAATCGGACACGGCGGGTTGATTTTTCCGCCCCTTTCAGGATAGGAACCTCCACAGATCCCCGCTTGGGGATTTGTTTTTTCAATCGGAACTTTCGGACAATTGCCTGTGTATATGAGGCAAGTTTGCACAGGCTTCAAGTGTCCGGCTATGCACAGAGTGGGAGCTTATGGATCAAGACATTCGGGAAATCACCTTACGGATTGAGAGAGCATCCGAACTGGCCGACCGTATCCTGGCGGAAACGGGCAAGGTGCTCTTCGGCCAGCGCTACATGATGGAGCGGTTGCTGGTCGGGTTGTTCGCCGACGGGCATGTCCTTCTCGAGGGCGTGCCCGGCTTGGCGAAGACGCTGGCCGTCAAGACTCTGGCGGCCACCATGCAGGCCAAGTTCCAGCGCATCCAGTTCACGCCCGACCTGCTGCCCGCGGACTTGGTGGGCACGTTGGTGTACAATCAGCGCGACGGGCAGTTCACCACGCGCAAGGGGCCGCTCTTCGCCAACTTTGTGCTGGCCGACGAAATCAATCGTGCTCCGGCCAAAGTGCAATCGGCGCTGCTCGAGGCCATGCAGGAGCGACAGGTGACCATCGGCGAAAAGACCTTCCCGTTGGACGAGCCGTTTCTGGTTCTGGCCACCCAGAACCCCATCGAGCAGGAGGGAACCTATCCGCTTCCCGAAGCGCAGGTGGACCGCTTCATGCTCAAGGTCAAGATTGATTATCCGCGGCGCGATGATGAGATGAAGATCATGCGGCAGTACTCTATGAGCGACGTTCCGCCGGTGAACGCGGTGGTGGTGCCGGAGGAAGTGCTGCGCATCCGCAAGTTAGTGGAAGAGGTCTATGTGGACCCCAAGATCGAGGCCTACGTTCTGGACATCGTTTTCGCCACGCGCCAGCCGGAGCAGTTCAAACTCAGCGATTTGAAGCCGCTCATTCAGTATGGAGCGTCGCCGCGGGCCTCCATTTACCTCATCAAGGCCGCCCGCGCGCACGCCTTCCTGCGCCGGCGCGGTTATGTGGTGCCCGAGGACATCCGCGCGATAGGCATGGACGTGCTGCGGCACCGCGTGATGGTCAGCTATGAAGCCGAGGCCGAGGAGGTCACGTCCGAAGACGTGGTCAACAAGATCTTCAACACCATCGAAGTGCCCTGATCCGACCCGTGGATACCCGCGAGATTCTCAAGAAGGTTCGGCAGATCGAGATCAAGACGCGCGGCGTGGTCAACGAGATCATGTCGGGGGAGTATCACGCCGTGTTCAAGGGACGCGGCATGAACTTCGCCGAGGTGCGCGAGTATCAGATCGGCGACGACGTGCGCTCGATTGACTGGAACGTCTCGGCGCGCATGGGACATCCTTATGTCAAGCTCTTCGAGGAAGAGCGCGAACTGCTCGTGATGCTGCTGTGCGACGTGTCGAGTTCGTCCCATTTCGGCTCGGGCGAAAGCCTCAAGGTGGAAATCGCCACCGAGTTGGCGGCGGTGCTCGCCTTTTCGGCGATCCGCAATCAGGACAAGGTCGGCCTGCTGCTCTTCACCGATCACGTGGAGAAATACGTAGCGCCGCGCAAGGGTCAAACGCACATCTTGCGCATTCTGCGCGAGCTGCTCACCTTCGAGCCTCAGCGCAGCGGCACCGACATTCGCGGCGCGCTGGAATACCTGAATTCGGTGGTGAAGAAGCGGGCCATTGTCTTTCTCATCTCCGATCTGATTGACGAGGGCTATGAAAAGGCGGCGCGTATCGTGGGCCGAAAGCATGATCTCATCGCGCTGCACGTGACCGATCCGCGCGAGCACCTGCTGCCCGATTTGGGTCTTATCCGCCTGCACGACGCCGAGAAGGGCACGCCGCTTTGGGTGGACAGCTCCTCGCAGCACGTGCGGCGGCGGCTGGAAGCGGGATTCCGTGAATGGCAGGCGGCGGTGAAATCGCAGTTCCAGCGGTCGGGAGTGGATTATCTTCCGCTCAGCACCGACCGCGATTACGTGCGGCCGCTGATTCAGTTTTTCAAGCAGCGGGAGCGGCGGCGGTAAGATGCGTGCGGCTCTCGCGATTCTGTCGGCGATTCTCTGGGCGGGCGCGGCTCCGGCGGCGGACGTCACGGCCACGCTTTCGCCTTCGACCGCTCACGTCGGTGATACTCTACGGCTTGAAATCACCGCCACGGGAACGGGGAACCGTCCCGTGCTCTTTCCCGTGCCCACCGACAGCGCTTTCGAGATTCTGCGGGTGGATTCTTCGCGGATCGCTCAGGCGCGCCTCGCGTTCACGCTGGCTCTTTACGACACGGGCACCTTCACTCTGCGGGAAATGCCGGTGGTGGTCGGTCGCGGTGCCGACGCCGAAACGCTGTGGACCAATCCTGCGCCGGTGGTGATCCGCTCCATTCTCCCCGACACCGCGCAGGCTCTCCAGCCGATCAAGCCCTACCGCAAGCATCCCTTTCAATGGCGGGAACTCTTGGCGTGGGCGTGGATCCCCGCTTTGGCGTTGCTCTCTCTGGCTGCGTGGTGGCTGTGGCGGCGCTACCGGAAGAAGAGTCTGCCGCAAGCCGCGCACGCGAAGCCGCTGCTTCCGCCGCATGAAGAGGCCGTGCGTGACCTGATGGCGCTGCGCGACAAGAAGTATCCCGCCCGTGGCATGCTGAAGGAGTTCTTTGTCGAGTACTCGCACATCATGCGCCGCTATCTGGAGAGGCGCTACGACTTTCCCGCGCTGGAAATGACCACCTTCGATCTCGAACGCGAGCTGGAGGACGGCAATTACGACTGCGCTCTGCGCAACCGCCTGCTTCCCGCCTTGCGCGCTTCCGATCTGGTGAAATTCGCCAAGTTCATTCCCGATCCCAACGGCTGCGCGGGATACATTGATCTGGGATTCGAACTGGTGGACGTGACGAAAGAGAAGCCGCATCTCGAAGCCGCGGAGGAGAAGGCGGCATGACCTTCGCTCATCCCGAGATGTTCTGGCTGTTCTTGGCGCTTCCGCTGATGATCTGGCTTCATTTCTGGCGGGAAGACCGGCGGCGCAGCGATTTCCGCTTCCCCACAGTCTCCCACCTGAAAAACCTGCGCGGCGGCGCACGCGTTTACCTTCGGCATCTGCCGTTTGTGCTGCGCTTTCTGGGCGTGGCTCTCCTGGTGGTGGTGCTGGCGCGTCCGCAGCTTTTCGACCGCGAGGTCAAGCGCAGCGTGGAAGGCATTGACATCATTCTCTGCCTCGATACTTCGACCTCCATGGCGGCCGAAGACCTCAAGCCGAATCGTATCGAGGCGGCGAAAAACGTGGCCGCGGAGTTCGTGAAGGGCAGAGCCGCCGACCGCATCGGAATCGTGCCCTTCGCCGCTCAGAGTTTCACGCAGTGCCCGTTGACGACCGACTACTCGGTGGTCACCAGCCTGCTCGGCGACCTGCGCATGGGCATGGTCGAGGACGGCACCGCCATCGGCATGGCTCTGGCCACTGCGATCAATCGCTTGCGCGAGTCGGAAGCGAAAAGCAAAGTGGTCATTCTGCTCACCGACGGCCAGAACAATCGCGGCGAGCTGGATCCGGTGACGGCCGCCCACGCGGCGCAGGCGCTGGGTATTCGCGTCTACACCGTCGGCGTGGGCACGCGCGGCTACGCCCCCTATCCGGTGCAGACCGTTTTCGGCAAGCGCTACCAGAATGTTCCGGTCAACATTGATGAGGACATGCTGCGTGACATCGCCAAGCTGACGGGGGGGAAATACTTCCGCGCCACCGATGAGCGCGCGTTGCGCGAAATCTACCGCGAGATTGACAAGCTCGAACGCACCAAGGTCAACGTGGAGGAGTACCGCCGGGTGGCCGAAATGTACGGCCCCTGGCTGTGGGGCGCGCTGCTCTGTTTTGCGATGGAAGCGTTGTTGTCGGCCACGGTCTTGAGGAAGCTGCCATGATCCGGTTCGAGTATCCGCTGTTCTTGTGGCTGCTTCTGCTCACTCCCTTGTGGGTGGCAGGTCTGCTGTGGGCGCTCGCACGGCGGCGACGGGCTGCATCGAAGTTCGTGAGCGAGAAGCTCCTCGCGCAGGTGGCCTATTCGATGAGCGAGGCTCGACTGCGTCTGAAGATGATCGTGTGGGTGGCGGCGTGGACGCTGCTGATTCTGGGAGCCGCCGGTCCGCAGGTGGGCACCAAGCTCGAAGAAGTGAAGCGCGAAGGCATAGATGTCGTTCTGGCCATAGATGTCTCCAGCAGCATGATGTGCGAAGACCTGTCGCCGTCCCGTCTGGAAAACGCCAAGCACGAAATGCAGAAGTTCGTGGGCGGGCTGAAGGGAGACCGCGTGGGCATGGTGGCCTTTGCGGGAACGGCCATCGTGCAGTGCCCGCTCACCAGCGACTACGGCGCGGCCAAGCTTTTGATCCGCATCTTGCAGCCGGATTTGGTTCCCGAGCAGGGAACGGCTTTGGCCGATGCCATCGAGGCGGCGCGAACCTCGTTCAACAATCCTGACGTCAAGAGCCGCGTGCTGGTAATTATCACCGATGGCGAAGATCACGAGGAAGCGGCCGTCGAGGCCGCCGCCAAGGCGGCGCAGGACGGCGTGCGCATCTACACCATCGGCATGGGCACGCCGCAGGGAGCGCCCATCCCGCTCAAGGACAAGCGCGGCGCCGACGCGGGCTTCAAACGCGACAAAGCGGGCGCCATCATTGTCACCCGCTTGAACGACTTGCTCTTGCAGCGCATCGCCGATGCCGGAAACGGAAAGTACCTGCGCGGCACGCAGAGCGGCCAGGAGCTGGACGCTATCTGGAACGACATTTCCACGATGGAGAAGAAGGAGTTCGGCAAGAAGCAGTTCACCTCGTTTGAGAATCGGTTTCAGTACCTTGTGCTGCCCGCCTTGCTGCTGCTGCTGCTCGAGTTCTTCATCTCGGAGCGCAAGGGCGGCTTGAGAGTGGCGGTCTGGCGGGCGCGTCTGAAGTCGTTTCGACCGCTGATGAGGAAGGCCGCATGAGATTTCGGCATTCAATTCTCTTCGTTCTTTCCGTTTGCTCTGTGGTGTTGGCTTCGCCGCGCACGGAAGTGAAGCAGGGCAACCGCCTGGCGCAGACCGGCAACGCGGCCGATGCGCTCACGCACTACAAACGCGCCCTCGACGAGCAGGGCGACAGCACGGTCATTCTCTACGACGTCGGCAACCTGATGTACGGGCAGGGCGACTATGAGTCGGCGCGGCAATTCTACGGGGGTTCGGCCAGGCCCAACGCTTCCGAGCGAGAGCTGAGCGAGACGCTGTACAATCTCGGCAACAGCTTCTTTCAGGGACAACAGTACGACAAAGCGGTAGCCGCCTATGTTGAGGGGCTGAAACGAAATCCCGGCGACGAGCAGGCCAAGTACAATCTCGAACTGGCACGGCTGATGCTTCGTCAGCAGCAGCAACAACAGCAGCAGCAACAACAAGATCAGAATCAGCAGCAACAGAAGCAGCAGCAGGATTCCACCCAGCAGCAGAACCAGCAGGAGCAGCAGGCGCAGCAGCAGGATCAGCAGCAGACGGAGCAGCAGAGCCAGCCGCAATACGACCGGCAGATGTCCAAAGAAGAGGCGGAACGGATTCTGAACGCGCTCTTGCAGGATGAGCAGAATGCGTTGAAAGACGCGAAAAAGGTCAAGGTGGCGGTGCGGCCCAAGCGGGAGAAAGACTGGTGAGAGCGTCAGTCTGGATACTTGTGCTTGCGCTCTGCCTGCCGGGTTTCGCGCAAGAGAGACTTACCGCCGCGGTGGACAAGAATACGGTTCGCGTGGGTGAATCGCTAACGCTGACCCTGACCTTTGAAGGCGCGGCTTCGGGCGTGTCGGAACCGAAGCTGCCGGCACTCGAAAATCTGCAAGTCGCGGGCGGGCCCTACACCAGCACAAGCTTCACACTGGTCAACGGCCGGGCATCCTCCACCGCCGCATTTTCCTACGTGCTGCGGGCAAAGTCGGCGGGCAAGGGAGTCATCGGCCCCGCCGTTGCCCGCTATCACGGCAAGGACCTGATCAGTAATCCCATCACCATCACGATTTTGTCGGCGTCGGCGCCGGCACCGGATCGCGATTCGCGCGGCTCTCCATCTACGGCGGACGCTTTCATTCGCGTCTATCCCGACAAGAGCAATGCCTGCATCGGCGAGCAGATTACCCTCACCTACAAGCTCTACTTTGCCGCGCAGATCACCAGCCCGGAGATTCTGCGACTGCCGCGGGCCACCGGCTTCTGGGTGGAAGAAATCCCCTTGCCGCCGACGCTGCCGCTCACCGATGAGTTGGTGAGCGGCCGCTCCTACAAAGTGGCGGTGATTCGCAAGTCGGCGCTCTTTCCCACGGCCTCGGGTGATCTCGAGGTCGAACCGATGGTAATTCAGACCAAGGTGGAGAAGCGCGCGCGGAGACGCTCGCCCGATCCGTTCGATCTCTTTAATGATCCCTTCTTTCAGTTGGGCCGGCAGTTTGAGCCTTTGGAACTGTCCTCGCCGGGCGTGACGCTGCACATCCGGCCGCTGCCGCAGACCGCCGTGCCTCCGGACTTCAACGGAGCGGTGGGGTCGTACCGGATTCGGGCCGCTTTCGACCGCGCGTCCTGCAAAACGGATGAAGCGCTGACGCTGACGGTGGAAATCGAGGGCACGGGCAACATCAAAACTTTGCCGGAACCGAGGATTTCCATTCCCGCCGACGTGCAGCGCTTCGATCCCGAGGTGACGGACGACATTCGCCGCAATCAGACGCGCATCGGCGGACGGAAGGTGTTCAAGTACGCGATCATTCCGCGCGCGCCGGGGACACAGGTGATTCCTCCCATCAGCTATCCCTTCTATGATCCGGAGCGCGGCCGCTATGCCACCGCGACGACCTCTGAGCTGCGCCTGCAAGTGGAGAAGGGAACCGGGCCGGGCCTCGCGCCGTCCGGAATCGCAGTCGCCTCCAAGCAGGGCGTGGAAAACGTGGGAACGGACATTGCCTTTGCCAAGACCGATCCCGGCCGGTTTCTGGCATCCAGCGGCGTGCCGCATCAGAATATCCTCTTCTGGGTGTGGACGGCGACGCCGTGGGCGGCTTTCGCCGCGGTGGGACTGATCACGGGCAGCAGACGGCGAAGCGGCCCGCGCGCCCGACGGCGCAGCGCTCTGCAAACCGTCGCGCGGCATCTCGCGCACGCCGAAAGAGCTCTGAAAGGTGGAAAGCCGGAAGCCGTAGTGCACGGCGCGGCCGAGGCGCTGGATGGCCTTCTAACCGCGGCGACGGGCAAGACCGCCACCGGTCTTACGCAACTCGAGCTCGAAACCGAATGGAAGGAGCAAGGGCTGGATCCCCTCCTGCTGGAGAAGCTGCTCGGCGTTCAAGCGGAGTGCGACCGTGCTCGTTTTGCCGGCAGCCGCCTTTCCGCCGAGGCCATAAGAGCTATCCTGCTGAACTTGAGGTCCGCCGCCACCGAGTTGGCGCGGAACAGCAGCCGCACGGGGGTGAAGCCATGAGGGCCATGCGGTCAGATCGGAAAGTCCATCCTGAGCTATGAGCGCGCGCGCAAGCTGATGCCGCGCGACCGGGACGTGTACACCAATCTCGATCTGGCGCGTCTGGCCGTGGTGGACAAAATCGAAAAACCGGTGCGGCTGGTGATTTGGGACTGGGTGGACTCCGTGCGCGACCATCTCAGTCTGCACGAGCTGGCGGTGATGTTTCAAGTCATGGGATTTCTGGCGCTGGGCAGCTTCTTGGGATGGCGGTTCGCGCCGATCTCGTGGAGGCAGCCGCTTCGCACCGTCTTGGTGATCTTGTTGGTGGCTTATGCCCTGTCCGGCGCATGGTATGGCTGGCGGGCCGCACTCGATACCCAGAAGCGGGCCATCGTGACGGCTGTGAAGACGGATGTCTGTTCGGCCCCCGATGCATCTTCTACCCAGTTGTTTTCACTGCACGAAGGTACGAAAGTTCGCTATGGCGAAAGCCTCACGGGCTGGGTCAGCATTCAGCTCGCGGACGGCCGGAAAGGCTGGGTGCCGATCAGCAATGTTGAGAGGATCTGAGATCAGGTCCGGCACGGGGGCAAGCGCTTGGCAGGACAACATGCGGATAATGGCGCGGCAGATGGGCATCGGGAGCGGCGGGAATTGGCTTGACATTCTTGTGCAGATTATTTAACTTCTTTGACTTGCAGTCCTCCACGGGTATCCGCCACGACACGCCCAACTGTCTCCGTTATTATCCTGAATTACAACGGTTTGGCCTTTCTTCCGCGATGTCTGGAGACGCTGCAGAAGACCAAGTACTCTCCCCTCGAACTGGTCGTGGTGGACAACCGCTCCACCGACGGCAGCGTAGACTACCTGCGGCGGAGCTGCCCGGGGGTAAGACTTATTGAGTTCAAGGAGAATCTTGGCTACGCCGGCGCGTACAACACGGTCGTGCCGGAGGCCGCCGGGGAAATCGTTGTACTCCTGAACTTTGACGTGGAAGTGGAGCCCGGCTGGCTGGATCAGGCCGTCGAACTTCTGACCGCCGAGCCGCGTGTTGCGGCTGTGCAGCCCAAGCTGCGCTCCTTGCAGCAGCGCGATTTCTTCGAGTATTCCGGGGGCAGCGGCGGCTACATAGACCGCCACGGCTATCCCTTCGTTCGTGGCCGGCTTTTCGAGGCCATTGAACCCGACACCGGCCAATACGACGACGTGGTTCCCATCTTCTGGGCGACCGGGGCGGCCTTTGTCACGCGCAAGTCGGCGTTCATGGAAGCCGGCGGCCTCGACGCCGACTTCTTCATGCACATGGAAGAGCTGGATCTCTGCTGGCGCTACTGGCTCATGGGGCATGAAGTCAAGGTCGCGCCGCGGGGCGTCGTGTTTCATTGGGCGGGAGCCGCGCTGTCGGCGGATCGCTTCCGCAAAATGTATTTTAATCATCGCAACGGGCTGGTGATGATGCTCAAGAACTACAGCCTGAAAAGCCTGTTGCGCAATCTTCCCGGACGGCTGGCGCTCGATTGGGTCACTGTGGTCACGTCGCTGTTCCGGGGAGAACCCAAGCGTTCGGGAGCGGTGCTGGCCGCGCACGTCTATACGCTGTGCCGTCTGCCGTCCATCTGCGCCAAGAGGCGGCGGGTGCAGCGGCTGCGCAAAGTCCCTGATCGAGAACTGTCTGGCGTGATTTATCCACATAGCATCGTCTGGCGGCACTTCATCCGCAAGCGAAACACCTACACACAACTGGCGGCGGAATGGTAAGATTCGATACTCACCGGTGGTGCGCGACGGCCGTGTTCGTGGTCGCGTTCATCGTCTATGCCTTCAGCATGGCGGACTCCGTTTCGTTCTGGGACTGCGGAGAGTTCACCGCCTGCGCCTATACTCTGGCTGTGCCCCATCCGCCCGGTTCGCCGCTCTTCCTGCTGCTGGGCCGCATCTTCTCGATGCTGCCCCTGTCGTCGGACATCGCGGTTCGCGTCACCTACATGTCGGTACTGGCGAGCGCCTTCGCCATTCTGTTCGCGTACCTTGTCATCGTGCGCCTGATCCGCATGATCCGCGGCCCCGAGACCGCGGTGCGCGACAAGATCATCGCTTACAGCGGCGGCATAGTCGGTGCGTTGTCGCTGGCGTGGTCGTACTCCATGTGGTTCAATGCGGTGGAGTCGGAAGTGTACGCCATAAGCCAGTTCTTCACGCATATCGTGGTCTGGCTCATTCTGGTATGGTATGAGAAGGCGGATGAACCGGGCAACGAGCGCTGGTTGCTGCTCATCGGCTACATGGTAGGGCTTTCCACCGGCGTTCACCTACTGATGGTTCTGGCGCTGCCGGCCATTGCGCTGGTGATGTACTTCCGCCGGCGCAAGTTCCAGATCGGCTCGTTTGTCGGCATGGCGGCCATCACCGCCGTGGTGTTCGTGATGGTTTATCCCGGCGTGGTCAAGTGGTTGCCGCTGACCGCCAGCAAGATCGGGATGGCCGCGCCGTTGGTCATCACGGTCGGCGTGATGCTGATCTTTTGGTGGGCGGCTCGCAATCGGCATGGCATTATCGGCGTGATGATGGCCGGGCTGTTTCTGGTGATCGTGGGCTTCTCGGCGTACGTGATGATCTACGTCCGCTCGGGATTGAACACGGGGATAGACGAGAACGATCCGGACACGCCGGCGCGCTTCTTCTCCTATCTGAACCGCGAGCAGTACGGCGAGCGGCCGATTATGCCGCGGCTGTGGAACAACGATCCTGAGTACCGCAGCGAGAGCGACTACTTCTGGCGGTATCAGGTGCACAAGATGTTCAACCGCTACCTGTTCTGGCAGTTCATCGGCCGCGAGGGCGCGCCGCAGCACGAGGTTCAGGACGCGGGCGTCAGCCCCAAGTACTCCATCATCTCGCTTTTCACTGACGAACCGTCGGGAGCCGTGCGTTTTCTGGCGGTGATTACCTGCATTCCCTTCATCCTCGGATTGCTGGGCTTCGCCTATCAGTTTGCCAAGGATTTCCGCGGCTGGCTGGTGGTGTTCGCGCTGTTCTTAATGACCGGCTACGCCATCATTGTTTATGTCAATCAGGATAATCCGCAGCCGCGCGAGCGTGACTACTCGTATGTGGGCGCGTTTTTTGCCTTTGCGCTGTGGATCGGCCTGGGCGCGGCGGCGGTCATCGAGTGGATCGGCAAGAAGATGAAGGAGGAGCGCGCCATGCGTTCCGCCTCTCTGGGCATGGCCGCGCTGCTCCTGCTGCTTAGCCCGGTCATGCTGCTGGCACGCAATTACGAATTGAACGACCGCAGCGGCAATCACGTGGCCTGGGACTACAGCTACAACATGCTGACGTCCTGCGCCAAGGACGGGATTATCTTCACCAACGGGGACAACGACACCTTCCCGGTCTGGTACATGCAGGAGGTGGAACGCATCCGGCGCGACGTGCGCGTTGCCAACTTGAGTCTGCTCAACACGGGATGGTACATCAAACAGCTCAAGAATCGCGAGCCCAAAGTTCCCATCTCATTCAGCGATACCTACGTTGACCGCTATCTCGACCAGCACGACGCGGCGGCGATGATGTCGCGCTACTGGCCGCCGGAGAAGCAAAAGGTGGAGATGAACACGCCCGAGGGCAAGATGGCGTGGACCGTGCCCGCGGCCATGTACGTTCCCACCCGCGACAGCGAGAGCCGCCAGAACAACTTTCTGCGGGTTCAGGACGTGATGATTCTGGACATCCTGCGCACCAACTGGGACCCGGCCCGCACACCGGTACCCAAACCGGTCTATTTCGCGGTCACCGTGGCCAACTCGAACATGGTCGGACTGCGGGATCATCTCACCTTCGAAGGGCTGGTGTTCCGGGTCAACCCCAAGGGGCGGCAGCCGGTGGACTCAGAATTGCTTCACCGCAACCTGCTGGAGACCTTCCACGGACATTTCCGCGGCATCAATGATCCGAGCGTTCACTTCGACGACAATGTCGAAAAGCTGTTGCAGAATTACCGTTCCGGCTTCTTGCAGCTTGCCTACTACTATTCCATGCTGCCGGATACGAATCCCTCCGCCGGCTCGCAGTACGAGAGCGTGGCGGAGCGCGTGGCCAACTTCGACCAGTTGTCCAACCGGCAGAAGGCGCTGACCGTGATGATGAAGCTCGACGAGCTGGTTCCCGAGTCCGTGCGGTCCATCTCCAATCCCGAACTGTCGCTGCAGATCGCCAAGATGTATTACGACATGGGGCGGCCCGATGAGACGTTGCGGCGTCTCGAGTTGGTGACGGCGCGTAAGGACCTGCGGCTGGAAATGCGGATGCGCATCGCGGGCTTCTGGGCGGCCTATGCGAAAAATGAGCCGCGCGCCAAGGAGATCGTCGAACAATCCCTGGGCTCCACGCCGACCGCCGAGCAGTGCTACGCGGCGGGCCGCGAGTTGTTCAGCGCCGGAAGCTATGCGCTGGCCGCGCAGTGTTTTGAGAGAGCGCTGGCGCTGAACCCGAACGACGGCCAGTCTATCGGAGCGCTCATGCAGGCTTGCGAGTATGCGGGCGACAAGGGCAAAGCCGTCGCCGTCTTACAGGAGTGGGTGACCCGCCACCCATCCGACCGCGGCGCCAAACAGCGGCTCGACCAAATGATGGCTGTGGACACGGGCGCGCCGCGGCCCGCCAACTGAGTTTTTTCAGACTGGTTCGTTTTTCGGATAACTCTTTTTTCACGGAGGCTTGACCATGCACCGTCTCATTGGAACCATTGGAGCGTGCGCAGCTTTGATCCTGATGCTGGGTTCCGGCACTGCACTGGCTTTCGAGAGCCCGCTTAGGTATGGTGTGGAACTGCGCGGCGGATTCGGAGGGTACGACCTCAGCGACGTTCGCACCGGTATCGAGAACATGCAGACAACACTGAACAAGGCGCACATTGACAACGTGCTCAACAAGAGCGACGCGGGTCCGGCCGCCGGCCTGAGCTTTCTCTATTGTCCGTCCAAGCATACGATGTGGGAAGTCGGCTACAATGCCTTGTTGGAAGTGACGAACACCGTGGACGCGCCCGATACGGCCTCCGGCGAGATCCTGATGCACGCGGGCGAGTTCTTCCTCAAGGGATATCTGGTGGGTACGCCGTCCGAACATGTTCGTCTGAACTTGGGCGCGGGAGTGGCCTACTATAACGCCAACTTGCAGATTCAGGACAACTACCGGCAGCGCTACAACTACGACGCGACCGGGCGGGCGTTCGGTCTGGTCGCTTCGGCGGGAGTCGAAGTCCTGCCCCTGCCTCGTTTCGGAATCGTGCTGCAGGGCGGGGCGCGGGTGGCCAACACTCAGAGCTACTCGTACGAAGTATCGCCGGGCACTCGCACCAATCTGCCGATTATCGGCGCTACGTCGTCGAGTTCGCGGACGATGGAAGTGAATCTGTCGGGCGTCTACGGCTTGCTGGGCCTGCGCTTCTACTTCGACAAGGTCACCCGGCCGGTGGATTATTCGCGCTGAGTCGTCAGCGGTCCGGGGAGTTGCGATCCCCTTTCCGGTGTGTGTGAACGGACCATCACTGTTCGTCGCCGACAGTGATGGTCTTTTTCCTGTAGCCCGCGCCGCGTTGTTTGCACCTTTCCAAGAGGCCCGGCGATGCCCAAAATTCTCATCTTGATGGGTTCTTCGTCCGACCGCGAGTACTTCGCCGGCGCGGAGCGCCTCTCTGAATTCTTCGGTCTGGATGTAGAGATGGCCGTGCTTTCGGCGCATCGCGATCCGGACCGGTTGCGGGCGCGGCTGAAGGAAACGGCTCGTGACGGAACCGAGGTGGTGATTGCCGCCGCCGGCATGGCGGCCCATCTGGCCGGCGCGTGCGCCGCCGAAACCGTGCTTCCGGTGATCGGCGTTCCCCTGCCGGGATCGGCGCTGAACGGTCTGGACGCGCTGCTCTCCACCGTGCAAATGCCCTCGGGTGTGCCGGTGGCCACGGTGGCCGTGGGCAAAGCGGGCGCCGAGAACGCGATTGTTCTGGCGGCGCGCATTCTGGCCCTGAAGTATCCTGCCGTGGCTGAGAAACTGGCCGAGTTCAGGGCGAAAGGAGCGCGTCTGTGAAAGGCCTGATCGTTATCCCGACGTATAACGAACTCGCAACGATAGACGCGATTCTCGATGCTATCCTCGAGCAGAACCTTGGACTGGACGTGCTCATCGTAGACGACAATTCGCCCGACGGCACGGCGCAGCGGGTGAAGGCCCGCTCGGGGAACGACTCGCGCGTCAAGCTCATCGAGCGTTCGGGCAAAATGGGTCTCGGCACGGCCTACGTTGCCGGTTTCAAGTACGCCATCGCCAACGGTTACGAGATCGTCTTCGAGATGGACGCGGATTTTTCGCATGACCCGAAGGAGTTGCCGCGCTTGCTGGAGAAGATTCAAGGCTACGACTTCGTGCTCGGCTCCCGCTACATCAACGGGATCTCGGTGGTCAACTGGCCGCTGCGGCGGCTGCTGCTCAGCTACTTTGCGTCGTACTACACCCGTTGTGTCACGGGCATGCCCATTCACGATCCGACCGGCGGGTTCAAGTGCTTCCGCATCGAGGTTCTGAAGGCCATTGATCTCGACCGCATCCGTTCGGGCGGGTACAGCTTCCAGATCGAGATGAACTTCAAGGCCTGGAAGAAAGGCTTCAAATACGTGGAGATTCCCATCATCTTCGTGGACCGGCGAGTAGGCAGCTCGAAGATGTCCAGGGCCATCGTCCGGGAGGCGGTGTTCATGGTGTGGAAGCTCCGCCTGCAGTCCATCTTCGGCGGGCTGTAAATGAGTCCCGAACCGTGCGTCAGCGCCATCGTGGTGACGTACGAGTCGCGGGACTTCATCCGCGGATGTCTCGACGGCCTCTATCGCGCGAGTGCGGAGTGGCTCGCGGAGTGCTGGGTGGTGGACAATGCGTCGCGGGACGACACCGCCGACTTGGTGCACGACAACTTCCTACAGGTTCGCCTCATTGCCAATCGGGAGAACACGGGCTTCGGCCGGGCGGTGAATGCGGCGGCACGGCAGGCCACGGGCGAGTTTCTGCTCCTTTTGAACCCCGACACAGCGGTGGGCCCCCGCGCGGTCGCCGAACTGGTGGCTTTTCTGCGGCATCGTATACAGGCTGCTGCCTGCGGTCCCAAGGTGACGGGTCCCGACGGCGGCTTCCGCCACGATTGCCGGCGCGGATTTCCGACTCCCGTGAATGCCGTTGGCTATTTCACCGGTCTGGATCGCGTGTTCCCGCACAGCCGCAGGCTGGGAGGTTATCATCGGCGGTGGCTCTCGCCCGACGTGGAGGTGACGACCGATTGTCTTTCGGGGTCGTGCCTGCTGGTGCGTCGCAGCGCGTTCGAATCCGTGGGCGGCTTCGACGAAGACTACTTTCTCTTCGGCGAAGATATAGATTTGTGTTGGAAGCTGCGGCAGACCGGCAGCGAAATCTGGTTTGTGCCAGCCGCGCGCGTGATGCACACCAAGGGTGCGAGCATGCGCCTCGCTCCCTCCTTGGCCCGGCGTGAATTCTACCGCTCCATGCGACTGTTCATGGACAAGAGGTTGAGACCTTGCTATCCGCGGGCGATCCTGTCCGTCGCCAAGATGGGCGTTCGTCTGGCCGAACGGCTGAGCGACCGCTACCGCCATGCGCCGGCCGGAGAGGCGAGCGCGACAGACCGCGGAGCGAAGTAGAGGACGAGTGAATGGCAAAGCAAACCGCTGAAGCGAAGGCCGACAATCTTCAGGAGCGCGGCTCCGGTGCAACCCGCAGCACGTTTGCCGACTCCTATGTTATGGACTTCGAACGGCCGATTGTGGAACTCGAACGCCGCATCGCCGAGATGCGCACGCTTTTGCTGACGCCGGGAATGAAGTCTCTGTCGGTCGAAATTGACCGCATGGAGAAGAAGGCGGAGCACATGCGGGAGGAGGTCTACCGGAGCCTCTCCGCGTGGCAGAAGGTGCAGATCGCCCGGCACCCGCGGCGGCCGTTCACTCTCGACTACGTGCAACGTATGTGTGATTCATGGCTGGAGCTGCACGGCGACCGCGGCTTTGCCGATGACCATGCCATCGTGGCGGGCATTGCCGAAATCGGCGGTCACAAGGTCATGCTCATCGGCCATCAAAAAGGCCGCGGCACCAAGGAGAATCTCTTCCGCAATTTCGGCATGACCAACCCCGAGGGCTACCGAAAGGCGTTGCGCCTGATGAAACTGGCCGCCAAGTTCCGCCGGCCGGTGATTACGCTCATTGACACTCCGGGCGCCTATCCCGGCCTTGGCGCCGAAGAGCGGGGACAGGCCGAGGCCATCGCGCGCAACATTTACGAAATGGCCCGTCTGCCCACCCCGATTGTCACCGTGATCATCGGGGAAGGCGGCTCCGGTGGAGCGCTGGCGATCGCCGTGGCCGACGACGTGCTTATGCTCGAGTACTCCATCTACTCGGTGATTTCGCCCGAGGGGTGCGCGTCCATTCTCTACCGCGACCCGTCGCAGGCTCCGCAGGCGGCGGAATCGCTGAAGTTGACCGCGCCCGATCTGGTGGAACTCAAACTCGTGGACGGTATCATCTCCGAGCCGTGGGGAGGGGCGCATCGGGATCCCGATGGAAGCGCGCAGAACGTGAAAGAAGCGATTTTGGCGAGCCTCGCGCGCCTCAAGCCGCTGACCACGGAAGAGCTTCTCGCTCAGCGTCATGCCAAGTATGAGAGAATGGGCTTCTGGCTGGAGAGCTGACGTGCAGGCGCTTGAAGACAGCGCGCCCGTCCGCGTGCGCTACGCCGAAACCGACGCCATGGGCTGGGTCTATTACGCGAACTACTTCGGCTATTTCGAAGTCGGCCGCACCGAACTCATCCGCCGCGCATGGAAACCGTATCGGGAGCTCGAGCGCGAGGGGTTGTGGCTGCCGGTGGTGGAGAGCGGCTGCCGCTATCTGCGCGGCGCACGTTACGACGATATGCTGCGGATCCAGACGCGCCTGACGATTCCCTCTCCGGCGCGCTTGCGCTTCGACTACCGCGTGATCCGCGAGCCGGATGAAGAACTCTTGGCGGAGGGCTACACGGTTCACTGCTTTGCCACACCCGACGGCAAGCCGCGCGGCGTGCCGCGCGAGCTCCGAAGTCTGGTGATGACGGGCTGATGCGTCGCGTTCTCATCACGGGTGGTACGGGGTTCATCGGCAGCCACACGGTCGAAGCGTTTCTCGCGCAGCAATGGACGGTTCGAGCGCTGGTCCGTAATCCCTCGCGGCTGACGTGGCTGAACGGCCTGCCCGTCGAGACGGCAGTGGGCAGGCTCGATGACGCGGAGTCGCTGAAGGCCGCGGCGCGCGGCTGCGACGTCGTGGTGCATTGCGCAGGCCTGACGAAAGCAGTCCGCCGCGAAGATCTTTTTCGTATCAATGGTGCGGCCGTGGGTGAATTCGCGGCTGTCGCCCGGCAGGAAGGCGTTCGGCGATTCATGCTGTGCTCGTCGCAGGCGGCGGCCGGGCCGTCCACGGACGGTGATGCGGTGACCGAGGATGATGAGGCGCATCCGCTGTCGGCGTATGGACAGAGCAAGTTGCAGGGCGAGCGCCTGCTGGGGGAAAATGCGGAGCACATGGAGTGGGTTGTGCTGCGGCCGCCCAGCGTCTTGGGTCCGCGCGATGAACAGTTTCGGGCGCTTTTTCGAGCGGTGGTGCGGTATGGAGTCTATCCTCAGTTTGGGGCCGGCACGCAGCGTTACAGTTTCATCAGCGTCCGTGACCTGACGCGCGCGCTGCTCACGGCCGCCGAAACGGAGCGCGGTCTGAACGACGTGTATTTCGTCGCCAATCCCGAGACGGTGACTTGGAGCGAACTGTCCGCCGCCATCGCGCGCGTCGCCGGTCGCCAAGCGCGGCCGTTGCGTCTGGGCAGGCATGCGCTCACGGCGCTCAGCGTCATCAGCGAGACAGCTGCTCGCTGGCGCGGCAAGCCGGCGCTGCTCAGTCGTGAAAAGCTCGACGAGATCATCGCTTCGGGATGGGTTTGTTCGAGCGAGAAGATCCGACGGGCTTGGGGATTCGAGTGTCAGTGGCCGCTGGAGGCAACGATTCGTGACACGCTCAACGCATATCGTCAGGCGAAATGGCTGTGACCGGCAAACCGCGAGCGGGCATCACGCATGATTCGGCGGTTTCTGCAGACACTGGAGAGCGATCCGGAGCTGTGCCGCACCGTGCGGCATTCTGTTTTCCTGCCGCCGCGCGACGCGAATTACCGTGATCTGGATCCGCCGCCGTCGCCTCCCTTGGTCAAGGCCCTGCGGAGCTTCGGCGTCGAGCGGCTTTACGCTCATCAGACCTCGGCCGTTGAGGCGGCTCGCGCGGGCAGCAACGTGCTGGTGGTCACGCCCACGGCGAGCGGCAAGACGCTGGCCTTCTCTCTTCCCATTCTGGAGTCGCTGCTTTCAAGTCCCGAAAGCAGCGCGCTGCTCTTGTTTCCGCTGAAGGCGTTAGAGCAGGATCAGCGCGCCAAGCTCGCCCAATGGCAAGAGAAGCTTCGCGACACGCTGCCGCTCTCGGTGGAAGTGTTCGACGGCGACACGCCCCGCGCGCAGCGCGCCAAGATCAAGCGCAATCCGCCGCACATTCTCATCTCGAATCCGGACATGCTGCATCAGGGGATTCTGGCCTTTCATCCGGGTTGGGAAAAGTTCTTCCGGCGGCTGAAGTGGGTGGTGGTTGACGAACTGCACGTCTATCGCGGCGTGTTCGGCTCCCACGTCTTGCAGGTCTTCCGGCGACTCTCGCGGCTGCTCCATTATCACGGAGCGAATCCGCAGTTCATTTGTCTTTCGGCGACCATTGCCAACCCGCTCGAGCTGGCGGAGACTCTGACCGGTCGGCCGTTCACTCTGGTGGACGAATCCGGCGCCCCGCAGGGGGGCAAGCACCTCGTCTTTTTGGACACGCAGACTTCCTTGACGGGAGCGGTGGCAAAACTGCTGATGCGGGCGATGGATGCGGGCCTGCGCACGCTGGTTTTCACTAAGGCGCGCGTGAGCACCGAAGTGATTCACCGCATCGTCATGGACACGCGCCCCGACCTTGCGCCGCGCGTGAGTTCGTACCGCGCCGGATTTCTGCCCGAGGAACGCCGCGAAATCGAGCGGCGCATGGCTTCCGGCGATCTTCTCGGTGTGGTCTCCACCAGCGCACTCGAACTGGGAATTGACATCGGCGGTTTGGACGTCTGCATTCTGGCCGGCTATCCGGGGAGCGTGATGTCGCTGTGGCAGCGGGCCGGCCGCGTGGGACGGCGCGGCGAGGAGAGCGCGATCTTTCTGGTGGCGGGCGCCGATGCGCTGGATCAGTATTTCCTTGCGAATCCTGACGAGCTGCTGGGCCGCTCTTTCGAGACCGCGCTCATCAATCGCTCCAATGAGGAGATTCTGCGCGGGCACCTTCCCGCGGCGGCGGCCGAGATTCCGCTGATGAAGGCCGATCCCTACATTGATGTGGACGAGCACGCGGCGATCATTCGCGACCTCGAGTACGAAGGACTTCTGGTGCGAAGCGCGGCCGGCGAACAGTGGTTTCCGGGACCCAGTCGTCCGCACAGCCGCGTGAGCCTGCGGAACGTGGGGGGAACGTTTGAGGTGTTTGCCGACGATGAGCACAAGCCGATGGGCGAAATCTCCGGCGGCGCCGTCTTCCGCGAGTGCCACGAAGGGGCCATCTATCTGCATCGCGGAGAGCAGTATCTGGTGCGGGAGCTCGATCTGGAGAAAAAGCGCGTCCGCGTGCGCCCGACTTCGGCGTCCTTCTACACCATGGTGCGCTCGGACAAGCAGACGGAGATCATAGACGACCGTTGGCACAAATCCGTACACTCTTTCACGGTGCATACCGGAAAAGTGAAGGTCACCGAGACCTTCCACAGTTACGAGCGGCGGCGCATCTACACACAAGAGTTATTGTCGGTCGAGCCGCTGAACCTGCCGCCGCAGAGTTACGTGACTTCGAGCGCATGGATCGAAATTCCCACCGCTCTGGGCGAGGCGGCAGCCCGCGAGGATCTGCATTTCATGGGCGGCATTCACGCGGTGGAGCACGCGGCCATTTCGCTCATTCCGCTCTTTGCTCTCTGCGACCGCAACGACGTGGGCGGCATCAGCTTCACGCGGCACCCGCAGCTTGACGGCGGAGCGGTCTTCTTCTACGACGGTTTTCCCGGCGGGGTGGGCATCGCCGAGCGCGTGTACGACTGCATCGCCGATCTGCTGACGCGCACCCTCGAACTCATCGAACAGTGTCCGTGTTCGGAGGGGTGTCCTTCGTGCATTCAGTCGCCCAAGTGCGGGTCCGGGAACAAACCGCTCGACAAGACTGCCGCCGTCTTCGTTCTGCGCGCGCTGCTGTTTGGCACGACACTTGTTACGGAGCCGAATACTGTGCTCCCGGAACATGCCGCGTCAACCTCGTACTCCGCCGCCGTTCCGGAGGCCTGGCAGCCGCAACAGATTCCACCGGACAAACGAGTGCTGGTTTTCGATCTTGAGACGCAGCGCTCGGCGGAAGAAGTGGGAGGATGGAACGAGGCAAGGCAGATGCGGGTGGCGGTGGCGGTGGTGTGGGACAGTTTGAGCGATCGCGTGGAAGTTTACGATGAGTCGCGGATCGCGGACCTGCTGGCGCATTTGAAGAGCGCCGATTTGGTGGTGGGCTTCAACATTCGGCGTTTTGACTACGAAGTTCTGCGCGGCTACACGTTCGAGAATCTCCATGGCCTGCCGACCCTGGATCTGTTAGAGGTCGTCGAACGCGGTGCCGGCAAGCGGCTCAAGCTGGACGCACTTGCGCAGGGCACGCTCGGCACGGCCAAGTCCGCGGACGGATTGCAGTCGCTGGCGTGGTTCAAAGCCGGCGAGTTCGAGCGCGTGGCCGACTACTGCAAGCACGACGTGGAAATCACGCGCGATCTTCTGCGGTATGCGCTGCGGCAGGGGTATCTTGTCTATGATCGAGTCAACGTCGGTGCGGTGCGCGTGCCCGTACGGATTGATCTTCGAGCTGCACTGGCGGCTTCGACCGCGCAGCCGGCCTGAGCGAAGAGAGTCTCTCAAGTTGCAGGTGTTGGCGAGTGTTCTCAACTGACCAGAAGGCCACAGAGTTCACGTCACCGCAGGGTGCAGCGGGGGAACGCGAGAGCGCCCGCCAGAGGTGGCTACGAGCCGTGGAGAATTTGACCGCAAAGCGCCCGGAACGGAAGGCGCGGTTTTTCACCGACAGTCACATTGAGGTCGAGGGACTGTATGAGCCGCGCGACGATTTCGATCCCTCCGTGCGCCTTGGTTATCCCGGTCAGTACCCGTTCACACGCGGCATTCATCCGAATCTCTATCGCGGCAAGCTGTGGACGATGCGGCAGTACGCGGGCTTCGGCACCGCCGAGGAATCCAACGTCCGCTACAAGTACTTGCTGTCGCAGGGAACCACCGGTCTCTCCGTCGCGTTTGACCTTCCCACCCAAATCGGCTATGACAGCGATCATCCGGCGGCGGCGGGCGAAGTGGGGAGAGTGGGCGTGGCGGTGAGCAGCATCGAAGACATGCGCGTGCTGTTCGACGGAATTCCGCTCGATCGCATCAGCACGTCTATGACCATCAACGCCACCGCCGCCGTGCTCATGGCGCTGTACATCGCGGTGGCGCGCGAGCGCGGCATCGCCGAGAGCAAGCTGACGGGCACGGTTCAGAACGACATTCTGAAAGAGTACGTCGCGCGCGGCACCTACATCTTTCCGCCGCGGCCGTCCCTGCGGCTGGTGACGGACATCATGGCCTACTGCCGCAAACACCTGCCGCAATGGAACACGATTTCCATCTCGGGCTACCACATTCGTGAGGCGGGAGCCAACGCGATTCAGGAGTTGGCGTTCACCTTCGCCAATGCCATCGCCTATGTCGAGGCCGCGTTGGAGCGCGGGCTTGCGGTGGACGATTTCGCGCCGCGTTTGGCTTTTTTCTGGGGATGCCACAACCATCTCTTCGAGGAAGCGGCCAAGTTCCGCGCCGCGCGCCGGGTGTGGGCGCGCATCATGAAGGAACGCTTCCATGCGCAAGACGAAACCTCCATGATGCTGCGCTTTCACACCCAGACGGCGGGTTGCACCTTGACGGCCCAGCAGCCTGAGAACAACGTCGTGCGCGTGACGCTGCAGGCGCTGGCGGCCGTGCTGGGCGGCACGCAAAGCCTTCACACCAACGCGATGGATGAAGCGTTGGCGCTGCCCGGCGAGAGTTCGGCGCGGGTGGCGCTGCGCACGCAGCAGATCATCGCCTACGAGTCCGGTGTGGCCGACGTGGTGGACCCGCTGGGCGGAAGCTACTACGTCGAGTCGCTGACGGATCGTCTGGAAACGGAAGTGTGGGAGTACCTGCGGCTCATCGAGAGCATGGGCGGGGCAATCGCGGCCATTGAGAAGCAGTATTTCCAGCGTGAGATCGCCGCTGAAGCCTACCGCTATCAGCGCGAGGTCGAAGCGGACGAGCGGGTGATCGTGGGTGTGAACCGTTTCGCCGGCGATCGCGATGTCTCGCCGCTGGTGTTGAAGCTCGATCCCGCGCTCGAGGCGGGGCGGAAGAAACAACTGGCTGAGCTGCGAAAACGGCGCGATTCCGCCAAAGTCGAAAATGCGCTGCGGGAGCTCACGGTCGCCGCCTCCGGTGACACGAATCTGCTGCCGCCGCTCATTGCCGCCGTGCAGTGCTCGGCCACACTGGGCGAAATCGCCGGAGCGTTGCGCGAAGTGTGGGGCGAATTCCGCGAGCAGCCATGAGTTGGGACACAAAGTTCTTTGAACGGCATCTCACCACACGCCGCTTCGGACGCGAGTTCGTTTGGTTTGAGGAACTTGACTCGACCAATCGTTGGATGGCCGAGAATCACGAGCGTTTCACCATGTCGGGCGCTGTCGTGGCGGCGGATCATCAGAGCACGGGGCGCGGGCGCTATCAACGCGTGTGGCATGACGCGCCGGGAACTGCCTTGCTCTTTTCGGTGATGTTGCGGCATCCGGTGGAAGGAGAGAATTCAGGACTGCTCAACTTGCTTCCCGCGGTGGCGCTGGCCGACGTACTCAGCGGTTCTGTGGGATTCGGGCGACGCGTTCGCGTGAAGTGGCCCAACGATGTTCTGTTGAACGGCCGCAAGGTGGCGGGTATTCTGGGGCAGCGAGCCGGCGCAGGAGAGAATGGGGCGTCCGTTCTTGGCGTGGGTGTCAACGTGTCCACCGATCCTTCCGACTTTCCGCTTGAGTTGCAGGGGTGTGCAACGTCCATTCTGGCGGAGACGGGCGATGCTCCGCAGCGTGAGATTCTGCTGGCCGCCGTCTTGCACCGTTGGGAGGAGCTGTTCGATGATTACCTCGAGCAGCGGTTCGAGGTGATCCGCGGAAACTGGGAGCGGCACGGTCCGGCGCGCGGTGTGGCTCTCATTCGACGTGAGGGCGAGTCGGTTTTCTCCGGCCGCTTTGCAGGGCTCGGCGCGGGCGGACAACTCCGGCTCGCCGATGAAACGGGCGTGATTCACGAATTCTCCAGCGGAGATACGGACTCATGACACGACGGCTGCTGGCGGTGGACGCCGGCAACACTCACACCACTCTCGGGCTCTT
The DNA here is from genome assembly GCA_026394155.1 of bacterium. Classification (GTDB taxonomy): domain Bacteria; phylum Electryoneota; class RPQS01; order RPQS01; family RPQS01; genus RPQS01. The sequence goes on along the minus strand of JAPKYT010000029.1, from coordinate 3,500 downwards.
CGACGGCAGCGAGCTCCGCGAGCGTTGGTGCATTGCCACGCGCGTGCCGCGCACGGGAGACGAACTGTGGGTAATGATTATGCAGTTTCTCCGTAACGGTCGGACGGACGACCTCAAGCTCACCGCCGTTTCCATTGCCTCGGTCGTGCCGGAACTAACCTTCGCTTACAGTCGCATGAGTGCGGAGCGTTTGGGGATTCGACCGCTCATTATCAGCGTGGATTGCGTGCGTTCGATGCGGGTGGACTACGACCCTCCATCATCGGTAGGCGCGGATCGTCTCTGCGGTGCGGTAGCAGCCGTCGCCAAGTACCGAGCGCCGTTGGTGGTGGTGGACGTCGGAACGGCCACGGTGTTCGATGTGGTGGGCGAAGATGGTGTCTACCGCGGTGGAATCATCGCCCCCGGTCTGCAGACGGGCATTGAAGCGCTGCACGGAAAGGCGGCTCTCTTGCCGAGAGTGGAGACCGTGTTTCCGTCGTCCGTCGTGGGCCGCAACACGGAAGAGGCAATTCAGTCCGGCGTGCTCTACGGAGCCGCCCTCATGATTGACGGCATGGTGGAGAAAATCGAGCGCGAGCTCAAGGCGCCGGTGACGGTGGTGACCACCGGCGGTTTCGCCGAGATTCTCCAGCCTCACTGCCGGCGCATGGAGAACATTGAACCCAATCTGGTGCTGGAAGGCATCCGGCTGGTGACGGATCAGCAATGAGGCGACTACTGATTCTCACCCTGCTGGCGGCTTTGATCTCACCGGCATTTGGCGCGGAGATTGTGCTCGTCTATCCGAGAACGGACAGTCTTGGAGCGGTCATCGAGTACGACGCCGCTCTCGACTCAACGTTTCTCCTCGGCCGCGTGCTGCCGCCGAGGGGAGAACTCGTCATCAACGGGCGCACGGTTGCGCTGACTTCGGAAGGCGCGTTCCTCGCATGGCTTCCGATCAGGCGGCATCCGGAACCCGAGGAATGGCTTCTGCGTTTTCAAGCTGTGGGCGGCGACTCCGCGACGCTCCGTTTCCCCTACGCTTTTGCCCGGACTACCAAGTCCGTGGACACATCGGCCGCGCCGTTTTCTCCGCGGGTGGTGAAGATCGCGGCGACGAATGCGCAGATTTGCACCGTCCCCGCTGGAAGCTACTTCGTTTTTCCGGAACTCGGTTGCCGCATGGTGGCCACGGATCATCAGTCAGGGTTCTTTACGGTTCGGCTCGGCGACGGACTTCAAGCTGCGGTGGACGAGCGTTGGGTCGCCGTGGAGCAGGATTCGCAGTTGCCTCCGGCGATGCTTCGCGATGGATATTGCCGTTCGCCGAGCGGCTTCTCGGAATGTGTGTTGGCTCTCGACCGAACCGTGCCGTGGTTTGCCGAGCTTGTGGACGCCGGAACGACGCTGCAAGTGACGCTCTTCGACACCAAGGCGGCGCTAAACCGCGTCCGTTACGAACTGGATGATCCGCTGCTGAGTCAGATCACGTGGACGCAGCAACCCGAAGGCGTCGTCCTGCGCCTCTTGGGCAAACGGGCATTCTCGCACGGGTACAGCATCGCTTACGTGAATGACAGTCTTCGTGTCCTGCTCCGCGGCGCGTCATCCACTGGCAGAGGGTTGAAAGGCAAGACCGTCGTGCTGGACCCCGGTCACGGCGGCAGCGCAACCGGCGCCGTCGGTCCGCTCGGCACTAAGGAGAAGGACGTCGTCCTGCGTCTGGCACTCCTTCTCGAAAAAGAGTTGAAACGGAGCGGAGCCAACGTCATGTTGACGCGCCGCAGTGACGATGATCTCGGACTCTATGAGCGGACTGATCTGGCGCGTCAGGCGCAGGCGGACTTACTCTTGAGTCTGCACGCCAACGCGCTTCCCGACGGCGAGAACCCCCTGACGCGCAACGGATCGGCGACCTACTATTATCAGCCGCATTCCCGCGCGGCCGCCGAGGTGATTCATTGCCATCTGCTGAAGGCGGCGGCGCTCCGCGACGACGGGCTGTGGTATGGCAATCTGGCTCTGGCGCGTCCCACCGAGTGTCCCGCCGTGCTGGTGGAAGTGGCGTACCTCATCTATCCGCCGGAAGAGCGGTTGCTGAGATCAGATGATTTCTTACGCAAACTGGCCAAGGGGCTGGCGCGCGGAGTACGTGAATACTTCGAGATTCCATGAGCGGTGGAGGCAGTTTGGAACGGCATTACATCACACGGGGCGGCATGGAGAAGCTTCTGACCGAGCTCGATGAGTGGCGGAACCAGAAGCGTCCTGCGATGGTCAAGCAATTGGCTTCGGCGCGCTCGCAGGGTGACTTGTCGGAGAATGCGGAGTACCACGCTGCACGCGAAGAGCTGCTCCGCATTGACCAGAAGATCATGCAGCTGGAAAACACTCTTCATTCGGCGGTTCTCACCGACGAGACCAGCGTGAAGACCGATCAGGTGCGCATTCTGACGCGCGTTCGAATCCTCGACCACTCCAAGAACGTGGAGCGTGAATTCACTCTGGTGTCTCCCGCGGAGGCCGATCCGGCCGAAGGACGGATCAGTCACCAGTCACCGGTCGGGCAGGGATTGATGGGGCGGAAGGTGGGTGAGATGGTGGAGATTCAGGTGCCTGCGGGCACCGTCTCGTGGACGATTCTGGAAATTCTGCCGATCCAAGCTCCGGGAGGCTGACATGCAACAGGCACTCAATCGCTTGACGCGATCGCGCCGCGACCGCGTGTTCGGAGGAATCTGCGGCGGTCTGGCTTCGTATCTGGGTTGGGACGTGGTTCTGGTCCGGGTCGCGTGGGTGACGCTCACCGTGCTGTCCGCTGGCGTCGGTGGTGTCGCACTTTACGTGTTAGCGTGGATCATCGTTCCGCTTGAGAGACCCGATGAGCATGACCAGCAAATGGGTGCGAATGACCGGCCGTTCCAAGATCAGCCGGAATCCGCGAACCGCCCGCAACGGAGGCTGGTTCGCATTCACCAAGGACGCAAGCTCGCGGGCGTCTGCAACGGCTTGGGAGCGTACTTCGGAGTGGACCCGACCATGGTGCGCCTGCTGTGGATCGCGCTCATCCTCGCTTTCGGCGCGGGGATTCTCATTTACCTGCTTCTCTGGATCGTCATGCCGCTCTCCGACAGGGCGCCGGAAGACTTGACACCGTAGGTATCGGATGCTGGAACGAATCCGCAATTTCTGTATCGTCGCCCACATTGACCACGGCAAGTCCACGCTGGCGGACCGGCTGCTGGAGCTGACGCATACCCTCGAACCGCGGCAAATGCACAAGCAGGTGCTCGACTCGATGGACCTCGAGCAAGAGCGCGGCATCACCATCAAGATGCATCCGATCACCATGATCTACGAGCCTGCCGACGGTGGGGAGTACATTCTCAATCTGATTGACACTCCGGGGCACGTGGATTTTTCCTATGAGGTTTCCCGGTCCTTAGCCGCAGTTGAGAGCGCCATTTTGCTGGTTGACGCTACCAAAGGCGTTCAGGCACAGACCATCGCTAATC
>JAPKYT010000086.1 GCA_026394155.1 bacterium | reverse complement strand
CACCAACACCGCCAGCGGCATGTCCCCGATAGCAGGATCAGCCTGCATGCGAAAAACCTGATCGCTCTCTGCGTTCCGTCCGCGCACCGCCAGAATGTCCTCGCCCTTCAGACAGAAGCGTTGCAGCACGGCCACCGCGCTGCTCAAGAGTCCGCCCGGATTGCCGCGCAAGTCGAGGATGAGCGATTGCAGGCCGCCCTTCTTCAATTCGCTCAATGCCTGGTCGAGTTCATCGGCGGCGCCGCGCGAGAAGTGCGCCAGCTTGACATAGCCGACGCCCGGCTGCACAAAACCGGAGTAAGGCACGTCTTTGATTTCAATCTCGCGACGGGTGATCACGAACTCGATGGGCTCGCTCGAGCCGCTGCGTTCCACCAACAGCCGCACTTGCGTGCCGGCCGCGCCGCGCAACAGACGAGCCGCGTCGGAGGTGGAAAAACCTTGAGTGGAGACCGTGTCAATTTCGATAATGCGGTCGCCGCTGCGAATCCCGACGCGCTGCGCGGGCGACTCGTCCATAGCCGAGATGACGGTGAGCACCTTGTCGCGGCCGCGCACGCCGATTTCGATGCCCACGCCGCCGTATCGCCCGGAGGTGATGAGATCGAGATCGTCGGTCTCATCTTCGGGAATGAACACGGTGTAGGGATCGAGCGTAGAAAGCATGCCTTCGACGCCGGCGCGGACGAATTTCTCGGGGTCAATGGTGTCCACGTAGCGCAGTGTAATCTCGCGATAGACGTCGCCGAAGAGCGAGATGTTCCGGCGAATCTGCTCGTAGAGGGAATCCTGCGACGAGGAGCGGGCCGCCTGCGCGCTCGGAGCCAGCCAGACGACCGTTATCAGCAGCAGAAGAAGACGCCTGATCATAGTAGCCTCAATGACGGTATGCCTGCAACGGATGCCTCGCGCCCGGCATTCAGAGACGTGCTTCCAGCTCGCGTTGTATGCGGCCGAAGACCACTTCCGCGGGTTGTGATGCATCCAAAAGAATCATGCGCTTGGGATGACGCGCGCACAGCGTGTGATAGGCTTCGCGCACACGATCAAAAAACGTTCGCGCGTTCTGTTCTAGACGGTCCGGCGCGCCGCCCTCACGCGAGAGACGTTGCAGGGATGTGTCCCAGTCCAGATCAAGAACAAAGGTCACGTCGGGCACGAGGCCGCCGGTGGCGAAGCGGTTGACGGTCTCCACCGGCTCGATGCCGATTTTGCGCCCGCCACCCTGATAAGCGGTTGAGGAATCGTCATAGCGATCCAGAATGACAATCGCATTGCGGCGCGCGAGGTGCGGTCTTACGAGTTCATCTACTAGTTGCGCACGCGACGCGGAAAACAGGAGAAACTCGGTGCGAGGTCTCATGCTCGACCAGCGTGGATCGTGAAGCAAAGCCGCGATTGCAATTCCTAGCTCCGAGCCGCCGGGTTCGCGCGACACCAGCACGTCGTAGCCGCGCCCGCGCAGCCACGCTTCGGTGCGCGCGATCTGCGTAGACTTGCCGCTGCCGTCTATGCCTTCGAAGGTGATGAACATCGGATGGATTGCCCGTTCTGTTGTAGGGCGGGTCTGTGACCCGCGCTCGAAAGAGTCGGTCGCAGACCAAAGCTGCTCACAAAACACACGCGGTGGATTACTCGTTCTGTTGTAGGGCGGTGTCTGTGACCCGCGCTCCAAAGAGTCGGTCGCAGACCAAAGCTGCTCACAAAACACACACGGTGGATTACTCGTTCTGTTGTAGGGCGGGTCTGTGACCCGCGCTCGAAAGAGTCGGTCGCAGACCAAAGCTGCTCACAAAACACACGCGGTGGATTACTCGTTCTGTTGTAGGGCGGGTCTGTGACCCGCGCTTCAAAGAGTCGGTCGCAGACCGACCCTACGCTGATAGACTTGTAGGGCGGGTCTGTGACCCGCGCTCCAAAGAGTCGGTCGCAGACCGACCCTACTTTCCGAAACTGGTCACAAACCGCGCGCGGAAGATTTTCGGCCAGAGCTTGCCGGTGAGAAAGAACTCACCGGACGCGGAGTCATAGGCGATGCCGTTCAGGGGCGTGTTGACCGGATCGCCGGGTACGAGATCGCGCAGCGCGGCCGCGTCCACCACCGCGGTGACGGAGCCGGTGGCGGGATCAATCTCGGCGATGTCGTCCACTCCCAGGAAGTTCGCGTAGACGCGGCCGACGGCATATTCCAGCTCATTGAGTCCGCTGACCCGCCGGCCGGCGATGGTCACGGCCACGCTGTCCAGAAGAGAGAAATCCTCAAAATCGCGGCGATAGAGCCATGGGCTGCCGTTGCTCATGATGAAGGAATGTTCGTCCGCGGTCAGACCCCAACCCTCGCCGTGGTAGCGATAGTTTTTCGTGCGCGCCAGATCGGGCAGGCTCCACACCAAGCCCACGTTCTCGAGCCATGTCAATTGTACCAGTTCGCCTTGGGAATAAGCGATCCCCTCGCCGAAGAGATCGGAATCGAGAGCCACGCTTTGCAGCACTTCGCCGGTGGCGGGATCGAGCCTGCGCACGGTGGACTTACCGTAGAGCCCGGTACTCTCATAGAGCGCGCCGCCCTGACAGAGCAGGCCCTGCGTGAAACTTTCCGTGCTGTGCAGGATCTCGCCGGTGATTTCCACTTCGTAAACGGGCACGTTGTGAACCCATGCAAAGTCCGCCAAGCCCGCGGCCCACGCACTTTCGCAGAGGAGAAGCGCACCGATGACGCAGGCCGCTTTCATGCCGGCTTCTCCGTCTGCACCTTACGCAGAGTCCGGGCCACCAGCAGCGCGCCGGCCACGATCATCAGCAGCGAAATCGCCTGCGAGATGGTGAAGCGACCGCCCGCGCCGCGCCACAACACCATTTCCGTTTCGTACCAACGCAGAAGCTCATTTGCGTAGCGCCCCACACCGTAGAGCAGCAGAAACAGACCGGTGATCCGACCGGCGGGGCGCGGCCGCCGGTCATACAGCATGAGGAAGGCGAAGATGAGCAGCGTGAAGAGGGTCTCATAGAGCTGCGTGGGATGCACGCATTGCTCGGGAAACACATAAGCCGCCAGACTTCCGGCCGGAAAGCGCACACCCCACGGCAAGTGTGTGGGAGAACCGAAGCAACAGCCGTTGAAGAAACACCCCAACCGCCCGATGGCGATTCCCAGCACGGCGGGCGGCGCCAAAAGATCGCTTACGGCAAGGTACGGTTTGCCCTTGCGACGCGCATAGAACCAAATCGTGACGAACGCCGCGAAGACCCCTCCCAGGAGAATCAGCCCTTCGATGCCGATCTTTCCGGTGTGTTGAATGGGCGAGATCGCATCCAGCGGGTGCTCGCGGTACTCGCCCAGATGCGTGAACACGTACGTGGCCCGCGCTCCCACCAGAGAGAAAATGAGGATGAGCACGGACAGATCGAGCGCGAATTGGCTGCCCAGTCCGCGCTCCTTCGCCCGCCGCATCGCCACCAGAATACTCGCAGCGAAGGCCAGCGCCATGGCGAGGCCGTAGCTGTGAAGGGAAAACGGACCGAAGTCGAAGAGGATGGGATGCAAGTCTCGTTTGCCTCAGGCGAAATTGCCGGGAATCGCGCGGAAGGGGCGCTGCTTCGTAAGCTTACCAATATACAGCATTTCTTATCACTGTTCAAGCACCGGGACAGTGCCCTGACGACATCCAGCAAAGCCTTCTTGAACATTCGAACAAAGGAGCCATCGGGATAACAGTAGAGACGCGCCGAATCGCCTGCCGCCTCCACCTTTCTCTGACTCCGGAGCACTCTGAATAGTTCACGCGAAGCGCTCGGGCACCGGGGAGACGCTTGATATTGGCGGTTAGAGTGCGTATTTTCAATGATTGTCCCAATCCGTTGTCTAATCTTTCAGAATGCTGCTCAAAGCGCGTCAGCTAATCTTCCTCGTCGGACTGGTGTCGCTAGGTTGCTCCGCCCCGCATGACAACCCGCTCGATCCCGAGTCCACCCGCTATCACCCTCCCGCAGAGCTCACGGCCGGGGTGCGCTCGATGCACGTGTCGCGCAACTTCCCCACCACCGACACCTATCTGCTGATCGCCGAACTCTATGGCGCGGACGCGGAGACCCAAGACTCTGCATGGGTGACGTACAAGAGCTTTCCGTCCGAGAGGCTGGACTGGGACACGTCCGCGAACATCTGGGTGACCAATTTTGCGCCCACCTACTTCAACGACCCACGCCTCGGTTCGGTCATCGGCCGGCCGTTCACGTTTTCCGCTCAGGAGGGCGCGATCCTGCGCAGTCTCGGGCCGGTGTATTTGTTCCGCGTGATCGAGTCCGTTCCCCAGCTTGCCGCGCCCATGAACAACGACACGGTGGACTCGCAGCCCACCTTGGTTTGGCCGGTGTTCGACGGCGGATACCCGTTTGAGTATCTGGTCACCGTGATCAGCGAGTCCTCGGGCGACACGTCGTGGAATTCGCTTCTGCCGTCATCGGTGCTTTCGGCGCGCGTGCCGGTTGTTCTTGCCGACGGTCCGTACCAGTGGACGATTACGGTGATTGATGAATTCAGCAACTCCTCGCGCTCGAAAGAGGGCCTATTCTTGGTGGCGGCCGGACACGAGCCAGCGCGCAGCGGCGGCCTGATCGCGGGGGAAGTGCCGTGAGCGACGCATCCGGCATTCTCGCGCCCGATCAGGTTTTTTCGGTGGGGCAGAAGCTCTTCGAGCTCCGGCCGCTGACGGAAGTGCTGGAAGCCGTGCTTGACGCCTGCGCCACGGCCATGCTCGCCGAGACCGCTATCATTTTCTTGAAGGATGAGCACGGCAAGCTGCGGGCGGCCGCGCAAAAGTACAGCGGGCAAGGAGAACCGCGCGGCCCGTCGGACATTTCCTCATCGTTGCTTGATGAAGCCGTGCAGAAGGGGGAGGCCGTGCTCGCCGAAAGCGCCATCGAGGATCCGCGTTTTTCCGGGCGCTCTTCGATCATTTTGCAGGGGATTCAGTCGGCGGTGGGTGTGCCTTTGCTGGGCCGCGAGGGCGTGACCGGAGCGATCTATCTCGACAGCCGCAGCGACCGCACGCGCTTTCACACGCAGAATCTGCCGCCGCTGGCCACACTGGCCGCGTTCTCCACGCTGGCCATCGAGAACGCCCGCCGTTACGAAAGCGCCAAGCGCTCGGCGCGGGCCGGCGTGAAGAGTCTTTTGGTGGGCGCATCGCCGGTGATGCAGGAACTCTATGCGCTCATCGAGCGCGTGGCGGTTTCCGACTTGGCGGTGCTCGTTTTGGGCGAATCGGGCACGGGAAAAGAGCTGGCTGCGCGCGAAATTCACGCGCAGAGCGTCCGCGCCGAAAAGCCGTTCCTGGCTCTCTACTGCGGCAACGTCGCGCCGCAGCTTTTTGAAAGCGAGCTTTTCGGGCACAAGCGAGGGTCGTTCACCGGCGCCATCGCCGACAAGCAAGGCTTGGTGGAAGCGGCGGCGGGCGGCACGCTCTTTCTCGACGAGGTGGCCGACATTCCGGCGGACATGCAGACCAAGCTGCTGCGCTTCCTGCAGGAAGGCGAATATCGCGCGGTGGGTGACACGCGCACGCGCAAGGCCGATGTGCGCATCGTGGCCGCCACCAACAAGGACTTGCGCGCGTACGTGAAGGCCGGGAATTTCCGCGAAGACCTCTTTTACCGGCTCTACATTCTGCCCGTCATCATGCCGCCCGTGCGCGAGCGGCTCTCGGATTTGCCTTTTCTGGTGCGGCATTTTCTCGACAAATACGGCGGCAAGGGGCGCGGCCCGAGCGGGATTTCGCCCGAGGCTTTGCGCAGGCTGATGAATTATTCGTGGCCGGGCAACGTGCGCGAACTGGAAAACACGATTGCGCGGGCTCTGGTGGTCGCGCGCGGCGAGCGCATCGAGCCGGATGACCTCTTGCTCGAAGCCACGCACGAGTTGGCGGATATTCCCACGGATTGGAGCTGGAAAGTTGCGGAGAAGCGGCACATCCTGCGCGTCTTGAATGCCTGCGGCGGCAACAAGAGCCGCGCCGCGCAACTTCTCGCCATTTCCCGCCGCTATCTCCACTACCGGCTCAAGGAATGGGGCGAAGAGAAGGATGAAGGATGAAGGATGAAGGATGAAGGATGAAGGCGGAAGGATGAAGCCCGAAATTCGTCTCGCCGTTGTCGGTCTCCCGACCGGCAATGGCGCATGCGAAACCGTGTCATTCCGTTCGTCTTCGAACGGAATCCCTTGCCGATAAGGGCCGCGCGGCGGCATGTTTCTGAACATGCCCCGCCAGCAGAATGAATCTGAATTCTGAGGCAGTATCATGCGCGTATTCGTGATCCTCTTACTCTTGCTGCCGCTCCTGTGCCCAGCAATGACGCAGGCTCAGAGTGCAAGCGCTCCACAAGCCGATTCTCTAAGCCGCTACATCCACCAGCAACTCGACAGCATCAAACTCGAACTCCAGAAGGCGGAGTCGGAGACGCTCGCATCTGAGGCGCGCGAATTGCGGAGCGATGTATCCTGCATGATGGAATGGATTGTGGGACTGATTGCCGTGCTTGTCGGATTGATCGCGATCATTCTGGCAATTGCGGGCTTTTACTGGTTCCGCACACAAAGGCAAGTCCGAGAGGCACGAGATGAAGCTGTCAAGAGCGCCTGCGATGAAGTCAAGAGGGATCTCAAGCCGCAGATCGAAGCGGTCTTGAAGCAGATTCAGGAGGACGCGCGAAAGGCCATTGATGAGAAGACGAAGGATTTCGATCTCCCGCAAATCGGCCAGCCGGTCTCTGAAGATGACCTGAAGCGCCTGCGCGAGGTTGATGAACGGTTAAAACGGCTTGAGGAAACCGGTGGGCGACTTAGCTCGAAAGACCACGTACTTCGCGCCCGAAAGCTGGTGGAAGACAGGCTCCTCGATCTAGCGTTGAATGCATACAACGACGCGATCACCGAAGACAAAACGAACAATGAGGCGTGGTTCGGACGAGGATACTGTCTTGGCGAGATGAAACGGCATCCCGAAAGCGAGGTTGCGTTCCGTGAGGCTATTCGTTTGAAACTCGATGACGCGCAAGCCTACAACAATCTTGGGTGTGCCCTTGCCGAGCAAGGAAAACACACAGAGGCCGAGGCCTCATTCCGTGAGGCGATCGCCCGTGACAAAGATTCCAAGATGGCTTGGTTCAATTTGGCTCGCGTCTGCGCCGTAGGAAAGGATAAGATGGGCTTGCTTGCGGCGCTTAAGAGAGCCATCGAGCTCGACCAAGAATGGAAGGTTCCCGCAAGAACCTATCAAGACTTCAAGGACTACTGGGAAGATGACGACTTCAAGAAGATCGTGGGAGAGTGAGAAGAAAGGATGAGGGCGGAAGGATGAAAGCCGCCCCCCTTTTGTCCCCCCGTGAACGGGGGGAGACTCGATTCCTTCCTCCACTTTGTGGGGGAAGTTAGATGGGGGAGCCGGATTTCATCGTTCATCGTTCATCGTTTCCGGAAAGAACCCCCCTTTGATCCCCCCTTTTGCAAAGGGGGGAGAGTGCCGTCTGTAATTGTGGTTCATCGTTTCCGAAAAAGAGCCCCCCTTTTGTCCCCCCGTGAACGGGGGGAGAATGAAAAATGAAACCACTTGCCGAAAGACTGGCCGGGCGTGAGCTCATTTCGCGCGGAGACCTGACTCTCGCGTTTCGTGCGCGGGACTCCGTTCTCGACCGGCTGGTGTTCGTCAAGTGTCTGACTCCCGCTCTGGCCGCCGACGCGGAAATCCGCGCGCGCTTCGAACGCGAAGCCAAGGCCGTGGCCCGGCTGGATCATCCCAACCTCGTGCGCATCTACGAGTACGGAGAAGATCCGGCCGAAGGGCTGTACATGCTGCTCGAATGGCTGGAAGGCGAAACGCTAACGCAGCGCATTGCGCGCGGAGAACGTTTCGGCGGCCAGGCCTTTCACGGGCTCGCTCTGCAGCTTCTGCGTGGATTGAACGCGCTGCACGGCGTGGGAATTCTGCACCGCGATCTGAAGCCCGACAATATTCTGGTGCGCGCCGACGGCAACTTCAAGATCACCGATTTCAGTCTGGCCGCGCTGCGCGACGCGCCCAAGCTCACGCATCATGAAGCCATCGTGGGCACGCCCGCCTACATGTCTCCCGAGCAAGCGGCGGGCGGCACGCCGGATGAGCGATCCGATCTCTTTTCGCTGGGCGCGGTGTTGTGGGAAGCGGCCACGGGCGAGAATCCCTTTGTTGCCCGCACGGTTCTGGAGACTCTGCGCAATGTCCGTGAGCACAATCCCGATTATTATCATCCGGCGATTCAAGCCTTGCCGGAAGAGGCCCGCGAACTGCTTCATCATCTGCTCGAGAAGAATCCGGAGCAGCGGCCCTCCTCAGCGCGCGCGGCGCTGACTTTCATCGGCGAGCACATCGCGGAGCCCAAGCCGCGGCGGCGCATGACCGGACGCGATGGGCTGTATTTGGCGGCGGCGCTTCTCGTTCTGGGAATCTGGGCCGTGCTGGTTCTGTGGCAGCCGTGGAAGAGGCCAACGCAATCCACCGGGACCGTCTCGACACCGCCTTCTTCACAGCCGCTGTCCGCAAACCAGACACTCCCGAAAGATACCGCCGTTTCACAGTTGATGCCCGCAGCGGACACGCCGCACCTTGCCGCTTCAAAGACTTCCATGCCCATTGAGAAGTCTTACGAACTGCGCGCACCTTCGACGCTTTCCGATAGCGGCGCCGCCCTCGACACGGTGGAGTTGAGCTTGACCGTTGAGCCGTGGGCGCACGTGTTCTTCAACGGGGTTCAACTCGGAACCACGCCGCTGCTTGTGCCGTTGCGTCTACCCGCAGGAATGCGCGAGCTTCAGTTGCGCAACCCGGCCTTTCCGCCGATCACGGTTCCTGTTGATTTGCTCAATGCCGTCGAGCATAAGAGCGTTCGGCTGGCCGACTATGCGGCGTTGGTGCGCGTGACCGTGGAACCGTGGGGCGAGATTTACGTGGACGGAGAACACACCGGCACCGCGCCGCTCGCGCAGCCGCTTTGGGTCTCGCCGGGCCGGCACTCGCTGCGCATCACCCATCCGCAGCTCCCGCCCTTGCAGCAGGACATCAGCACCGCCGCCGGAGAGACGCTGACCGTAGAGATCAACCTCAAAGCCGCGCGCGCCTTTGTCAAAGGACCGACCCGATAGCTCATGATCCGGCAATTCCTTTTCACCACCTTTCTTATTGCTTTTCTCGCGCCGGGCGGCGCATGCGCCTTGGCCCAATCCGAGTTGTCCGCGCAGCTTTTGTCACTGGACTCGGCGTTCGCCAACGGACAATATGAACAAGTGGAGCTGCTGTCGCTGCGGCTTTTGCAGGATTATCCCGATCTCACTCCGGACGAAGTCGCGCGCGTGAATTTGACGGCCGGCTACGCGCTGATCATGTTGAATCGCGAAGCGGAAGCGCGCTGGTGTTTCGCGCGCGCACTGGACGCGGTTCCCGAGCTGGCGCTCGATCCGGTGCAGGTCAGCCCCAAGTTCCGCATGGTGTTCGATGAGGTGAAAGCCGCGCGGCCCGCACAGACTGAAACGCCGCCTCGACCGCTTCCGGCGGACACATCTGCGCAACGGACTTCGTCTCTTTTCGCCAGCGCCATGTGGTCCAACTTGGTGGTGCCGGGCAGCGGGCAATGGAAGTTGGGCTACCGTTTGCGCGGCGCGCTGCTCTTTGGAGCGGAAGCCGCCTGCGTGACACTGCTCATCATCAATGCGACCGAGATGCGGGACTCGCGCGCCGATTATCTGGCCGCCACCGAGCCAGAGAGCATTCGCCGCGCCTATGAGCGCTACAATCAGGACTATCAGGCCTCGTGCATCGCCGGAATCAGCGCGGCGGTGGTCTATCTGGCGGCGCAGGCCGATCTGGTCCGCCTCAACGGACAATCGAGCGCTGTCACTATGCTGCCCATGACCGGCGCGGCGGGAATCTCCTTCCGCGTTCGGTGGTGATTTTCCATGTGACTTTCTCTCCACATTGGCAGCAAAAAGGTCGGTCTGGCTGCAGACTGTGGGGCAGGAGAACGTGGTTTCCCAATGAAATCAGAAAAGGACGAAGCCTGATGAAACTAACAACCTTTGCCCGCTTCAGAACGAGCTTCCGCTGCGCGGTTTGCGTTCTTGCAGCCATCTTGTTTGTGGGCCACGGATATGCTGATTCACCATACACATTGAGCGTCGCCAAGGGCGGAGTCCCAGGGAGCGAGTGCCGTAAGTACGAGTCGGCGCGCGTAAATGACTACTTGGTTGGCATGGTGGGGACTATAGTCGTGATCGTAGACTATCCCGACTCAATCGTAATGCCATACCGGGGAGTTCAGACCTTCACTTGGCCGGCAGGACTGACTCTCGAAGCAAGCATTTCCAACGACGCCGCCTCAGTGAATTTTGAGCCCTCGTCAAGCGTTTTGGCTCAACTGAATCTTCACTATTTTGTCCAGCGTGATCAAGCTAACAGAGATAGCCTGTGGCGGCATGCCGGAATGAAGGTCAACAACAAATTGGACATAAGACCCGTTTTCTGGTTTCACCACGACGTCTTGCCGGAATGGGCCGGAAAGCATCTCTGTTTTCGCGCTGTTTATGAAAGCCCGACCTTTGGAAAACTCGTGTCGGGCGTAACCTGTTTTACCGTCTCGATGCCTTGTTCCAAAGCGGACAGTGACAACGTTAATCTCGGCAACGTGGTGGCCGCGGGCTGGGAGCAGGACTATGCACGCGCGATGGCACTGGTTGACTCATTGTTCGCCGCCGGCTGGGTTGATCGCCGGGCGTTAGGCTATGTGGGCGTTTGGGCGATAATTCAGCACCGCTACGACGACCGACTTCGGTGTCTCGACATTGAATTTCAGCATTACGGGAATATTGGAGCGTCTCATGGTGAGGAAGTCACACCTGTGACACCCGAGTCCCGCGCGGAATACGACCGGTACCGCCAAGAGGCACTGCGGGCGAAAGCCGCATACGAGGCTCAGCAACGCTGAGGGAATGAAGTAAGGTTAAGCCGGAATTTGATAACTTACGGAGTAGTTTCCATGTTGGGATGCACAATATGTTCGTTCAGGACGGTTGGACTGGCTGCAGATTGTGGGGCCGGAGAACACGTACTCGTTCTGTACAGGTAATGTCCAATTCCGACCCTGAGCATTCAGGATACGTTGAACGAGAGTCAACAACGAGGTAATCACGAGATGCAGAAAAGATACGCTGTGGCTGTCCCGATCTCGCTACTGGCTTTGGCATTTCAAGAAGGGTATAGCCAGTGGCGCTCCGTTGAAGTGAGTGTTTCCTGTGGGACCACGGTAGCCACTTCTGAATGCCCACCAGCTGGGAAACGACACATCCTTGCCTGTGGAATGGGGACAGTCGGAGTCGGTGTTGGGGTGTATCCGAAGCCACCTGAAGAAGCGTATCATGGCTTATCCTTCGAATGGCCGGAAGGAGTGACCATTGAAGCGGGCATCATCACCGATACGAACTGGGTGGTCATTCCCGGATTGGTGGAGCGCATGCATCTTCAACGTTGGCACTACCGGTCAGACATATATGAAGACAGCCTTTGGAAAGCAACGGGCAAACAAGTCAGCAGAACGGTAAGGTCTCATGGGACTACGAGAGGGGGGATGTTCACGTTTGTCGCTCCAGAGGATTTGGCGGGTCAAGAGATTTTCTTTACGGCCATTTATACAAACGATACTCTCGGGACAGCAGCGTACTCTCTTCCCCCGTCCAAAGGTGCCGCATATGGAAACCGATTGCTTGTTGTGAGCCCGTGCTCGCAGAAAGATAGAGACCGAGTCATCGGATCAAAGATATTTTATGCGGACATGGGTGGAGATTATGTTACAGCAGTTGCGCTTGCTGACTCGCTCATTCCGCTCGGCTGGCGGGACTTGGCAGGGCTTGATGGAGCTGCCCATGCCGCTGAGTATCTTGGGCAGCCGGAAAAAGCCTTGCAGTACATTGATTTGAATTTTGCCGCCAATGGGCGATTGTACACACTGTGGTCTACTGGTCAGGCCAGTTCCAGCTCGGAGGTCCGGACCTATCAACGAAGGCGTGCAGATATTCAGCGAGCTATCGAAAACCAGCAGCAACAGCATTAGACGAGTGGGTGATTTCCAAGGGCGCGAGTGATCGCGCCCGTCAGATTGCTGACAAACCCCGCCTATAATGACGGGGTTTGTCAGCAATCTGGGCGCAGCATGCTGCGCCCTTTTTTCTTGCCCGGTATTCGTTGAGGTGCTATCGGACGAACGCGACGGCCCGGTAGCATCCCCCCATCTAACTTCCCCCACGAAGTGCACTGCTGTCTCAATGTTTTTGGGGGCTGAAGCAAATCGACATTATGGAGTTAGGACAGTGCGCTTCCGTTGCTTACTTTCCCTATGAACATGGCCCGAACGCTCTTCCAGTATGCTTCAGCCATAGCCGGAAATGCACAGCCGAATGAAGAACTCCCGACCATCGTTTGGAAAAGAAAGTGTGACTCTGAAACTCATTCGTCGCTGCCCTAAACCCTCACCCCACGGCCACATACATTAAGACAGTAGTGGGACAAAAGGGGGGGCTTCCGCCGAGGCATGCGTCTCGCGTGCCCGGAATCTTGGGCGGGGCAGGCGGGATGCCTGCCTCGGCGGACGCCTGCCAGCCGGCCCAGCACAGCAGATTTCTTGGTCTCTGCGCAGCTCGTGCGCCGATATGTGAACAAGGGGAACGATGACTCGCTTATCGTCTTTTTCAATTAATTGATTTTACGTGTTATACAAACTGGCAAAGGACTTGCGTAAGGAGTTGTCACCAATCCATCACATGCAAATAGGAGACACGAAATGGTACGCACAGCCTTGGTCTTGACAGCAGTCCTTGTTTTTTCTGTAGTTCTATGGGCGCAGCCGCTCCCACCGCCCGGACAGATTCACGCATTGGTGCAGCTCCCCGACGGCAGTCCGGTACCCGGGGCCATGGTTCGGGTGGCAGGCCAGTTCATGAATCATCCGATGCAGCCGCCCCGGCCCTTCCGCATGGGCATGACCGGGCCGGACGGCGTGGTGGGCTTTCCGGATCTTCCCCCGGGACCGTACGAAGTTACCGCCGAAATGCGCCAAATGGGCTTTGCCGCCGAGCGCGTCGAGGTGGTATCGAATCAGACCACCAACGTCACGCTCACCCTGCAGCACCGCGACAGCACCTTCCGTCCGCCCGACTCGCTGACGGTGGTCGAGCTGGCAGGCACCGCCATTGTGGTGACGGACAGTCTGCACCCGCAGCGTGTAAACTACTTCCTCGACGTGGACGGCGACGGGACTCCGGACTTCCGACTGGCGTTTGGACCCCCGTGGTACAATCCGCCCAGCCAAGTCACGCGGCCGGCCAATGGCGATGAAATCACCATCGTGGGCGGTCTCCTGACTCATACCAATCCGCCGGTGGTAGTGGTCTTTGCCATCAACGGCCAGTTCTGGCGCGATCCGCGCCACGGGCATGGTGGCAATGGCGGCGGCGACCATCAGGGCAACGGCTGCGATCCTGACAGCGTGACGGCCGTCGAGCTGGCGGGAACGGCCATCGTGGACAGCTGCCACGGCCCGCACGGCGAGCACGGCCCGCACGGCGAGCGCATCTGCTATGCGGCGGACACCGACGGCGATCAGGCACCGAACTTTGTTCTCGATTTTGGTGCGCCGGATTATGATCCGGGCAATGGCGCGACCCGGCCGCTGGCCGGCGACGAGATTACCATCGTGGGCGGGCAAGTCTATTGCCCGCGCGCTCCGCTGCCCATGGTGATCGTCTATGAGATCAACGGCCTGTTGTGGCGTGTGCCCGGTGACACCATCGGTCTTGGCGCCACCACGCTGTCCGCTGACGAGCCGCTTTACGTGGGCCAGCCCGCTTCGCATCTGGTGGCTCAGAACTACCCGAATCCGTTCAACCCGGTGACGACCATCAGCTACTCCATTCCGGTCTCCGGCAATGTCGAACTGAAGGTGTTCGACATCACCGGCCGCGAAGTTGCTACGCTGGTGAATGCTCAGCAGAATGCCGGCAGCTATGCCGTGGCTTGGAACGGATCGGCAAGCGCGTCCGGGATCTACCTCTACCGCGTGTCGGTGGGTAGTCTCTCGTACGCGGGCCGCATGGTCTTGATGAAGTAGGCTCGCACCGCAACTTCCTCAGGTCTCCTCGCCTGAAGCAAGCCCCCGTAGCACAACGGGGGCTTGCTTTTTTTCGGATTCCGGCGTGGTTACGCGCCAGAAATTACGGACCGATCCCCCTTTCGTCCCCTATTGAAGCGAGGGGAAAGCAGACAAGACAATCATTTGGATTGTTGACAATTGGCGAAGAATTTGTTATATTGTTTACTGACAACGGGCTACATTCTTGAACCTCAAATCCTGCGGGAGGGATTATGTGGGGACGTTTTTCGTTTGTCGCGCGCATTCTTGCGCTGGCTCTCCTGGTGGTCAACGCGACGGCGCAGGACAGCTTGAATGTGAGGCGGCTCGGTCAGTTGCACCGCTGGTACTGGCCCGTTGCGTTGGCAGTGCAAAACAACTTCGCCTACGTTACCTTCGGAGATGGCGGCTTCCTTATCCTCGATATCAGCAATTCTGTAATGCCGGTTGAGGCGGGTTTCTGTTATGGTCCCTCGTCAGCAACTGACGTAGCTGTCAGCGGAAACTATGCGTACGTCGCATTCGGGGAGGATGAATTCGGCGGCTTAGTCGTAATTGATGTCAGCAGCCCGTCTTCCCCGGTTGTGGTCTCGTATTTTGAAACCGAGAGTCAGGTGGCTGGTGTGACCATTAACGGGAACTATTTATATTTAGCTCAGATCTATGACAGCCTGCGAATTCTCGATATCAGCGATCCTGCTGATCCCGTTCAAGTCGGTTCGTTCGACACCGACGGTTTTGGCCCCCGGGCCGTGGTAATTCGCAACAACCTCGCGTACGTGGCCGACTATTTCAGTGGCCTGCGCATCCTTGACATCAGCAATCCGGCCGCTCCTTCAGAGGTCGGTTTTTGCAGTGCTCCGGATTGGGTCCGCGATGTTGCCGTCAGCGGAAATTACGCCTATCTCGCAGCTAACGATAGCGGATTACGCGTGATTGATATCAGCAATCCCGCGGTACCGATCGAGGTCGGCTCCTTTCATATGCCGAGCTATGCATGGGGTGTGGAAGTCGCGGGCAACTATGCTTATGTGGCAGACTATGGCGGGGGTTTGAGAATCGTGGACGTCAGCAATCCAAACGCTCTTCATGAGGTGAGCAACTTGGACACCGCTTATGTCACTGCAGTCACGGTCCGCAACAATCTGGCTTACGTGGCCAACTCATATCAAGGTTTGCGAATTGTCAATGTCAGCAATCCAGCCGCACCGGTTGTGGTGGGCAATTATATGTCATTCGGGCGTGCCTGGCAGGTAGCCGTCAGCGGCGACTTTGCTTACGTCGCGGACACGTGGGGTTGTGCCCTGCAAATCATCCGTGTCAGCAATCCGTCTGCCCCCGTGCCTGTGGGTTCGTGTCCTCTACCAAACGCAGCATGGGACGTCGCGGTGCGCGACACTCTTGCTTTTGTTGCCAGCGCTGGGCTGCGTGTCATAAATGTCGGTACGCCGTCCCATCCGCAAGAAATCGGCTCCACCTATTATTTCGGTGCCCTCGGCGTCGCTCTGAACGGAAACTACGCTTATGTGGCGGGCTTCGAAATTGGCGGGCGGGGTAGTGGTTTGCTCGTATTCGACATCGCCGATCCGGAAGCTCCTGTTCGAGTTGGGTTCTGGGAAGCTCCTTCCGAGTGTGAGAGAGTAGCGGTGAGCGGGAACTTTGCCTACGTGGCAGCCGAGCGGAGCGGACTCTACATAGTTAACGTCAGCAATCCGGCGGCCCCGGTCACTACAGGGGCATACGAGATGCCGGGAGGTTGTTTTCAGGTGCATGTTCGAGGTGACTTTGCTTATGTCACTGGCCTCCGGGATGGGCTGCGAATAATCAACGTTTCCGATCCCACCAATCCTGTGGAAGTGGGCAGCTTCAGCACTCCCTACGCTTGGGACGTGAAGATCAGTGGAAATTATGCGTATGTCGCGGACGAAAGAGCAGGGCTGCGCATTCTTGACATCGGCACGGCCTCTGCCCCGGTCGAAGTCGGCTACTACAGCACATCTGCCTATGGACTGGCCGTCAGAGATGGCTTGGCCTATGTTGCATCTTCCTCGCTTTTTGGTATCTATGACTGCTCCGCCGCGCTAAGCATTTCAGAACCTCCTATCCTTCATCCCTCATCCTTCACCCTTTCTTGCTACCCGAATCCCTTCAACGCCACCACACATCTCGAATTCACGCTGCCTTCCACTCAGCGGGCGTCGCTGAGGCTCTACGATGTTTTAGGGCGGGAAGTGGCGGTGATGATAAATGAAATCCGGACGGCGGGGAAGCACGAGATGATGTTCGATGCTTCGGGCTTGCCGTCGGGAGTGTATTTGTGCCGGCTCGAAGCAGCCGGGATGGGGCAGACGAGGAAAATGGTGCTCATCAAATAGAAGAAGCTGAAAAGCTGAAACTATCCCCCTTTATCCCCCCGCTGAAGCGGAGGGAAAGCAGAAAAAGAGAAGAGCAACGAGGCGTTGCTCTTTTTGTGTTCTCCACGCGGCCCGCGCGAATGCGCAGAAGATGCGCGTAGTTGTGAACGTCAAGCTCGGTCGCGTTTGAAAGCGGGCCGTGAATGATTGTATTTTAAGCGCAACACATTGGCAAGCGGATTGCCTTGTATGTTGGATGTACGGCGGGATACTGCCGTCAGGAGGTCTGTGATGAAACCAATAGCCTTGGTCATCTTCATCGCGTTGATGCTGCCTTTATCTGTCCTGGGGCAGCCGACCGGGCAAGTTCAGGGTACGGTTCAGTTGCCGACCAGTCTGCCTGCAGGAGGGGCGGAGGTGTGGCTTTCGGGCGTAGGCGACGGAATCGGGCATCCGCAACACCCGCACTTCCGTGCCACGACCGGCCCTGCCGGACAGTTCGGCTTTCCCTGGGTACCGCCGGGGGTGTACACCGTGGCGGCGGCTCAGCCGATGGGCGGGCACGCGTCAAGCCTGATTGAGGTGCTGGCCCGGCAGACCACCAACGTGTCGCTGACCCCTCACCGCTGCGATTCGGTTTTCACCCCCGATTCAATGACAAGTGTGGAGTTGGTCGGGACGGCCATCGTTGTTCAGAGCCAACCCCCTCACCAACGGACATCCTACTTCCTCGACGTGGACAACGATAATGTGCCCGATTACAGGCTGGCTTTCGGGCCTCCGTGGTATGAACCGCCGAGCGGCGCTGAGCGCCCGCAGGACGGCGGCGAAATCACGATTGTGGGCGGGTTTCTGACCTACGGCGATCCGCCGATGGTGATTGTATTTCAGATCAACGGCCTGCTGTGGCGTGATCCGCGGACGGGCGGTCATGGCGGTCACGGCGGCAACGCTCCCTACTCATACATGGAATGCGCCGGCCATTCGGCTTCCTCGAATGCCGCAGCTCAGGCAAGCCCGTTGCTATTCGAGGTTCGCGGCGAGGTGGACTTCCCGACCTGCTTGCCGCCCCCGGTCAACCCGCCGGGCGTGTTTCTGTTCCGGCCTGAGATGTCCGACCGCCATATTTATCTGAATCTGGGAACGGATTGGGAGGGAATTCCCGGCGGCTTTGAACCGGTGGACATCGTGGGCGGTCTGGTTCCCGGCACTCCGGGCGTGGAACCGTGGGTCATCGTCTATGAAGTGGGCGGGGAGTTCGTGCGCGAACCCGGCGACACGACCAATCTCGTGCCGTTAGGCTCGGCCGTCGAGGACGAGCTTCCGACGGTGCCGGTTTCGCATTTGACCGCGGCGAACTATCCGAATCCTTTCAACCCCGCCACCACGATTGAGTATTCGATTCCGGTTGCGGGAACCGTTGATCTGAAGGTCTTCGACATCACGGGCCGCGAGATGAGCACGCTGGTAAATGGCTATCACCACGCCGGCACATACCGGGTCGCGTGGGACGGCAGCGATGCACCGTCGGGAGTTTATCTCTATCGGGTGAACGTCGGCGGGATGTCTTGCGCGGGGCGGATGGTGCTGCTGAAATAGAACCCGCTTTTGAGGCTATCCCGAAATAAGGGCGATGGACTTGGGGCTGTTTGAGGCTATCCCGAAATAAGGGCGATGGACTTGGGGCTGTCATCCTGAACCCCCAAGTCTTCGAAGGGGGTGAAGGATCACTGAAAGTCAAGTCCGGATACTCTGAGTGATCCTTCAGGCCGCAAGACACGAAGAGCGGTCTTCAGGATGACACATCCAGACTCTCCAGACTATTTCAGGATAAGCCTTTTGTCCGCCCCTGAACGGCACAACTGTCTCACTGTTGTGTGAACTGTCTCACAGACGAAACATCTCTCAGACCGCTGTCATATTTCTTACTTCCGGCGGCCTCCCGGCCGCCCTCTTCCGAGGCGGGCAGAGCCCGCCGCAAGTAGCGAGGTAAACTCTTCCGAGGCGGGCAGAGCCCGCCGCAAGTAGTGAGGTAAACGCACGATGCCCGAAGGCTCTCGAATTACTCGACATATATTAAGACAGTTGTGCCTGCTTGCGGAGGCGGATTCAGATTCCGGGCACACGAAGACGCGTGCCTCGGCGAAGAATGGTTGAGGTTATGGTTCTGCTCAAGTAATCGCTTTTTTTTCGATGAAGCGGCTCCCGGCAATGGGAGCCGCTTTTGTTTGGTGGCTGTGCTGTCACAGGACACATAGCGAGTTGAAGCCGGCCTTCGGTTCAAGCCCGGACTGAAAAGAGGCGGGACTCTACCGGGCGCGGCTTGGCAAGGGCATTGCCAATACCTCTTGTGCGAGACGATGACAAGAGGTGTTGTAATACGATGTGTAGACCTGCCAAGCCTTCACTCTTCCATAGACTTACTCCGCCAATCCGGACGCTGCTTGCGGGCCTGTTCCTCGCAACCGGCGTGCTTCCGCTCTGCAACGCGTTGCGAGCCGCCGACGTTGAGGCGCAGTTCGTCAACAGCTACGCGCAGATGGACTCGCTTTACCGCACGGTCTATGACCCGCTGATCAGCCCCGGAAAAGGCAAAGGTTGGAAGCCGTTCGGCCGCATGGAATGGTTCTACGGCCAGCGCGCTTTTCCCAGCGGCGACATCCCGGTGGCAGCGCGCATGCAGGCGTGGCAGGAGAAGCAAGCTGCGCGCGGCCATCGCACTCTCGACGAGAATTGGACGGCCATCGGGCCGAACAACATCGCCGGCCGCATCCTCAGCATCGCCTGGCATCCCACCGACCTCAATATCATCTACATCGGCAGCGCCTCGGGCGGTTTGTGGAAGACCACCAACGGCGGGACAAGCTGGGTTTCGCTGACCGATGATCTGCCCAGTTTGGCGGTGGGGTCGGTGGCGCTGGATCCCACGAATCCCAACGTGGTCTACATCGGCACCGGTGAAGGCGCTTACAACATTGACGCGGTTTACGGCGCCGGCATTCTCAAGTCCACCGACGGCGGCGCGACTTGGAACACCACCGGCATGTCGTGGACGCAGTCGCAGTCCCGCGCCATCAACAAGATCGTCATCCACCCCAGCACTCCGCAAACGATGTGGTGCGCCACCAACATCTGGAGCGGCGGCGGCGGCGTTTACCGGACCACGGACGGCGGCGCGAGCTGGACGCGCTACCTGAGCGGCGACGCCAAGGACCTTGTTCTTCATCCCGATTCGGCGAACGTCTTGTACGCGGCCATCGGTTATCCGTGGGGCGGATCGAGCAACGGCGTGTACAAGTCCAGCGACGGCGGCCTGACGTGGACACTGCGCTCCAGCGGTCTGCCGGGCGGAACAAGCATGGGACGCATGGCGCTCAGCATCTCGCGAAGCAACCCGCAGACCGTGTATGCGGGGATTTCCCGGACCATTTCCGGGGACGCGAGTCTCCTGGGCATTTACCGCACCACGGACGCAGGTGCAAGCTGGAGCTTGCGGGCCAGCACGCCCAACATGTACGGCGGGCAAGGATGGTACGACATCGTCTGCGAGGTTCACCCCACCAACCCGGACGTGGTTTTCTCGGCCGGTCTGGATCTCTACAAATCCACCAACGGGGGGACGAGCTGGTCGCAGAAGACCTACTGGAACTATTCGCCGGGGCACTCGCTGTACGCGCACGCCGATCACCATGCGCTGGCCTTCAAGCCGGGTGATCCGAACACGGTCATTGCCGGCACCGACGGCGGAATGTACAAGTCCACCAACGGCGGCGACACCTGGACCGGGATCAACAGCGGCTTGTCCACCCTGCAATTCTACGGCATGTGCAACGATTACCTGAACGGTAACGTGGCTATGGGCGGCACGCAGGACAACGGCACCGTGAAGTACAGCGGTTCCAGCACTTGGAGCTGGATTCTGGGCGGCGACGGTGGCTACACGCTGGTGGACTACACGAATTCCAACATCATCTACGCCAGCACGCAGCGCGGCGGGCACTACAAATCCACCAACGGCGGTTCGTCGTTTTTCTCGATTCAAAGCGGCATCTCCGGCAGCGGCGCGTGGGTCACACCCACCGTCATGGACCCCACCAATCCGAGCGTTCTCTACACCGGCACGACGATGGTGTACAAGACAACCAACGGCGGTACGAGCTGGACGGCGATTTCTTCGGCGCTCAGCGGTCAGTGCATCAGCACCATCGCGGTGGCACCGTCGAATCCGCAGGTGATCTACGTCGGATACGAAAACAACGGTCAGGTACGGAAGACGACCAACGGCGGCACGAGCTGGAGTTCCTGCTACTCGGGCCTGCCGTATCTCTACATCACGCGCGTGGCGGTGCATCCCTCGAATCCGAACACGGTGTTCGTCACCGTGTCCGGCTACGGCACGGGACACGTGTGGAGAAGCACGGATGGAGGCACGAGCTGGTCGAACGCTTCGACGGGCGTGCCGGACATGCCGTGCAATGCCGTGGTGATTGACGGCAACGATGCGAACAAGATGTATCTGGCCACCGACTTGGGCGTGTACGCCAGCACCAACGGCGGTTCGTCGTGGACGGACTACTCGAACGGCTTGCCGAACGCGGTGGTGGACGACATCGCGCTGCATCCCACCACCGGTATGCTGCGCGCCTCTACTCACGGCCGCGGCATGTGGCAGACTTCAACAGGAACTCCGAGCGTTACGGTGCTCACCCCCAACGGCGGGGAATCGTGGATCACGGGAAGCTCGCAGGCGATCACGTGGGGAACCGGCGGTCTGGGCGGCCGCGTGAGCATCGAGCTGAATCGCAGCTATCCTGCGGGCGGCTGGGAATCTCTCACCGCTTTGACCGCCAACGGCGGCAGTTGGTCGTGGACGGTCACCACTCCTACCACCAGCACGGCGCGCGTGCGAATTACATCGGTGGAAACGCCCTCGGCAACGGACGTCTCCAACGGTGATTTCTCCATCACGCAGCCGCAACTCACAGTTACCGCTCCGAATGGCGGCGAGACGTGGCCGGTGGCGACGTCGCAGACGATTTCGTGGACGCTGTCGGGTGCGTCGGGCAATGTGGTCGTGCAGCTTGACCGCAACTACCCCTCGGGCAGTTGGGAGACCCTCGCCACCACTTCCGCCGCCAGCTATGCGTGGACGGCGACCACTCCGGCCAGCGGCAATGCGCGGGTGCGGGCCTACCTTCAGTCGAACCCGAGCGTGGCCGACACCTCGAACGCGAGCTTCACGATTGCGGAGCCTTCGGTGACGGTCACGTATCCCAACGGCGGCGAAGCGCTGACGCCCGGCAGTCTAACGGTGATTCGCTGGACGAAGCAGTACCTGAGCGGCAGCGTCAAGGTGGAAATCAACCGCACGTATCCCTCAGGCACGTGGGTGACTCTGGCCGCGTCCGTCAGCGTGGATACGTTGCTCTGGACGGTGGACCAGAACGGCACCACCACGGCGCGCATACGCGTGACTTCCAACAGCTATCCGTCGGCCACAGACGTTTCCAACGCCGACTTCACGGTGTTGACGCCGTCCCTGGCCGTCACCTTGCCCAACGGCGGCGAAGTGTGGAATGCCGGAACGGCCGGCACCATTCGCTGGTCGCGCACCAATCTCAGCGGCGCGATGAACGTGTACGTCAACCGCGATTACCCCGGCGGATCGTGGGCGGTGCTGGCGGTGAGCGTGACGGCGGACACCTTCGTGTGGAACGTGGTCACACCCTACTCGAACACGGCGCGCATGCGCGTAAGCTCGGTCACGCTGTCCGGCTTTTCTGACGAGTCCAATGCCGATTTCGTGATTGGCACCGGAATCATGATCGCGGCGCCCAACGGCGCGGAGAGCTGGGCGTTGGGATCGGCGCAGAGCATCTCGTGGACGCGCTACAACGCCGCGGGAGCGGCCACCGTACAAGTCAACCGCAATTATCCGGGCGGTGCGTGGGAAACGCTGAGTTCCTCGGTGACCACCAACTCGCTCGCGTGGACAGTGAGCGGGCCGGGCACCACCGCCGCTCGCGTGCGCGTGTTCTTGAACGCCTCACCCGGCGTGGGCGACACATCGGACGGCAGTTTCTCCATTCCCGCGCCAAACCTCACGCTCACCGCTCCCAATGGAGCAGAGCAGTGGGCGGTGGGCAGCTCGCAGACGATGTCATGGACGCGCACCGACGCCACCGGCAACGTGACCGTTCAACTTAATCGCAGCTATCCGGGCGCATCGTGGGAAACCCTGACCACCACCGCAGCGGGCAACAGTCTGGCGTGGACGGTCACCGCGCCAGTCACATCCACCGCCAGAGTGCGCATCTACCTGACCGCTTCACCGACGGTGGCCGACACGAGCGCGGCGAACTTCACGATCATTGCGCTGGGCATCACCATCACCTCGCCCAATGGCGGCGAGCAATGGAGCATCGGCAGCGCGGTGAACATCGCGTGGGTGCGAGTGAACGCCGATGGCGCGGTGACGGTCGCTCTCAACCGCAGTTATCCCGGCGGCGCATGGCAGACTCTGAGCGCAAGCGAGACCGGCAACAGCATGATCTGGACGGTCAGCGGCACGACCAGCTCGACCGCGCGCGTGCGGATCACCCTTAACAGCAATGCAAGCGTTACGGATGAATCGAACGCGAACTTCACCATCGTTCAGCCCGCCCTGACCCTCAGCGCGCCCAATGGCGGCGAGACGTACACTCTGGGCGGACCGCTCACCGTGCGCTGGTCCCGAACCGCTGCGCCCGGAGCCGTGACGGTCATGCTCAACCGCACCTATCCGAACAACAATTGGGAGACTCTAACCGGCGGCGTGACGGCCGACAGCTTTGCCTGGACGGCGAGCGGCAGCGCCTCCAGCGCCTGCCGGGTCAAGATTCGCCTCAACTCGGATACGACCATCAGCGACCTCTCGGCGGCCAACTTCTCGCTGGTGTTGCGCACGCTGACTCTTACGACGCACAACGGCGGAGAGACTCTCTACACCGGCAGCACCAGCACCGTGAGCTTTACGCGCTCGAACGCCACCGGCAATGTCACGATTCAGCTCAACCGCAATTTCCCCCCGGGAGGCTGGGAGACACTTTCCACCACCGTTGCTACGTCAAGCTACAACTGGAGCGTATCGGGAGCACCGAGTTCCTCGGCCCGCTTGCGCGTCTTCCTGACGAGCCAGACCGACGTGGGAGACACGTCGAACGCGAATTTTGCCATTGCCGCACCCGCGCTGACGCTCACGTCTCCGAACGGCGGGGAACAATGGATCGTCGGCACGCCGCACAGCATTTCGTGGACGCGGGCGGGAGTTTCCGAGAACGTGAGGCTCGAGCTCAAGCGCAACTATCCCTCGGGCTCATGGGAGACCATCGCTTCCTCGGTGGCGGGATCGGCCTATACGTGGACGATAAGCGGCGCGACCGGCACCACTGCGCGAGTGCGGGTGGTTTCAACCATCACCTCTTCGCTGGCCGACACATCGAATGCGAGTTTCAGCATCATCAGTTCACCTCTGACGCTCAGCTCGCCGAACGGGGGTGAAATCGCCAACATCGGATTCCCACTCACTGTTCGCTGGTTGCGAGTGAATGCGCCCGGCGAAACTCCAGTGGAACTCAACCGCAGTTGGCCATCGGGCCCGTGGGAACTCCTGGGCTCCACGACGGCGGACTCTCTCGTTTGGAATGTCACCGGCCCGGTCTCCACCGGCGCCCGCATTAAGATCTCTTTGGCGGCGACTCCGTCCATCGGTGATACTTCGGCGGCGAACTTCACCATTCAGCAACCGGCGCTTGCTCTCACCTCGCCCGTGGGCGGCGAACGCTGGGCCACGGGGAACAACTACTCGATCATTTGGACGCGCACCGGAGTGAGCGGCGGGGTGCGCATCGAGTTGAATGCCGATTATCCGGGCGGGTCGTGGGTCGCGCTCGCCACCGGACAGACGGGCAACAGTTATTCGTGGACCATCAGCCAGCAGCCGACGGAGACCGCGCGCATTCGCGTGCTCTACGAAGCGCAGCCGCAGCTCGCGGACACGTCGGGCGACTTCGCCATTGTCGAACCCGGCATCACACTGATCCGTCCTAACGGCGGAGACACTTTGGTTGTGGGACAGCCGTACACTCTTCGCTGGCAACGCTCCGCAGTCTCGGGAGCGGTGAAGCTCGAACTGAACCGCAGTTATCCGTCAGGCACATGGGAGACGCTCAACAGCGGAACTACTGCCGACACGCTCGTCTGGGCGGTCGCGGGAACGGATGCGGTGCACGCGCGCGTCCGCGTCTCACTGGTCGCCACGCCTTCCATTTTTGACGTGAGCGACGACGATTTCATGATCGCACATCAGGGGATCGTACTGCTATCTCCTGTTGCCGGCGATTCGGTCACGCTCGGAATGCCGGTGGACATCCGGTGGGCCAACATCGGCGTTCCTCCCGCCGTGAACGTCTATTTGAAGCGCAACTGGCCGTCCGGGTCGTGGGAGATGCTGGTGTCGAACGTTACGACCGGCAGCTTCACATGGACCGCCGCCGGGAACGCCAGCGAGACCGCGCGCTTCCGAGTGCTGAGCGCGTCGCTTCCGAGCATCGGCGACACCACCGACGGGGCCGTGAGAATCGGCGCGCCGCAATTCACGTTCACCACTCCTGCTTCCGCCGACACCTTCTATGCCGGCGAGAGCACTTGGGTGAGGTGGACGCGGCATTTTGCGGTCGGTGCGGTGCGCGTAGAACTCTCGCGCGATGGAACAGACGGCCCGTGGGCGGAACTCGGCATCGCGGAGGGTGATTCCATTTTCTGGGCCGTGTCGGGTCCGGCCACCACCACTGCGCGCCTGCGCGTCTCTTTGGTGAGCGCCTCGTGGGCCGCATCCATCATGCCCTTCAATTGCGTTGTTCACGTCCCCTCGCTTTCCATGAGCGCGCCGCTCTCCGGGGCAACACAGGCTATCGGACGCGACATGGTCATCTCGTGGACGCGCAGCCAGTGTCCATGGCCGGTGGATGTTTTGTTGCAGCGGAGCGAAGATGCGCCCGAGGAGCTTGTGCGCGGAGGAGTGGCGGCGGATTCTGTTCACTGGATTGCCAGCGGGCCTGAAGTCTCGGCGGCGCGTGTGATCGTTCGCACTACGTCGGGCGTTCCGCTTGAGGCTCAATCCGCTACCTTTGCTCTGGCCTGGCCGCAAATCACACTGATCGCGCCGCAAGGCGGAGAGATGCTGCTGGCGAATCGAACGGACACGATTCGCTGGCAAAGATCGCTGGTAAATGATCCGGTTCGCGTGGAGTTGAATCGCGGCTATCCCTCGGGGTCGTGGACTGTGCTGTTTCCCGCCGTCAGTGACACGTTTGTGCTTTGGAATGTGACCGGACCGAACACGACTCATGCCCGCGTTCGCATTCTCTCCACTGTGGATGGGTCGCTGGGCGATACCTGCGCCTCCGACTTTGAAATTTGGGTGCCCGAGTTGGTGTTGGGCGATCTGGGCCGTTCACGGGTGCTCATCGGATTTCCGCTTGATGTGACGTGGTCGCGCACGGCGGTGAGCGGGCCGGTAAGTCTCTACATGTCGCGCGACAGCGGCAGCACGTGGCCGGAGACTATCGCCGCCGGTCTCGACGGCGACAGCTACGAATGGATTCCCGCCGGGCCGGCAGGGCAGGCGCGGCTCAAGATACAAAGCGTGGATGATCCACAAGTGAGCGACGTTTCGGAGGTCTTTGCGCTCGCCCAGCCGCTGCTCGCCATGAGCACGCCTGCGGGAGGCGAGACCTTCGCTCTCGGAAGCGGTCTCGTGATTCGCTGGACGCGCACCGACCATCCGGCGACCGTGAACGTGCAATTGAACCGTCTCTATCCGGGCGGCGCGTGGCAAACGATTGCCGCTGATCTCGACGGCGATACGCTTGCTTGGCTGGTCAGCGGGCCGGAGAGCGAGGCTGTCAGAGTGCGCGTGGTCTCTCAAGTGGATAGCACGTGGCGCTCGGAATCCGGCACCTTCGCACTGCGCGCCGCCGCGCTGCACGTTGCCTTACCGCTCGCGCAGCAGGAGATCATTGTCGGCGATCCGTTTGACGTCGGCTGGCAACGCATTGCTCACACCCGTCCGGTGCGGGTTCTCCTGCACACGAGTAACGGCACTACCGAGATTCTCGGCTCGAACATTTCAGGCAATTCGCTGACCGGGGTCACAGCAACGCTTGAGGCGGACAGCGCATGGATCCTTGTCGAGGACGAGGCTCTTCTGGTGCCACGCGACAGCGTGCTCGTCAGCGGCCCAATTGTTCCGCGGGTGGCCATTGCAGCGCCCGAGACCGGCATGCGCTGGATCGCGGGTCGCAGTTATGTCC
Organism: bacterium; assembly: GCA_026394155.1. Lineage (GTDB taxonomy): Bacteria > Electryoneota > RPQS01 > RPQS01 > RPQS01 > RPQS01. Next base: position 23,641 of record JAPKYT010000086.1, on the reverse strand, counting down.
TGCGCGTGAACCGTCATCACGCAGAGGGTGAGCTGTCGGTGACCATGAATCTCAATCACCCCGGCGGCGCGTGGCTGACGCTCGGTTCCATGACTGAAGACACGTTGGTCGTCACTGCGCCCGGTACGGAGACCGGTGCGCTTGCCCTCGCCGTCTCGCTGCTTTCACGGCCCTCCGTCGCCGACACGGTTGTTGGCCTTCAGGTGGTGCGGCCCGCCGTGACTTTCGAAGCGCCGTCGCAGGCGGCTGTGCGCATTGGGGATGTGCTGAATGTCACGTGGTCGAAGCACGCCCTTGACGCTGACGTGCGGCTGGAACTCGACCGCCACTATCCGTCAGGAGTGTGGGAACTGCTCTACGAAGGCGATGACAGTGAGTATCCGTGGACGGTGACGGGCGACACCACCTCGCACGCGCGGCTGCGGCTGCTTTGTTCACTCTATCCCGAAGCGGGCGACACTCTGGATCATGATCTTGTCTTCTACCGGCCGGAACTCCGTTTTGAAACCGCCTTTGATGCAGAGTACAACGTAGGCGACACCGTAGAGGCAAGATGGATCGCCGATTGGGTTGATGGCCCCTTCCGTCTGCTCTTGGTGCGCGAGGCAGGTTTGCCCGAGACAATTGCGGAGCACTGGACGGAGACCGGCTTCGAATGGACAGCGACGCCTCCGCGTTCCGATGCAGTCATGCTCATCGTACAGGATGAAAATTCCGGACTCGCCGACACGAGCCGCGCGTTTGCGGTGCGCGATCCGCAAATCCGCTTCACGCAGCCATCGGAGAGCGGCACGGACACCGTAGGCTCGGTTCTGGAATTAGCTTGGGAATGGACGGACGCCGGCGGTGCGGTGCGGCTTGACATGGTGCGGAATTCGCTGAGCGGCGAGTGGCAGATCCTTGCGGATTCCGTGTCAGAATCCCGATTCAGTTACATCGTCACGGCTCCGGGAACCGATTCTCTGTGGTTCCGGGTAAGCTCTCTTTCTGATTCGACACTGCATGCTCTCAGCGTTCCGCGCCGCGTGGTTGAGCCTGCTCTCGCTTTGCAGGTAGAGGGCGGCACTTGGTATGTCGGCGAGCAGCGGTGGATCTATTGGACGCGTTCGCACTGCGACGGGCCGGTGACCGTTGAGCTTACCGGCGGTGATCGCGCCGAACCGTGGCAGGAGTTAGCGGCGGCCGTGACCGTGGATTCGTTCCTCTGGACGGTCAGCGGACCCGAAGCGGATCTCGTTGCGCTGCGCGTCTCGGCCAGCACGCGGCCGTGGGTGTTCGACACCACCGACGCGCCGCTGCGTATTGCCTTGCCGCGACTCGAAGTGGTGGCTCCCAACGGCGGCGAATCGCTGGAAGTCGGCGAGCCGATTCGTTTGCGCTGGACGAGCGAGGGCTTTGCGGGCGGAGTGGGCATCGGTCTGTGGCGCGGCGATCCGGTGAATCGTTTCGACACATTGTTCACCGACACGCCCAACGACTCCTCCGAAATCTGGGAGGTCAGCGGGCTGGCGGCGCATGACTGTTATCTGATCGTGGTCTCGCTCGCGAATCCCGCGCTCTTCGACACCAGCGACGCGCACTTTGGAATCACCGACGGATCGTCGGCGAGCGAGGACGTGCCCGGCCTGCCGCGCGAGTACAGTCTCGGCGCGCCTTACCCGAATCCGTTCAACAGCACGACGAACATCGAGTTCGCGCTGCCGCGGGATGGGCAGGTCAGCTTGGTGATCTTCGACGTCCTGGGACGCGAGGTGGAAAGACTCGTTGACGAGCCGAGGAGGGCCGGTTTGCATCGGGCATCATGGCGTGCGGATCGCGCGGCTTCGGGAATGTACTTTGTCCGCTTGGGCAGCGGCGATTATCAGGCGGTGCGGAAGCTGCATCTGATCAAATGAGCCCGGGACCGCTCTTGCCCGAGTGGTCCCCTTGCCCACGGTGCGCCGGAGTGCCCTCCCGGCGCACCGCCCCTCGTGAAAGCGGCCCGTGTGAAATCACACGGGCCGCGCTGCTCAGTGCTTCGACCGAACCTTAGGCTTTCTTTCTCCGTCGCTCAATGACCACGCCGACCCAGATGGACAGCTCGTAGAGGATCACCAAGGGCACGGCCATGAGGGTCATGGTGAGCCAATCGGTGGTGGGAGTAGCGACGGCAGCCAGAATAAAGATGACCACAATGGCATAGCGGCGATGGCGGCGGAAGAAACTCGACGGCACAAGGCCGGTGGCGATGAGAATGCCGATGATGAGCGGAAGTTGGAAGATCAGGCCGAAAGCGAGGAGGAGAAAGATGACGAGATTGATGTAGTTCTTCAGCGACCAGAAATTCTGCACGCCGCCCTGCGCAAACGAGCCGAAAAACTCGAGCGCGGTGGGCAGAATCAGCCATGCGAACACCACCCCGCCCCAGAAAAGAACGGTACCGATGATCACCATGGGCCAAAGCCAGCGTTTCTCTGTGCGCTTCAGGCCCGGGCCGATGAAGCCGTAGAGCTCGAAAAACACGTAGGGCGAAGCCATGACGAGCCCGAGCAGAATGGCGATCTTGATCTGAATCACAAATCCGTCGGCCGGAGCCAAGAGCGCCAGCGAACCCGGAACACGGTCGGTGAACGGCCCGACGAGAAACTCCTGCGCGCGGCGCGAGAGGAGGAAACCCGCCACCGCACCGAGAACGACTCCCACCGCCGAGCGCAGCAGGCGGCGGCGGAGTTCGTCGAGGTGATCCCAGAAAGTCATGGAAGGCGGTGCGCTCATGCCCTTGCCAAACGGCGGCAGGATTCGTACATTAGAGCTACTCGCGGAATCTGCATGGCTATGCTTCGGGGCTGCGTTCGGGGGTTTTGAAGAACAGAAACGGGTTGAAGCGCGTGCCGACGTCGTACACGTCCACCTTCTCGTTGCGCTTGAGAAATCCCACCACCGCGTAGGTGACGGGAGTGAACACGGCTTCGGTACCGCACTTGAAAACGTAGTTGAACACGATCATCAGCATCAGGTCGCGGGCCGGAATCGTGCCGCCGAAGGCAATCGTGCAGAAGATCAGCGTGTCCACGCCTTCACCCACCAAAGTCGAGCCGATGGTGCGCGCCCACAGAAAGCGGCCGCGGGTGAAGATTTTCATTTTCGCGAGCACAAACGAATTCGAGAACTCGCCCGCCAGATAGGCGATGAAACTGGCCAGCACGATGCGCGGCACCGCGCCCAGAATGGCCGCGAAAGCGTCTTGATGGGGCCAAACCCGTGCGGGAGGGAGCGCGGCGACTACGGTAAACGTGATAACGGCCAGTGCATTGCAGAAAAACCCTAACCAGATGATGCGCCGCGAGCGGGTGTAGCCATAAACTTCGGTGAGAATGTCTCCGAAAATGTAGCTCAGCGGGAAGAGCAGCGTGCCGCCGTCGAAAGGAAAGCCGAAGAGTTCCACGAGCTTGGTGGCCGTGATGTTCGAAATGAGCAGAACGGCCACGAACAGACCCGCGATGAGGTCATAGTAACGCAAATGGGAGGGAAGCGAAGATGGGGAGGTAACGGAAGGCATGGTCTGCAAGCAGATATCCTGTTCAAGGCGGCTGCAAAGCAATGTGTAATGTTACGACGAAAAGAGCAATAATTCAAGTCCCATGAAGCCGCTTTCTTCACAAGATGCGGCCCAAGCCGTTATTCAGCAGGCCGTCGAGCTTGGTCTGGACCGGGTCGGCTTCGCGCCCGCCTCTCCCCCGCCCCGCGCGGAGTTTTTCCGGCGGTGGCTGGCGGAGGGCCGGGCCGGAACCATGACCTATCTAAACCGCAGCGTCGAGCGACGGGTTGATCCGCAAAAGGTGCTGCCGGGCGCGCGCACGATCATCATGGCGGGCCAGTCGTATTTCACCGAAAACTTGCCACCGGCCTTGCGCGCTGATCCCTCACGGGGAGTAATCGCGGCCTATGCGTGGGGCGAGGACTACCACCGGGTTCTCCTCGCGAAGCTGAAACAACTGGCGGAGGCGATCACGAGACTCTTCCCCGGTAGGGCAAGCGTATACTATGTGGACACCGGGCCGGTTCTCGAACGGGACTTTGCCGAACAGGCAGGGCTGGGGTTTGTGGGCAAGAACACGTTGCTCATCGCGCCGCGCATGGGTTCACTACTCTTTTTGGGAGAGATTCTCACCACGGCGGAGTTGCCTCCGAGCCCGGCGATTCGCATGCCGTCGTGCGGCTCGTGCACGCGCTGTCTTGCCGCCTGTCCCACCGGCGCGCTGATCTCGCCTCATGTACTCGATGCCCGGCTTTGCATCTCCTATCTCACCATCGAATACCAGGGAATCATTCCGCGCGAGCTGCGCAGTCTTATGGGCAATCACGTTTTCGGCTGCGATGATTGTCAGGACTGCTGCCCGTGGAATGATCGCTTCGCTACCGTGACCCGCGAACCGGCTTATCACGGAGACATAGGGCGAAAAGCCCCGCCGCTTTCTGAGCTGGCGGGAATGATGGAGGAAGAGTTTCGCACTCGTTTCGGTGGATCGGCGGTCCTGCGGCCGGGCTACGCATGCTTTCTGCGAAACGTGGCTGTTGCTTTGGGAAATTGGCTGAACGAAGCCGCAACGGAGTCTCTTTCGCGGTTGGCTCGGTCGTCCAGTTCTCTGGTGCGTCTGCACGCGGCGTGGGCTCTCGGGCAAACACCGGGCGGGAAGGCGCGCATGCTCTTGGAGGAAATGGCGGCTCATGATTCGGATTTGTCGGTGCACGATGAAGCCGCTTGGGCCTTGAAGCGGGGTTGATTTTGTTGATCTTTGAGCGCACATGCCGCAACGACAGCCTGAGCACAAGGAGCCATCTCAGAATGACCAGAGACCCCCCCTATCCCCCCCCCCACTAAAGTGGAGGGGAAAATATAGTCTCCCTCCGTTCACGGGGGGACAAAAGGGGGGTCGGCTGGATGAGATCGTGAGAGGGCTCATTCCAAAATAGCTTCAAGAAAAACCCTGCACATCGGTGCAGGGCATGCTCTTTTCGGAACCGGTTAGTTGACGCAAGCTATCGGCCCTTGGGTGCAATCTCCCTGTCGCCAGCCTCAACTTGCTTCTCGACGCGCGCGGTCTTGTCTCGATCCTCGAGAGCGCAGGCAGAGGTCATTCAAGTGGACACGCCGAAGCGCGGCAGCACAAACTTCATCAGCACGAACCATCCGACCAGCACGAGGATCCAAACGTAATCGCTCATCCGCCTTCTCTTAGAGTTCATGTTCGATTCTTCGCCGTTGCCGGTGCTTTCAGAACGCTTTCTTCTTTCACCCGGTTCCCATTCACAGGACGTGGTGCAAGAAGCGAGGCAAATCCGCAGCACTGCTTTCGCCCCCATGCCGATGACCGCAGGTGCCATGCAAAATATTGTATTATAGCGATTAAAGCGAGTGGATCGCAGGTTTGTTGCGCGACGGATTTGTTTGCCTTCCAGCTTTAATATTGCTACCTTTACGTGTCCGGCTCCCCCCTGTCGGTCACTCCACACAGAAATCTCCATTTCATTTTCCCTCCAGCTCAGTTTCATGCACAAACCGATCATTCTGCTCGCCCTGCTCTGCGGAGTCACATCCGCACTGCTCGCACAACCTGTTTCGCCTGCCGCGCAAAGTCCGTTTGTAAGCCTCATCACCGCCGCGGGCAGCGCGCAAGACTATGAAGGGCACAACACCGTGCTCGTGTTCGACTCCACGTGGGTGGACGTGGACACCACCGGCCTTTCGCACAAGCGCATGCACACGCTCACCAAGGTGCTCACACCCAAGGGCATCGCCGAGCTGCGGGCCGCGCGCTTTGATTACGATCCGGCCTCCAACAAGGTCAGCGTCTCGCGCGTGCGCGTGCACCGTCAGAGCGGCGCCATCGAAGACCTCGATCTCGGCAAACTTCGGGATCTTCCGCAGCCGGCTCACATGATCTATTGGGGCGCGCGCATGAAAGTGCTGGCCGTACCGCCGCTCGAGGTGGGAGACGCGCTGGAAGTCGAGCACACGCTCACCGGTTTCGCCATCGCCTATTTGGCCTCGGACGGCGAGGAAGAGCGCTACATTCCTCCCATGCGCGGCACCTACTACGACGTCATCATGTTCGGCAGCAGCATCCTCGAGCAGCCCACGCCGCCCATCAAGCTGAAGTCGTACACCGTTGTCATGCCCTCCACCATGCCCGCGCAGTTCGAAACCTACAACGGCGAGGTCATGGCGGCGACCCTCTTCCAAGACGGCAAGTTCGTCTATCATTTCTGGAAGGAGAACGTTCCGGCCTACGAGGCAGAGCAGCGCTCGCCGGGACCGGCGGACTTCGTGCCCAAGGTGGTCTTCACCAACGTCAAGAGCTGGGCCGAGAAATCGCGCTGGTTCTACAACGTGAACGAAACGGCGCAAGTGTTCTCGTGGAATGAGGACATCCAGCGCGAAGTGGATCGCCTCACCGCGGGGTGCCGCACCGACAGTTGCAAGTTCTACGCTCTGCTGCACTGGGTGGCGCAGGGCATCCGCTACAGCGGCATCAGCATGGGCGAGGGTGAAGGCTACACACTTCATCCCGGCGCCATGACCTTCAACGACCGCGCGGGAGTGTGCAAAGACATCGCGGGCATGCTGGTGACTATGCTGCGCGCGGCGGGATTCACCACCTACCCGGTAATGACCATGGCCGGAGCGCGGGTGGAACGCATCCCCGCCGACCAGTTCAATCATTGCGTGGTGGCGGTGCGCCGGCCCGACGGATCGTTTGTCATGCTCGATCCCACTTGGTCGCCGTTCAACTTGAAGCTCTGGAGTCACGCCGAGTCCGAGCAGAACATCGTGATCGGCTCGCCTCAGGGCGAGGATCTCAGTCATATCCCGAAGTTCACCGCCGAAGAGAATGACTTCTCGCTCACCATGCGCTCGCGGCTGGATGAACAGGGCAACTTGAGCGGCACGGTGGTTCTGGAAGGCAAATCCTACGGCGACGCCCGCGTGCGGCGCGAGTTCAGCGACAACGGCCAAGACCGCTGGGAACAAGTCGTGCGCAAACGCTTGAGCACGGCCGATCCCGCGGCTGAGTTAGTAAAGGTGACTTATGGCGACTGCTGGGATTTCTATCATCCTTTTACCGTGACCATTGACTTCCGGGTTCCGGGCTACGCGCGCATCGCCGGCAAGCGCATGGACTACGTGCCGTTTTCGTCGAAGTTCCTGTGGGCGGGCGGGCCGCAGCACAATCTGCCCACGGGTCTGGCCGAAGAGCGCACACAGCCGGTGTTCACGTACAATCCGCGGCAGATCACGCTGCGCGAGACGGTGCAGCTTCCGCCCGGATTCAGCGTGCGCAAGCTGAGCGACGACCGCGACGTGGGCGGAGACCTCTCACATCTGAAAAGCACGTGGAAGAAGAGCGGCTCCACGGTGGAGCTGAATCAGGTGTGGAGGATGCGCGACCGCTGGGTCGCCGTCAAGGACTATTCTGAAGTCTGGAAGGTGTTTTCGGCGCTCAAGAAAACGGATGATCTGGCGGTGGTGTTCGAGAAGGGAGGTGCGCGATGAGAACTCTTCTTCGAATGCTGGCGCTGCTCGTTTGCGCCTCTTTCGCCTTCGCCGAATTCAACGGCCTGCCGGATTACGTCCAAACCAAGTTGAGCGCGCTGCAGAAATACCCGCGCGCTTCGAGCATTCTTCTGTGGGCGCGCGAGAGTCATGCGCTTGACGCCGACGGCTCACAAATCTACGAGTGGCACTCCTTCCGCTGGATTCCCGACGAGGCCGCCCGCGACAACTACGGCGATCCGCACGTGGCCTACGTGGAAGGCCGGCAAACGCTCGACATTCTGACCGCCCGCACGTACACGCGCGACGGCCGCAGGATTGATTCCACGCCGCACAACGCATTCAACGCCATTGTACCGGAAGGTTTGGACAAAGCTCTCGACTATGCGGATTTCCGGCAGATGGTTATTACGCTGTTAGGTCTGGAAAACGGTTGTGTTTCCGAATTGCATTATCGCCTCACGACTGCCAAACCGCTGTGGCCGTGGATCGAGGGGCGCGTCTATTTCCGCGAAGAATATCCGGTGATCTCGCGCGAACTGGTCGTCACCGTTCCACCCGGCGCGGTGCTGAACTACCGCTGTGACCGTGGCGCTCCCGATCCCGCCATCAGCAATGGAACCTACACGTGGAAGATGACCGAGCAGCCGGGATACCTTGCGGAGGACTTGCAGGATCATCGGCTGTTGCTGCCGAACGTGGTTTTTTCGAGCGCGGCGGACTGGCCGCAGGTCACAAACGAGTTGCGTTCACGACTGGAAACGGCGCTGGCCGGCGACATTTCCGTACCCTCTTCGCTTCGCGACGGACTTCTTAAAGCCACGTCGGATGAAGCGCGGCTGGACACGATCAAGACGTGGGTGCGCGACAGGTTCAATCGCCTCGAGTTTGAGCATCCCGATTTTGGCCTGACGCTTCGGCCGATGCCACAGGTGCTGGAGAGCGGCTATGGCAATTCGCTGGAATTGGCCGCACTGGTCTCCAAACTGGCTGGCACAACCGGTGTGAACGCGCAGGTCGCGGCCTGGTTCCTGCCCGACGCGCCGGTGCCCTCGCTTCACGCATTTCACGGCGCGCTTCTGAGCGTGAAGCTGGACGGCTTGCGCTTCTACTGCGATCCGCTGGAACCGCGCGCGGAGTTCACGCAGGCCCAATTGCTCGGCACCACCATTTTGGATTTGGATCCCGACGCGGTGCAGCCCGAGGAGTTCCGCTGCCGCGCCCGGTCTCCCTACGTGAACCTGACGATCGCGCTGGACGACTTGACCGCCGATACGCTGCGCGGACATGGAACGTTCAGCTCCTCCGGTGAGTGGGGAATCTACGAGAAGATGCGGCCGACGGACCCGGCGAAGTATGTGGCCGAGATCGTGCATGTAGCCGGCTTGACGATTGACGAGGCGACGGTCAAGACACTGGAACCCGCGCGCATCTCGGCCAACGCAGTGGTCGAGTTCACGTTCCACGCCTCGGCGCTGGACACGGCGGACGGCCGCCGCATTCTGCCTCTAACTCTTCTCGATTTCAAAGCCTACGCGGGCGGCGCGCCGCTGAACCTGACGGAGCGCGAATTCGCGCAGTGGATTCCCCTGCCCGGCGAGATCACGCTGCACGTGGAGGCTCCGCTTCCGGCAGGCTGGCGAATGGAGCGTCAGCCCGCCTCTGCATCGCCCACGTGGGACTGGAGCCAAGGCGTGACGCGCTGCGAAATTCGCGAGAGCCGCCTGATCTTCGAGCGCACGCTGAAACTGGCGCGCGAGTGGATCGCTCCCTCCGGCTGGAAAGGCTTCCGCGCGTGGATGCTCGACGCGGACACACGTCCGGTGAACGTGGTGGTGTTCACGGCGAACTAACATGAGTCCGAAGCGGGGCACAAGGTCCTCCCTGCTCTCCTATTAGGAATCACCTTCTTCCAAGCGAGGATACATCAATGTTCTCTCATTATGCGTCTCTCCTTCAGGTCGGTCCGCGTCAACCAAACGCGTTTGCAGCGCTCCTACCTCTTCTACTTGTTGTTGGAGTGGTACTCCTGATTGTCATGTTTGTTAGAAAACGGTCGTTGGGTACGAACGTCAATGAAATCCCATCGGGACACGGAAGTCGCTTTCAGACCCTCTATGGCCTCGGCAGATTCATGGCAGGCCTCGGATGGGTTGTCGCAGTATTGTCTATCTTCTTTGGTATTGGCGCGATGGCTTCCGGCGAGTTAGGGGGGGCAGGAATTTTGATCGGCTTGTTGATTATTTTTGGTGGTGCTTTGTACGGCATCATTATTGTCGCACTTGGCCAAACAATGCAGTGCCTTGTCGCAATAGAAAGCAATACGCGCGCTACAGCATCAAATCTGACTCCGCCCGCGGTTGCAGGTTCCGATTGATCCTTGTGCGGCGGCAATCGTTCCTCTTCTTCGTTCGAAATTCGGTTTCGTCTGAGCCGTTCGTCTCTTCTTTCGAGTTTCAAATTCCCCGCTTCAAGTTTTTCTTCAACCATGAGGCCCTGCTATGGCCGATGATGCGCAAAATGATCTGAAAACCGTGGAAGAACGGGATCGCGAATGGTTGGAGACTGTCTTCCGGGGAGACAGTGAGCCGCAATTGACCGTCCGTGCGATCATCGCGGGTATGCTGTTCGGTGGATTGATGTCGCTCTCCAATCTCTACGTCGGCCTGAAATCCGGCTGGGGTTTGGGAGTGGACATCGCGGCCGTGATTGTGATTTTCGCGGTATTCAAGGCCCTGCGCGGCGTCGGACTTGTGCGCCGCGACTTCGGCATGATGGAAAACACCATCATGATGACGGTGGCCGTGGCGGCAAGCTGGATTTCGTCGGCCGGTCTGGTGTCGGCTGTGCCCGCGCTGACCATGCTGACCGGATACGAATTCATCTGGTGGCAGCTCACGCTGCTGATCGGAGTGATTCTGTACCTCGGTTTGTTTATGGCCATTCCCTTCAAGCGGCAGATGATTCAGGTGGACAAGCTGCGGTTCCCGGCGGTCATCCCTACCGGCGAAACGCTCAAGGCCATGTATTCCCACGGCGGCGAGGCCATGAAGAAGGCCAAGGCATTGGGAATGGCGGGCGGTCTGGGCATCCTCATTGCCGGTTTTCGTGACGGCTTCAAATTGATTCCCGGCTTGGTGAACTTGCCGCTCTCCATCGGCCGCATCGGACTGGGCAAGCTGACGCTCTCGATGGAGCCCAGCCTGATCTTCATCGGCATCGGCGCACTGTTCGGGATCAAGGTAGGCCTCTCGATGCTGTTGGGCTTCGTGCTTAATTACGCGGTGTTGGCGCCGAACCTCATCCACGCCAAGATCATCAAGCATCCCGCACCGCAGGTGCGCGCCGCCGGCGTGGCGCAAATGCCGCTGGCGGTCGAATCCGGCACGATATTCACGGTGGTTCTGGAACAAGCCACCAATGCGCCCGAATTGCGGCACGGCAGCCGCGTGGACACGCTATGCTACACGTGGACGCAGCCGGTGGTCTACGGCAGTACGGAGCATTTGATCCGCGATTTCAATGCGCCGATCCTGTTAGATGGCTCGCACAATCCGTTTTTCGGTGTGATCGGAGTCCGCGATACCACGGACAAGGCCGTTGGCGGACGCGTGCTCTTCGTTGAGGCGGGCAAGAACAACACGTGGGAAGCGGTTCTCACGGTCGCCGAGAATCAGCCCGAGAAGATCGTGGCCGCCATGGGCTTTAAGCCGGGCGCGTCGCGAGCACAGGTGGTCGGCGGTTTCCGAAACATCAGCGCCTGGTCGCTCTGGCCCGGCGCAACCATTCTGGTGGTAGGCGGCCTGCTCGCTCTCGCCTTTCAGTGGCGGACTCTGGGCCGCACCTTCGGCAGCATTTTCCGCAGCTTCGGCAACCGCAAGAACAAGGCGGCAGCCGGAGTGCTGGATCACATCGAGATTCCGATGACCTGGTTTATCGCCGGGTTCGTGGTCTTCGGTCTGATTGCCACGCTGGTCTTGATGTGGATGTTCTCCATCCACTGGTACATGGGCCTGATCGCGGTCGTGTTGACGTTCTTTCTGGCCGCCGTGGCCACGCGCGCGGCGGCGGAGATCGGCATCAATCCCATCGGCCCGATGGGCAAGGTCACGCAGTTGACCTACGGCGTTATCGCTCCCGGGGACGTGCCCGCCAACCTGATGACCGCCGGTGTCACCGCCGGTGCATCGGCCAGTTGTGCGGACACGATCTCCAATCTGAAGGTCGGCCATATGGTGGGCGCGCATCCGCGCAAGCAGTTCATCGCGCAGCTTTTCGGCGTGTTGGCGGGCGCGTTTCTGGCGGTGCCGGCTTATTTCATTCTCGTTCCCGATGCGAACGCACTGGGCGGAGCGCAATTCCCCGCGCCGTCGGCCCTGGTGTGGATGGGTGTGGCCAAGGTGCTGTCGCAAGGCTTGAGCACTCTTCCGCCCAGCGCGGTAGTGGCCATGATCATCGCCTTCATCTTCGGCACCATCATCGTGGTGGTGGACAAGGTGTTCCCCAAGCTCAAGCCCTACACACCGTCTCCGGCGGCTCTGGGCATTGCCTTCACCATTCCCGCTTACACGAGCTTCGCCATGTTCGTCGGCTCGGTGATCGTTTGGGTTCTGGAGAAGAAGGCGGTCAAGTGGAACGAGATGTACACCGTTCCCATTGCGTCCGGGTGCATCGCCGGCGAGAGCATCATGGGCGTGCTCCTGGCCGGGCTGATGGCGGCGGGAGTGCTGCATTAAAGACAAGGTATCAACGTGTGGCTTGAAGGCGGGCGGATCCGATGGGTCCGCCCGCGCCGTAGAACGACTGACGACGCGCTCATGAACCACCCCCCCTTTGTCCCCCCGTCCACGGCACTACTGTCTTAATGTATGTCGAGTAATTCGAGAGCCTTCGGGCATGGTGCGTTTACCTCGCTACTTGCGGCGGGCTCTGCCCGCCTCGGAAGAGTTGCTTGCGTGAGCAATTTTCGCCGAATCCCGAAGAATCCACGCCTAAACACAAAGAGCGCCGGAGATCGTCACCGGCACTCTTTACCATCCAACATAATATAAAAACCATAGAACTATTTATACAGTGGCGAGAACGGAGAAATGCCCTTTCTTTGTTGTGCTGTTTCCCAACTACTGACAAGTTTCGTCGTAAGTTCCTTGGCAAATACACTTAAATCAAGCGGATTATCGGAGAATTCCTTGACCACAACATCCATGCTTACGAGAGCCGGGTCCTCGCGGTGAACGTCCACTCCGGCCGGCACTGCCGACACCATCACCACCGGCACATCCGACTCGCGGCGCAGCCGTTTCAGCATCTCCCGTCCGTCAAGGAGCGGCATGTGCCAGTCCAGAGTGATAACGTCGGGCTTCAGAGTCCGAGTTAGATGCAGCCCCTCCCATCCGTCGGCCGCCTCGCCGACCACTTCGAAGCGGCCGGACTCTTCGAGGAGCAAACGAATGACTCGCCGCACAAACGGCGAGTCATCCACAATCAGGACACTCAAGCGGGGAATCGAGTCCGCACACATGAAGAAATCTCACTCAGCGGCGGAGCGAATAAACTCCCGGGCGCGCTCCATGTTCTCTTCCAACTCCTCAGCAAAGCGCACCACATCGAGGCTGATGATGTCCGGATTCTGGCGCGAGAGAATGTCCCAAGCGGGGTCACACACCAATTTCTCGCTGAGCGTCACGCGGCGCGCGGGCTGCAGAAGCAGCATGGTAAACAGATCGGCCAGTCTCACCACCGCCGTCAGAGCGCTGTGCTCCGGGGCCAGAGCCGGCTGATGGTGATAGCGGATCGCCTCCACGATGGACGGCGGCAGAGACCATTGCTCAGCCAGCCACGACCCGATCTCCGCGTGATCCACTCCCAGAGTGCGCCGCTCGGCCTCCACCGAGGTCAGCCCCTCGCCGTTCATCAGGCTGACGGCCGCTACGAACGGGGCGTGCAGGTGTTGTTCGAAGACGATTTTGCCCACGTCGTGCAGCAGGCCGGCGGTGAACTCGATGCCGTGCAGGCGCAAATGGAGCCGGGTGGCAATCACCCGCGCGATCTCGCCACATCCCGCCGAATGCTCCCAGAACTGCCGCCGGTCGAACGCGTGCCCCCCGGCGGCGGGTGGAAAGGTACGCAAAACGGTGATGCAGGTCACCAGATTGTTGAGTTCGCGCATGCCGAGAACGACCAGCGCCATGTTGAGCGATTCGATGCGCCGGGGCATTCCGTAGAAGGCGCTGTTGGCGACGCGCAGAATTTTCGTGGTCAGCGGCGGATCGTTACGGATGATGCGCACGATTTCCGACATGCCCGAAAACGGATTGGAGGCCAGACGACTCACCTGCAGGGCGATCGTCGGCAGCGTGGGGAGATCGCCGACCGCAAGGATTTGTCGTTTGACTTCCTCGAGCCGCTGCGGATCGCTGGAAATCAAGACGTCCGCCGGCAGCGAAGCGGCGGGTTCAGGGTCTGACGAATGAGTGTCGAATCTATGGGACGGCATCATGCAGGAGGCGAGTAATATCCGGCAGATACATCGTTCCCCCCTCGTGATTGGCGACGGCCACGATGTAATCGCTCACCGGCGAGGTTGCGGTGTCGGCTGGGGGTTTCAGGGTGGAAGCGCGAAGTTTGAGAACCTCGATCACCCGGTCCACGAGCAGCCCCACCGGCCCGGCCGGGTTATTGACCATCACGATCCACCGCGGCAACGCGCGGTTGGGAATGTCCGCCATGCCCGCGAAACGTCGCAGATTGATGACCGGGACGCGCCTTCCGGCAAGCTGAACTTCACCTTCCAGAAAAGGCGGCGTGTCCGGGTTGGGAATGATGGGCAGGCCGTGGTAGATGCCGTGGACGTCGGCGACCTCTACTCCGTAGCTCTGTTCACCCAAGGCGAAGGACACGAACTGCAGTTCGCGGCTTCCCTGCCCGACCGTGCTGCGACGCGGGGTTATGGTCGTGGTCATACAAAAACCTCGCTAAAGCTGTTGGACCTGGCCCCTTTGCTTTCTCTCGAGGCCCGCAAGCAGCCGGTGGGCGATGCGATTCGGAGTGGACTTGCCGTTTTCCCAACGATTTACGGTAGAAAAGGTGACCCCGATTAAGTGGGCAAAGTCTTCCTGGGTCAATTGCAGTCGTTGGCGCAAGGTCCGGATGCGCTCCGGATCCATTCGTTGTTGTTCCAAAGCTTAACCTCCCTGTGGCCCTGATGGGAATCGTTTCCTATGCCAGACTGCAAGACCCGTGCCCTCGCCCTTTCTATGGCAGGCTCACACAGGACGGCAGCCGCAAATGGCCGCTACGCGGTCTGGTTTGCAGGCACTTGCGAGCAGTTTCGGTGCCTTTAAGCCCGTCGTTGAAAAGGGCTTCCCGATGGCCGAGAAACAGCCGCTTTCACCCGGGCCCGCAGACTGACCGCATTTGTCCGCCGGAACTGTGAACTCTTTTGCGGTCGAGGGCTTGGCCGGTTGCTTTCGCAAGTGGCGTAGTGTATATTGGGCGGCACCATCCGGCCAGCGTGTATGAACCTTGCAAACATGCGGCGAAAGACGCAGGAGAAAAATTAGGATGACCCGTTGCAGATTCTTTGTTTTCCGGCTCAGCGTTCTCTTGAGTTCAGTCGTGATGGCAGCCTCCAGTTCGGCGCAAGTCGTGCCGGTGAGACCCGACGAAGCCGCCGCCGTGGCCAACAACTGGCTGCATCTGGGTCAGGAAATGAAATGGGGATGGAACGATGCCAGCGATTTCAAGTCTGCCGACGCCCAATATCTGATCTACAAGGGCGAGTCCGTCGGCTACTGCTTTGCGGCCAAGGGCGGCGGCTACCTGGCGATACCGACCTGCCGGGAACTGCCGCCTATTACCGCCTACTCCACCACTTCAGACCTGAATATCGCTGAGGACGAGGGGTGGGCCGGTTTGTTGAAAGAGGTGCTGAGCTATAAAGAGGATTTGGTTCGCACCTACTTGAGCATGAGCCCGCCTCCCGCGGAATGGGCGCCGTTGCAGACCGAGATCGAACGCAACCGCCGTCTGTGGGAAAGCTACACCGCTGCCTATCAGACGTTTGTGCGGGAGTTGGAGACCGAGAATCGCAACCGGGTCCCGGAAGGGCGCGGCGGCCGCTATACGATAGATGAGATCAATCCCCTGCTCACCGCGGTTTGGGATCAGGGCACACCCTACAACAACTTCTGCCCCACGGGCGACGGCGGCATTTGCTACGCGGGATGCACGGCCATCGCACACGCTCAGATCATCGCCTATTGGCGCTATCCGGTGAACGGTTCGGGGACTCATTCGTACACGTGGAACGGCGATCAGTCCTGTGGCGGCACGACATCCAGCCAAGTGCTGAGCGCAACCTATAGCGACAGCTACGACTGGGCCAATATTCTGATTCACTACACCGGCGGCGAGACCGCGGCTCAAAAGGATGCGGTGGCGGAACTGTGCTACGAGGTCGGCGTTTCCGACAACATGGACTACGGACACTGCGGTTCGGGCGCCTGGCTGCAATACTCGGAGTTCCAGAGCCATTTCCTCTATGCCTCGGGCATGAATGAGCAGCACCGGGACAATTACGGCACCGAGCCGTTGTGGTTTGCCATGCTGCAGGCCGAACTCAACGCTTACCGTCCGATGTGGTACTACATTGCCGGCACGTCAGCCGCCCATGCGATTGTCTGCGACGGCTGGCGGATTTCGAGCGGTGACGAGGTGCACATGAACTATGGCTGGAACGGCTCTTCAAACAGTTGGTACACGGTGGATGCCCTCAACTGTCCGTGGACCGGATGCAGTTATCTGAATGAATTCGCCGTCAGGGGGATCAAGCCGGCAGCCAATTGGATAGTGACGTTGCCGAACGGTGGCGAGACCCGCCTGGTGGGTGACGTGGACACGATCCGCTGGAACACAGCCAACTTCTCGGAGAACGTGTCCATCGAACTCAACCGCACCTATCCTTCCGGCGGCTGGGAGTCCATCACCACCGGCACCGCCAATGACGGCGCCCATCCGTGGACGGTGAACACGCCGCTTGCCAGCAGCGCGCGGGTGCGCGTTCGCGGCGCGCTGCATTCGTTTCTGGGCGACAGTTCCGACGCCAACTTCGCCATTGCCCAACGCAGCCTGACCGTGGTCTCTCCCAACGGCGGCGACACGCTGATCGTGGGCACGACACGGCAGATTACCTGGAACTCCCTGTGGCTCACCGGCAACCTGAAAATTGAGCTCGACCGCTATTATCCGGGCGGGAGCTGGGAAACGCTGACCTCCGGGGCCCCCAATACCGGCTCCTGGAGCTGGAGCGTCACCGGCCCGGCCACACTCACCGCCGTCGCGCGCGTGCGCATCAGCAGTGTCAGCTTTCCGACCGTGACCGACCTGTCCGACGCCAACTTCACCATTTTCGATCCCAACCTGCCGCCGGTTCTGAGCCATGATCCCTTGGGGGACTTCGCCGTGGGCACGGGAACCGTCACCGCCAGCGCCACCGACGATGCCTACCGTTCGGTCGTTTCGGTGAAGATGTATTACCGCTTGGCGGGCGCAACGGACTTCGATTCTCTGTCGCTGTCGCCCACCGGCAATCCCAACGAGTACGCGGCCTCGCTGGCCGGGATGGGAACCGGATCATATCAATACTACCTTGCCGCCCGTGACGGCGGCGGCCTCAGCGCCACCGTTCCGGCTGGGGCTCCGGCGGTGTTCTACACGCTGGACGTGGCCGAAGTCTGCGCCCACGAGATGGCTTATGATGACGGCAGCGCGGAATGGTTCAACTGGTCCGAAGGCGACGCCGGCGCGGCTTCGGCTTGGGCGGTGCAGTTCGGCCCGGTGGACACGCCGTTCGTGCTTTGCGGCGCGCGCTTCGCCGTCTCCCGCATCTGGCCCGACACGGCCCATTCCCCGGTGAAGGTTTCCGTCTTTGCCGCTGACGGGCCCGGTGATCTACCCGGCACGCTGTTGAAGAGTGTGCTCACCGGCTCGGTGGGCAACGTCATCGGCGGCTTGCCCACAGGAACCAACTGGGCGCGCGCCTTCTTCAGCGATGACGCCTTCTTCAGCGATGACGCCGGCGGCCCGTGGCTTGTTCACCATCGTCAGTTCTACGTAGCGGTGGCCAATGATCTGCCTCCCGCCTATGAGGCCTTTGGCCGCGACACCGGCACACCTAACGCTCATCGCTCGTTCTACTACGACGTCTGTGAGACACAGTGGTACAGCGAGGACGACACTCTCGCCAGCGAAAACACCTATCCCGGCAACCGCCTCATTCGTGCCCAAGGTTTTGCGCTGGCTGCGCCGCAAGTCGTCATCCAGCGCACAGAAGGGGAAGTCCGGCTGCACTGGCCCAATTTGTGGGCGCCGGCTTACAACGTGTATCTGGCCACAACCCCCAGCGGGCCGTTCAGTCTGTTGCAGACCACCACCGACACCTTCTTCACCGTCACCACCGTGGACACCGCCGCCACACGACGGTTCTATCACGTCCGCGCCGCCAGCGAGTGATGGGAGGACATCCTGTCGCCGTGTCGGGGCCCGTGACCCGACCGGCGGTTTCCGAGAGATTTTGGACGCACGCAAGCAAGCCCGAAGAGCGCACGCTGCCCAGAATGACGGACAAGAACCGATTCCGGCCGGGTTGCGACCAACACCGCGGAGGGTGTTGGCTAGTCCCGGCGCGGCGGGCTCGGGCTTCATCGTTCATCGTTCATCGTGTCCGAGACCCCCCTTTTGTCCCCCCGTGAACGGAGGGAAAACAGAGAAGACCCGGCCGAATGCGGCCGGGTCTTTCTTTGATGCCCGCCATAGCGCCATTGCCGGTCGGGAGACCGACAACGGCGCAACATGCTGTCTAATGGGCGACGGCTTTCACGCAGTAGAACGAGCGTGGCGCATGGAGAACCGCGCCGCTGTCCACATAAATCGTGTCCGCAGTCCAGCCGATGGAATCGCCGACAGTCGGCACGAAGAGCGGATCGGTGTTGCGGTAAACCACGTAGTAGTCTATGCCCGATTCCGGACGCGACCACCCCAGCCGGATGTCTTCTTCGCCTTGCAGTTCAATGACCAGATCGTCCACTGCGGGAACCGCGCGGCGCTGCGGAGGCTCTCCACGAAGTTCGACATCGTCAATGTACCAGCCCTCGCGGGTGGTCACACTGTCGCTGCCGAAGCGGAAGCGGATGCGCACCGACTGACCGGCATAGGCCGCGAGGTCGAAGCTGCGGCGCAGCCACGTGTTGCTCCCGGCGAAACAAGCACGGCCGGGCAGGGGACCTGTGTAAGAAGCAGTCCCGCGCACGTACTTGAAATGCCGGCCGTACTCGTCCACCGGAGTCAATTCCAGAAACGGGCCGTCGGCCACGGAAATCTCCACGGCGGCGCCGTCATAGGCGGAATCCGCGCCGCTGGTCTCGGAATCGAGCCAGTGCGAGAAATACAGATGCGAATAAGGCGTGATGGTCAGCGCCGGGCTGACGAGACCGGCATCGAGCCGGTTCGCGTAGGTGCCGACATCGGTATCGCCGCATTCCCAGGCGTGTCCCGCCGAGGCGAAGGTTTCGGTGGAGATGTGCCACTGATCGAAAAACCCCGGCAGCACCGCCGCATGAGTCCAGCCGTTCTCGCCCGCCTCCACGCTGTCGGACCAGTAGAGTACGCTCTCGCCCAACAGCAGGCTGAAGTGAAGCACGCTGGTGTCGGGCCCCTCCGCAGCACAGATCAGTGTGAAAGAAACGGTGTGACCAAAAGGCGCGCCCGCGGCGGCGGTCACCTCAAAGCGGTCCACCCCGTTCTCTGCCTGCCCACCGGCCGGGATGTCGCCCCACGATCCGTAGTTGTCGCTGACGGTGACGTAAGCATCACCGGTGAAAAGACTGCCGCTTACGTTCACGGCGTCAGATCCGTAGTTGGCCACCGTGATGTTGAGCCGCACGGTCTCGCCCGGCTCGAACATTCCATCGCCGTCGCCCGAACCCGCATCCTCCACCGTCGAACCGGCAAACGAGAGAAACGGACTGACAGGAGCGGGAGCCACGAAATCCCGCGCGGCCTGAACCGCCCCGAAGAGATTCAGCCGGCCGCCGGACACGGTCAGCGTATCGAAACCCGGCAGTTGATCCACCTGATCGAGGATCATCCGCTTCAGAGCCAATGCCGCCAAGCCCGGTTGCTCCACATAGTAGCGATAGAAGTCACTGCTGGCTGCCGCGTGCATCAGCGCGACCGCTCCCGCCACGTGCGGCGAGGCCATGGAAGTTCCGGTCAGGAGTCCGGTGCCGGTATTGATGGTGCTGCGAATGTTCGTGCCGGGCGCGCCCAGATCAATCGTCGTGTCACCCCAGGCGGCGTTGGCGTTGCGCGCGTCGAGACTGGTGGTGTTGGTCACGGAGATGATGTAGGGACTGGCGCAGCCGGTGGGGACGTCGCCCACGACGTCCACGTCCCAGCCCACGTTGGCGGTGGCACAGACGGAGAGAATGCCGGCTTCGCCCATGGCGTTGTAAAGGTCGTTCCAGATGGGAAAGCTGTCGGCGGCGCAGTTGGCGCCGTCCTTGCCGAAGCTGGAATTGGTGGCCACTACATTCGCGCCGGAAACCCCATTGCCTTGCAGCCAGCGGTTTTTCTGCGTCAGAACGTAGTTGTAGGCGCGCGCGACGATGGAGGTGCGCGTATCCGATCCGGCCACGATCATCAGTTTCACGCGCCAGTTCACGCCGCTCACCTGAGCCGCGTTGTTGCCGCGCGCACCGATGATTCCCGCCACGTGCGTGCCGTGAAAAGGAGAACCGGGAAGCGGTATGCCGCCGTCGTTGGCATAGGCGTCCCAGCCGTTCACGTCGTCCACATAGCCGTTGCCGTCGTCGTCCAAGCCGTTGGCCGGAATCTCGCCCGCATTCACCCAAAGATTCGGTTCGAGATCGAGTTGGGTGAGCAGACAGCCGTTGTCCACCACCGCGACCACGATGTCGTTGCCGCCGGTGGAAATGTCCCAAGCCGAGGTAGCGTCTATGTCAGCACCGCTTGCCTGATCCAGCGCCCACTGCGTGGAAAACTGATAGTCATCAGGAACGGTTGAGCGCAGATTGAGATCGTGATCGGCCTGCGCCCAACGCACTCCGGGAAACTTTTTCAGCATGCTGAGGGCTTCCGACACGGGGAGTTGATCCCGCAGGCGAACAAGAAAGATGTTCAGCGACGGCACGAGCGCTTCTTCGACTTCGAATGCGCTGCCGTTCAGTGTTTTCCTGGCCGCGTCCAGATTCGTGCTCTTGTCGAAGCGGATGAGCACGGCATCCGGCGCGTAGTCCGGCTTGGACTGCGCCCACAAGACCAACGGCCAGCACAGCAGAACCAATAGAATTTGCGTGCGGGGGAATCTCACACGGTTCTCGGCTTGAATCGGCCCAGCTACCTGAACCTCATGGTCGGTTACGGTAACAAAAACTGGACCGGAAAACACATGGGCTAAGTCAAAAGTCCCACCGATTGAATTGTTCATAAACTCCAATAGAACAATGTACTTAGTTGACCACGTGGGTCGGGTGCGTTGTTGCGGGATTGCGGTCTCGACGCACCTGTCGGTGTTTGCATCGCGCGGATTCGGGTTTCATCCTTCCCATGCCCCCCTTTTGTCCCCCCGTGAACGGGGGGAGAGAACTCCTCGCCGTGGCGGGGTCCGTGACCCGGCTCGGCGGAAACGGTCGCCGTTGTCGGTCTCCTGACCGGCAATGGCGGAGAGATTCCGGGCACGCGGGGACGCGTGCCTCGGCGGGCTTACTTCCGCGTTCATCATTCATCGTTCATCGTTTCCGAAACCCCCCTTTTGTCCCCCCGTGAACGGGGGGAGACTGCTATGGCAAGGTTTGGCCATGACATAGGCCCCTGTTTTCGACCAGAGGCCCTCTGTGCGAGGCTATCTGTCTGGATAATCAGGAAAAGCGGAGCAGGCAGTCCATAATGTCCCTTATTGCTTTTCCGCCCGTCAATTCCTACATTCTCCCCGCAAGGATAAGACAAGAACACCCCTAAAAGGACAGCAAATGGACTATTTCCTTACGGAAGACCAGATCGCCTTGCGCGATTTGGTGCGGCAGATTGCCGATGAGAAGGTGCGGCCGGTGGCGGCCAAGTACGACCGGGAGGGCACCTTCCCGTGGGACTTGGTGAAGGTTTTTGCCGAGGCGGGCCTCTTCAGCTCGGTCGTGCCCGAAGAGTACGGCGGCATGGGACTGGGCGTTCTGGAACTGGCGCTCATCACCGAGGAACTCTCGAAGGCCTGCGGCGGCATCGCGCTTTCGGTGGCGGCCTCGGCTCTCGGCATGTTCCCCATTATCATCTCGGGAACGGACGAACAAAGGAAAAAGTATCTGCCCGATTTGGCCGCGGGCAAGAAGTTGGCGGCCTTCTGCCTCACCGAACCCTCGGCCGGCAGCGACGCCGGTTCCATGAAAACCCGGGCCGTGAAAAAGGGGGATGAGTACCTTCTGAATGGCACCAAAGTTTTCATTACCAACGGCGGCGTGGCCGAAGTTTTTACGGTGATTGCCGTCAGCGATCCGGAGCGCGGGACGCGCGGCACCTCGGCCTTCATCGTGGAGAAGAGTTTTCCCGGTTTCAAGGTCGGCAAGGAAGAGGACAAGATGGGGATTCGCGCCTCGTCCACCTCCGAAATCATTTTCGAGGACTGCCGCGTGCCGGAGAAGAATCGGTTGGGGCGCGAGGGCGAAGGTTTCATGGTGGCCATGAAGACTCTCGACAAATCGCGGCCGGGCGTGGCGGCGCAGGCGCTCGGGATTGCGCAAGGCGCGTTCGATCTGGCCCTGGACTATGCCAAGACGCGCGTGCAGTTCGGGCATCCCATCATCAGTTTGCAGGCCATTCAATTCATGCTGGCGGACATGGCCACGCAGATCGAGGCCGCGCGGGCGCTGCTTTATCAGGCCGCCCGCAACGTGGACGCGGACTGCAAGGGCATGGGTCAGGTGTCGGCCATGAGCAAGCTTCTGGCCTCGGACGTGGCCATGAAAGTCACCACCGACGCGGTGCAGATTTTCGGCGGCTACGGCTACATGCGTGACTATCCCGTGGAAAAGTACATGCGCGACGCCAAGATCACGCAGATTTACGAGGGCACGAACCAGATTCAGCGGCTGGTGATCGCCCGTAGCCTGCTGCACGGTTAGCGGAGAGAATATTGCCGATTATTCGCTACCGAAAACCGCGCACGCGCTTTGAGCGCGCGCGGCGCGCCATGCGCATCCTGCTCGGCTTCAGCGCGCTGGCTCTGGGAGCGGCTATGCTGGTCTTGCCCGGGCCGGGTCTTTTGGTCATCGCCGGCGGTCTGGCGATTCTGGCCACCGAGTATGCGTGGGCTCGCCGCTACCTGAAAAAGTTCAGGGAAGAAGGCGAGAAATTGGGCTCGATTTTCTTCCACTGGAGCGGCAAAAAAGACCGCAAGGAACAAGCAAAATAATCGCAAGGGCACGGCGCGCCGTGCCCTTCGCATTTCTGTCCGCATTCGTAGTTACACAGCTTGCTGTGTGAGATGAGTCCGCAGTTCTACACTCTTGCCGCGACGGTGACGGTGGTGATCCACGCGCTCTGGATCGTGTGGATTTTCGCCGGAGCCTTCCTGCCGTTCGGACGGAGGTGGCGGAACGCTCATCTGGGCGGCGCGTTGCTCACCGTCGTTTTCATGGCAACCCACGGGCTTTGTCCGCTCACCGATCTTGAGGTTTACCTGCAAGAACTGGCGGGAAGAGAGGGCTACTCGGGCGGATTCATTGCGCACTATGCGTCGGCCTTCGTGTACGGAGACCTGATTGCAATCACACCGGCGGGCCTCATGATCGCCACCCTTTTCATTGCGGCCGTGGCGGTGGTTCTGCGCTGGGGAAAAAGGCTCGGACAGTTCAAGATGAAATGACCCGGCCTGCTGTTTCCACTTTCTGATTTGACCGCCGAGCCGGGTTAAGGCTTGTCCTGACGTCTTCGGAAGGATCGCGCAACCCGGCCGGAATCAAACGAGTTTCCCCCCGTGGACGCACTACTGTCTTAATGTATGTCGAGCCATTCGAGAGCCTTCGGACATAGTGCGTT
>JAPKYT010000137.1 GCA_026394155.1 bacterium | reverse complement strand
GACAGCACTTCCTGAACCACCCGCAGCTTGAACTCCGGGGTAAACACCCGACGCTGACGTGCCATGAAAAGCTCCTTTCCGGCCCGCCAACAATGTACGAAATCCACCCCCTAACTGTCCAGCCTCAAGGGTTCAGTCCATCCTGCATACAAGCCAGGTCAGGGCCGATGTTCCGCATGATTGTCCGGAAAGCGGGGAGACGATCGCTCTGGCCGCTGTAATTGAGGGCATTCTGTGTGACCACCCGCAGTTGCTCGGCACTTGCGGTTGCCACGACAACAAACAGCAATGCACTGATTATCGGAAATGTGATCCGCCAACGCCACTGTTTGGTCAATGAGAAAATCATGATAGTACACTTTCAAGACAAATGGCACATGTTGTACCATTGGATCAAGGTGTCGGTCGGGTTCTTCGGTTGCAGCATCGCCTGCTGTTATCTTCGCCATGATGGTGATGGCGGCACGGGCAGGTGCAGCGTTGTCTCGGGTGCGCTTTGCGCCGCTACACGCCCTCTGCATCATGGGCCTTCGGCAGCAACGCGAAAGAACTTGGTCACGCTGTCAGCCGATGTGCTGAACGTACTGGAGTTGGCTGTGCCAAGTAGAATTTGCGCGGTGAAATCGGCCGTGATGCTCCCGTAGATGCGATACGACACGGCGTCCGGGACAAGCTTCCAGCCGAGCGTTACGTTGCCGTCGTCGCAATGAAGCGTCAAGTCCTCGGGCGAGCACACCACATATTCACCGGTCAAGTATGAATAGCGCGAGGGGTGTGACGAGAACTCGTCCTGCCAAGTTTCGAGCATCTCCGGCATTGTTGTCCAATGCAGCAGACCGAGGTCCTCGTACGGTTGGAGACCCCGAACTCGTTGCCGAATGCTGTCCACAAACGCAACACTGACGAGGCTGGTTTGCCGTAGAACTGTCGTCTGAGTGTACATTCTGCCGGGAAGCAAAGTGCTGTCCTGTGCTTTGTCGAGGAGATCCTGCAGACCGTCGAACGTGCTGACGTACTTACCGACATTCGGGAGCGGAGCGGCATCATCATGGCACAGAATGAGAAAGCGGTTCTCAGGTTTCCATATTCCCGATGTCCACAAGGTATCCTCATTCTGGTGCAGTCCCGTGCCGCCGCCCCATAGAATCTCGGCCTGCCAAGTCGTGTTGTAAATGTTGCCGCTGATCGGCACCCAGAAATGCTCAAGAATGGAGTTCTGGGGCGGCCAGGCAATGTAGCCACCGACAACGTGGGATGGTGTCACGCCAACCTGTTGAATCAAGAACGCGACATCCGCATAGTTGTACTGGGTCTCGTGGGCGTGGGGATCCACCTCAAACCCCAGATCCTCGCGAATCCACCGAACGACATTTCTGTGGTTGGTTTCCACAGTGCCTGTGTCGTACCACTGAACCGCGAGCAGGAAATTCCAGTCGGACTGGAAATGATACGTCACGCCTTCATCATAAAGCATTTGCGCAAAGCGAACCAAGCCGGCGCGATGCTGCCAGAAGACTGCCGGATTCTGTGCATAGTTTGGATTACCGGGCGGTTCCTCGTTGTGGGTAATCACCGTCGCGTACACCGCCGGCTGTGCAGTAACTGTGCTTGCCATGACAAGGCACAACAAAATCACCATGCAGAGTGTCATGATCGGCTGTTCTGCGGGGTGAGAAGACATCGCACGAACACTGGTGCCTTTGCTGCCGTCGTCATTCCTTTGCACAAGGGCAATGCGGAGCTTGCGGCGCAGGTGATGTCGTCATTCTTCTGGACAATAGCGGTGGGTTTCTTGAGCATTGCGGGATGGTGCGAGCATATCACCTCCGTCGTTCTTTCGAAACTTTTCGATTGCCCTTGGTGGAATTGTGCAGCCGGCAGAGCAAACCAGCATTGTCCAGTCGGGTTCGACCTCCTTTGCTATGCGGATTGATGTGGTCGATTGTAAAATCATCCCAAGTCAGCAATTTGTGACATACCTCGCACTTTCTCTCAGTAGATGAATTCCAAAGAATACGGCGCTGTTCCGGGCTGAAGGAACGCTTGCTGTCCTTCTTTTGGAACAGGCTTTCCAGAAGACTTCGTAGAATTTGTTCACGCTTTCGCCGCTGTGAGATCTCGTCTGTTGCGGATTGAACCGCCATGTAATAGTCCCGAAAAGTCTCCTGCCCCGGCTTGATCGCCTTCGCGCTTTTCACCCTCAATCGGACTTCGTCCACACCATTCGAGAACGTTGATAGAATATCCCAGGCCAGATTGCTACGTCTCTTGTTGGTCAGGATCAAACCTTCGCGTTCAAATTTCTGAATTAGAACAGCCAAGCTATAGTAATCCGAGATCTGTCGAAACCGCAATTGCTTTATCCGTGGAAACATTCGCTTGATTCGGTTAATTGCCGTAGTCGTTTGTGACTCTGCCCTCCGAAGCTGCGCGGGAGTGAGGCCATCTGATCCCATGACTCTGTCAAGCGCGGTTTTCTTGTTGGAAACCTCCTCGAGATGAGCAGCCAACAGCAATTCGCAGAAGAGTTCTACATGTTTCATGCGAGAGATCTGTGAGTGATTCAAGATGCCTTGCGCGATCAAGTAGTTTTCATAGCGTTTTGCGAGCTTTGCCGCAGATTTTAGAAAGGGACTTTTGTAGTAGTTCGCGTGCCGCTTCTCCGCGCCGGTCAGCGCTTTGCCTGTTGAGTTGATCCTAACGAAGAGTTTGATGATCGTGGACAAATCACCGTGGACTTCTATTGCTTGCAGCTTATAGGCCATTATCAGGGACTGTTTACGCTTTCGAATCAAATAGCGCCAGTCGATCCACTCGCGACTGTCAGTATCATCCAACTGCGTCCTCACCTGAAACCGATGACCTCGCAGTTTCCCCATAAACATCAGAATAGACTCAATCCGTTGCTTTCCGTCGACGACATCATACCTCAGCTCGCCAGATTCATCCGTTCGTCGATACAGAAAAACAGATGGCAGCGGATAGTTTCTCAGTATCGAGTCGATGAGTCGCTTGCGATCGGTGTCACCCCAAACAGAAGAGCGTTGGAATCCCGGTTCGAGATTAAGACGTCCGTGATCATAAAGGTCCACAATCTCTTGAACGGTCTTTTGATCGGTCGAAAATGTGATGGTGTCCATGGTCTACTTTCTGCCAATCGTGTTACTGTGCTGCTGAATTCTGTACATTGTACCGAGAACTCGCTTGGAGCAACTCACTTCTTCCCGTTCTTCTTCACTTCATACACCTGCACCACCTCGGCACGGTTCCAATCCCATTCAGTTTCCGAATTGGGCAGCCCCGACGCCAACAGCTTCGGGAAGGTGATTCCGCCGTCCGTGGACAACCAGATCTCATACTGCTTGGCCAGCTCAGATTGTCCATCGTACCAGGCAACCGTGATCGTCGTTCCGGCCAGGAACACATCCCCGCCGCCGGGAGATTCGACCGCAGGCCGGTCGTTTGACCCGTCGGCGGAACCCAACTCGCGCAAACGGTTCAGGAGATCCGTTGCATCCTGATAATAGTCTCTCTTCTGCGCGACGATCCACTCGAGCAGCGGTTCGGCCCGGTCGCGGTCTCCGTTCAACAGATAGGTTTGAGCGAGGAACCAGCGCGCCCGCAGTTTGACCCGTCCCTGCGCCAGTTCATCGGCACGACCGAGGGCCTTCATCGCCTGCTTGGCATCGCGCTGAAGGTAGGAGCACACTCCCAGATACAGCCACCATTCCGCCTGTCCGGACGACTGATTGACGGCTTGCCTCAGGTATTTCGTCGCGCGCCGGTAGTCCGCTTGAAGGTAGGCCTCCATCCCTTTGTCAAAGTCCTCTTTCCCGGCGACCGCACCTTCCCCGCGCAAAGTCAGCGAGCCTTCATAGGGCAAGGCCTGAAAGCTGAGGAAGGGGACACAACGGCTGTCCGACGGCGATTCATTCGGTCGGACGACAAACTGGAAGGTCACCACCAGAAGGATCATGGCCGCGGCCGTTCCCAAGGCGGTCCACAGCACGGGAGGCCGCCTCAATGCCTCTCGCAGACCCAGCACTTGCTCGCGGATCGGTGCGAGCACCCCGCGCCTCTGTTGTCCGCGGGCTGCGTGCGCAAGCCGCTCTTTGAGCGCATCAAAGGTGATCCCATCCTGCGCCAGACCTTCCCTGATCCGGTCGCGGTTGGCCAGAAGCGCCGTCGCCACGGGATACATGCGCTCCACTTCTTCGACGCAGAAATCGCATTCCAGCAGATGTTCTTCGAAGCGATTGCGATCCGCGTCGTCGAGCTGTCCCGCCTCATAATGGGCGATCAGCTTTCCGATTTCCGGGTTCTTGCAATTCGATACTTTCATCGTCATCACTCAGATTGATCCTGCCAGAAGCCGCCGCAGCTTTCGGCGGCAGTCAAACAAGCGTTTGTCAAAGGTGGATCGTCGCAAGCCGGTCTCGGTCGTGCTGAACAGTTCCCAGGTCTCGGCCACGCTGCGATTCTCGAGAAGAGCCGTGAACAACGCTTGACACAAGGGCGACAGGTGGTGGATGGCCCGACGGATGGCCTCTGCGACGTCTGCACTTTCCATCCCCGCCAAGTCCATTTCGTGGCTGGGCAGAATGGCCGGGCTGGCGGCCCCCCGGTTGTCGTCCCGTTCCTCCTCACCCCCGGTGGGATCAATGGACAGGTTGACTCGGCGGCGGTGGCGACTGATACTGCCGCCGATCTTCTTCCGCAAGACATCCAAAGCAAAGTAGTGCGGGTTCGATTCCACCTGATCCAGCTTCTCCGTGACGACCAGCATCGCATCCTGAAGAATGTCTTCAAGCTCCTCGACTGGCCATCCCCGTAGACGATATTTCAGGATGGACCGCAATCTTACCTGCAGATGCCGAAACAAGCGCTCGCGCGCCGCCGACTCACCCGACTTGCAGGATCGCAGCAATTCGTTAAAATCTGGTCCGCTTTCCAATTCCGGTGGATTCCGAAGTGATGTGAGGGGTTTCTGTGGATTCAGGCGGGGGCTGTCCCATAAGTACGGGTCGGCCCCTTTCTTTTTTGTTGGCGGTGAGTTATCTTTGGGCAGCGTGGTGTTTGCCAAAGGAGAGTGGCTATGCCCAAGGGTGTATCGTCGCA
>JAPKYT010000099.1 GCA_026394155.1 bacterium | reverse complement strand
GCCTATTCGCCGCTGTCGTTCGTCGAACACGTGCGGATCACTCCTCTGAACCGGCTCGAGATTGTGCACATGCCTCCTTGCGGGGATGCTGTGCCCCTCGGCATGTATCCCGAAGAGAGCTACTGCTTCCACGTCTGTCACCGCGTCTATACCATCCCGCTGGTCGTGCCGCCCGCTATGGGCCAGCCCATCATCAGCGTCTCCTCCGGCTGCATGGGGCTTCCGGGTGATCTTTGCCTGCCCGCCTTGTCCTGCGCTGCGGGCGACATGAACTCGTTCCGCTACGAGGTCTATCAATCAGGCGGGCTGTGGTACCTCGAGTTCGAGTACTCGGACCCCGACAACGAGCCCCGCTGCTACTGCGTAACCTACCAAGGCAATCTCCCGTACGAGTACGAGGTGAACACTCTGGCGGTGATGAACGCCGAGATGCAGACCCTTGACCTGACTGTTTGGACGAACAATCCTTTGTATACGGCCTGCGGCACGATGGAGGTCTTCTCGTATCCTCCCGGCGCATACATCAGCATTCCTTCGCAGAATTTCACCGCCAATTCCGAGCCGCATACATGGCATGTTCCGGTGGCGGCCGGCACGTTCGATGCGGGCGACACCTGTATGCTCGCGGCCCACTACGATTACGGCGGCGGCCTCATGTGTCCCGAGTACCCGGACCAGTGGGACGTCGAATACGTGATCTACTCGACCCAGAAAGGCGCGAGAACAATCCGGCCGGAGATCAGTTGCGACCCGTCAGCTTACGTGCCGGAGAACCTCACGTTGGGTGTTCCGGAGTGCATGATTGTCTGCCACGACATCTATTACATTCCGCTGGTGTTCACCGGGCCGGGCATTCCGACCGTGAGCGTTACCGGGGGATGTCAGGTGCTGCTCACCGATTGCAACAATCCGCTCTGCAGCCCGGGACTGCCGGGGGAATATCGCTACGACGTCATCCGCGTGGGCGGCACGTGGTTCCTCGAGTTCGAGCACTCCAGCCCGCAGCATGTGCCGGCCTGCTACTGCGTGACCCTGAACGCCGTTGCGCCGGTACCGGTCGAACCGTACCTGCTCGCGGCGCTGGATGAGGCTCACCAGACGATTAACGTGAGCCTATGGTCGAGCAGTTGCTTCTGGCCCTGGAATGCGGAGCTGACAGTGGAGACCAGGCCGCCGGGGGGTTACATTGACACGACGAAAATCGTCTCGTTCTTCGACGTCTGCTGCAAGCCGTACACAGAGGAGATTCCGGTTGGTCCGGGCATCTTCACTGCAGGCCAGAATTTCCAGATCATCGCCGAACTCGACTTTTTTGGGCCGGGCTCCGATCCCTTCGAAGGGGAAGTCGCGTACCGGGAACCCGTGATCGTGACACCGGAGGGCAATGTCGCCCCTTGGAATCCGGAGCCGCTGTGCACAGGCGACAATGTTCCGGCTTCCATGATGCCGGAAGAGTCGCAGTGCTTCAAGGTCTGCCACGGTGTTTACGAAACCGTTCTCTACTACAATCCCGGCGGTGGCAGGCCGGTCATTCACGTGACGCCGGGATGCATGGGACCGCCGCATGACAACTGCACGGCCCAAGCCTGCGTACCGGGCGGGCCGAGCGACTTCGTGTACGACGTGTACCACGACGGGGTGAACTGGAAACTGAGATTCGAGTATTCGAACCCGTTCATCGAGCCGGTCTGCTACTGCGTGACCTACGCGGGCAACGTGCCGTGGGATTGCGAGACCCGCGAGCTGGCGGCTCTCGACGAGGGCCACCAGCAGTTCGAGGTCTCGCTGCGGACCCTCAGCCCCGGCGGCTACGATTGCCCGGCCAGTGGTGTCATCAATTTGTTCTCTTATCCCAGTGGCGCACTGATTCCACAGCCCACTTGGACATTTGCCGGTGTGGGCGAGGAATGGCACACCATCGAGGCGCTGGTCGGCCCGGGCAGCTTCGGCGGCGGCGACACCTTCCAGCTCGTCGCTTATGTGGACTACACCGACCCCGAGTACCCCGACAAGTGGCTGACCGAGGACGTCATCGTCGAACCCTCCGGCCAGTACCTCCGGATCAGGGACGTGGGCGGAGAATGCGCGGCGGGTGGCGGCGACAACGTGCCGCCCGTGATGGGTCTGGGCCAGTCGGAGTGCTTCCGCGTCTGCCACCGGGTTTACCACGTTGCTCTGGCTGCGGTAGATCCATTGAACCCGCCGCAGGTGACCATCACTCCCGGCTGCTTCGGACCGCCATCGGATCAATGCACGCCGCAGCCGGAGTGCACAACGGGTGGGCCTTTTGATTATCGCTGGCGCGTCTGGTGGGCAGGCGGGTCATGGGAATTCGAGTTCGAGTACTCGAACGAGAACATCGAGCCGGTTTGCTACTGCGTGACGGTCGTTGCCCCACCGCCTGTTTGCAGCACCCACGAGTTAGTGGCGCTCGACGAGGACAACCAACTTCTCAAGGTGAGCATCGTCTCCCTCGATCCGAGCGGCACAGGGCCCTGCGAGGTGAGCGGCACGGTAACGCTCTCATCCGATCCGCCCGGCATGTACTTCGAGCAAACTGCGTGGACGTTTACGGGAGTTGGGGATACCTGGCATACTTGGGCCGTTCCTATCGCCCCGGAGCCGGATTTTCCCGCCGAGAGCTTCTTTGATATCTTCGTGGACATTGACTACGATGATCCCGACCAGCCCGACGTGATCGAAACCGAGATCGTTCAGATGAACCTGACTTCGGGCGGCCTCGTCATCCATGACGCGGGCGGCGAGTGTGCGGCGGGCGGCGGGTCGAATGTACCGGACAGGCTGTACTACGGGCAGCCCGCGTGCTTGGTGGTCTGCCACGACGTCTACTACATCCCGCTCGAGCTTATGGCAACCGTGATGCCGACCGTGACGGTATACCCCGGCTGCGGCCCGAGCACGCCGTGCAACAATCCCCTCCCGTGCGTTCCCGGCGGGCCGTACGACTATCGCTACGAAGTGTTCCGCGTGGGCGGGACGTGGATGCTCGAGTTCGAGTACTCCAACGAGAACATCGAACCGGTGTGCTACTGCGTAGAAATCAGCTCGGCCCCACCGGTTCCCTACGAGGCCTATCTGCTGGCAACGCTGGATGAAGTGACTCAGCACTTCGATGTCACCCTCTGGACCTCAATCGGTGCGCCCCTCGCGGACGGCATGATGATGGTGACCGCCGAGCCGGGCGTAACCACTGACGTGGCATTCGCAGGCGTGGGACCGGCGTACCAGACGTGGCAGTTCCCGGTGGATTCGGGCGCGCTGACGGAAGGTCAGACGTTCCAGTTGGAAGTGGTCGTGCTGTTCAACGATCCGGTTTTCGGCCGGCTGGACTACGAAGAAACGGTGATCGTCACGGCAGCGGGAGCGCTGATCCGCTGGGATCCCATCACTCCCTGCGCGGGCGACTACGTACCGGCGACGATGAACGACAACTCTGCTCAGTGCTTTGTGGTGTGCCACAAGGTGTACGACATCTTGCTGAACGCGCCACCCACACCGCTGCCGCCGGTCATCACCGTCGCGCAGGGCTGCTTCGGCGGGCCGCACGACCACTGTCCGCCGCCGGTGGTTTGCCAGCAGGGCGGGCCGATGGACTACTGCTATCGCTTCCTGTTCGACGGAGTGAACTGGCATCTCATCTTCGAGTACTCCAACCCGTATCAGGAGCCGGTCTGCTACTGCGTGACCGTCGGTGTCGTTCCTTGCCTGCCGGTCACCGATCTGGTGATCCAGTGGCCGGACACGGTCACCAACAAGATCCGCCTCGGCTGGACGTGCCCGCAGTGGGGGTGGTACATCATCTACTACACCACCGTCAAGAACAATGACGGCAACCCGCCGGGACCCGGCTGGTACGAAGAAGGCCGGCTGGTCGGCAATGCCGGCGAAGTGCTCACGTGGCAGCCGCCCACCGTCCCCAGTGACGCCTACCGGAACTACGTCGTCAAGGTCAATTGCGAGCAGACGAGGTAACGCAAGTCGAGGCGGCCGATTCAACCCCACATTCAAAGGGGGCGCGAGCGCAAAGCTCGCGCCCCTTTGTGCTCTGACTGGGCCGCTCCCTGTTGATTTCCAAGCGGAATCTTGTTACATTTGTCATATTCTGCTTCTCCGCCGCCAAACTTGACTTTTCTACTCCTTTTTCCTATTCAGTGCCAACCATCACGAGGTAACTCATGCTCAAGCGATTAATCGCGGTTCTGCTCATCGGACTGGCCCTTTTCATTTGGGGCTGTCCCAAGGACGAGGACGACGAGACTCCGCCACAGCACTCGATCACTGTCACCGCACCCAACGGAGGCCAAACTTGGCAAGTTGGAAGCAACCATGCAATCACGTGGACCAGTAGTGAGATTTCGACCGTCACAATTGAGTGGTCAGTTGACGGAGGAACCAACTGGACCGAAGTTGTCGCCAGCCTCGCCAACAACAATACCTACAGCTGGACGCTTCCGAACACACCCACGATAACCGGCAAGGTCAAAGTCCGAGATGCCAGCGATGCCGCTGTTTTCGATGTCAGCGATGCGAATTTTACTGTGATTGCAGAATCCGCGTCTGATAATGCCAGCGGATCGGTGACCTCCGACACATCGGGGGTCATTGAGACAGCTTTGGGGGCGCGCATCTCGGTGCCCGCCGGAGCCGTGCCGCGGACCGACCAGGGCAACATCGGCACGATAGTCTTCTCCATCGAGAGGAACAACGATATTGCGGTCACGCCGCCCAGCGGAGAGACGCTGGCCTCGGACATCTACCAGTTCGGGCCGGAAGGATTCACGTTTGCCCGGCCGGTGGAAGTGTCCATTCCCGTTCCCGGGGAAAGCGATCCCGGCGACGTGAGCTTGTGGCGCAAGAACCACACCACAGGCGTGGCGGAGTTCTTCAGCTCGAGCTACGATCCGGTCTCGCGGAAGGTGAGCGCGCAAACCTACGTGCTGTCGCCGTGGTTCATCACGACGAACAACCGGGTGGACGACGCCTCGGCCTGCATCCACGTGTCGAACAACAGTCTGGACTCGTGGCTCTTTGTGTGCGTGGATCAGTACACGCTTGACTTCCCGGCGCAGACGGATTGGTTACCTGAGGACGGTCAGGGCGTGCTCTACGCTCCGATTGGGACGATTGGCTGGGCTCAGGAGGGGAACTGGTACGTGCCGCAGGGCGTCTATCGTCTCTGCCTGCAGCGCGAAAGCGAGACCACACCCGGCCAGTACTATCACGTCTTCCTTGATGACGTGCAGGCGACCTATCCGTGGCACCATGACAGTCAGATGTGCGCCGATGTCTCCTACGGAGATTTCATGGGGGCCGATACCGGCCGCTGCGGCTGCATTCCGACTCCGACCACATCCGTCGGCACCGGCGACATTCAGGTGACATTGACATGGTTCATCGCGCCTCCGGGCGTGGATCTGGATCTGTGGGTCATGGATCCCGACAGCGAGTGGTGCTACTACGGAAACGGGCAGGCACCGGACACGACAACCTCCGGCCTGCAGCTCGACCGCGATAATCTCTGCTGGAGCTATGAAAACGGCCGGCCCGAAAATATCTACAGCACTCGCGCACCACTGGCCGGACAGTACGTCGTGGCCGTGAACTGGTATTCCACGTGCGACACCGCGGCTGTCGGCTCACTGCCTTTCAACGTGCGCACGGTCATTGGCAGCCACTCACAGACGTTCTCGCAGACGATTGAGGAAAACGAGGACATGCACGAGGTGACGCGCTTCACGATTTCCGGGTCGTCGGTGGTCTTTCAGCCGCCGCGCAGCGACGTTTCGTGGGTGCATCTGCCGCGGGCACGCAAACTGTAGGCGTCCAATCTCGCCCACCCGCGAGAAACGACAGCATCTCAAGAGCAGCGGCGGCCAGTGGCCGCCGCTGTTTTTTTGCCCTGCCGACTGACGAGCCCGCTTCGGGGCACCAATGCAAGCCGCGCGTTACGTGCGCAAAACTTGCATGGAATTGGTGCGAGTTCGATATGAGAACTCTCGTATTCACAATATTATGACATGATGGCACGGCCATTGCCATTCTGAGTGAGTGAGGCGCTGTTCATTGACTCTCCTCCTCCCGGACTCTTCCGGGTGCCTCCGTTGCCACGGCCATGCGCGGCACTCACGGCCGCCAACGGAGCAGTTTGAAGATAGGAAGGCCTCCGGAAATCTACCTCGGGCTCTGGTCTGTTCCCCGGTGTTGTGGTTCGCCCGCGGCGAGTGTACGGTCCACGTGTTGCAGCATCCTGCGTTTCCGCGGGGCCTTCCTCTCTTTTCCTACCTTCGGAATGGCGACACGGGCGGCCCGCCGAGCGGCAACTTCAGATGAGCTTCGGGCCGCCCGCAATTTCTTAAACAAATGCTGAACTGGCGTCTCTTCTCTCCTCGCGGCGCACCGAAATGAACACCGACCCCGTCGGTGTTTTTTTCGCCTTGGCCGGAGTTGACTTTTGGGGGAAAGTTGACTATCTTCGTGAACCTAAACGTGAACTTGCCGCCCTCTTAGAACGGAGAGATTCCGCCACCGCCCCGCCGCTTTCCCCCACCGGCCGCGGTCGTGACTCGATCGGCTGAGGCAGGTTCCCCCGGGGGTATTTCCTCCCCCAGTTTTCCCCCACGGCCGCGATTTCCTTCTGCGCCGCCGTCCCACCGATGGCGGCGATACCCCCAGTGGTTTTTCTCCAAACCGTGTATTCCCATGGCCAACTATCAGAAACTCACTCCGCCCGCGGACGGGCATCCCATCACCATCGCCGGCGACCGTCTGCATGTGCCCCACGATCCCATCATTCCGTTCATCGAAGGTGACGGCAGCGGCCGTGACATCTGGCGTGCCAGCCGGCGCGTCTTCGACGGCGCGGTGAAAAAAGTCTACGGCGGCCGGCGCCGCGTGGTCTGGTTTGAAGTTTTCGCCGGCGAAAAGGCGGTGGCCAAATATGGCGAAAACGTGTGGCTGCCCGAGGACACGCTGACCGCCATCAAAGAGTTCATCGTGGCCATCAAGGGCCCGCTCACCACCCCCATCGGCGGCGGCATCCGCTCTCTCAACGTCACCTTGCGCCAGGTGCTCGAACTCTACGCCTGCGTTCGTCCGGTGCGCTGGTTTCAGGGAGTGCCCTCGCCGGTGAAGCATCCCGAAAAGCTCAACGTGATCATTGTCCGCGAGAACACCGAAGACGTTTATGCGGGAATCGAGTGGAAGGCCGGCACGCCCGAAGCCGCCAAGATCATCGAGTTCATCGGCAAGGAATTGGGCAAGAAGATCCGTCCCGATTCCGGCATCGGCATCAAACCCATCTCCAAGACCGGC
This sequence comes from bacterium, assembly GCA_026394155.1. Classification (GTDB taxonomy): domain Bacteria; phylum Electryoneota; class RPQS01; order RPQS01; family RPQS01; genus RPQS01. The sequence goes on along the minus strand of JAPKYT010000099.1, from coordinate 1,648 downwards.
ACCTACCGCATCGTGCGCAAGGCTATCCGCTGGGCCATCGAGAAGAACCTGTCTTCGGTCACGCTGGTCCACAAGGGCAACATCATGAAGTTCACCGAAGGCGCTTTCCGCGAGTGGGGCTATGAATGCGCGGCCGCCGAGTTCGCGGACAAGACCGTCACCGAAGACGAACTCTGGAGCAAGTACAACGGCAAGGCTCCCGCCGGCAAGATTATCATCAAGGATCGCATCGCCGACTCCATGTTCCAGCAGGTGCTGCTGCGTCCCGATGAGTATCAGGTGTTGTGCACGCCCAATCTCAACGGCGATTATCTTTCCGACGCCTGCGCCGCACAAGTGGGCGGGCTGGGCATGGCTCCCGGCGCGAACATCTCCGATTTCTTCGCCGTCTTCGAGGCCACCCACGGCACGGCTCCCAAGTACGCCGATCAGGACGTCATCAACCCCGGTTCGCTGATTCTGTCGGGAGCGATGATGTTTGACTATCTCGGCTGGACGGAGGTGGCGGAGGCCATTCATCGCGGCATTGCCGGCGCCATCGCCGCCAAGCGCGTGACCTACGATCTGCATCGGCAAATGGAGGGCGCGACCAAGCTCAAGACCTCCGAATTCGCCGAGGAAATCATCCGGCACATGTAATCGCTTGCCGCCCCGGTCCGACGGACGTGGGCGGCTTTTTCGTTTGAATCCACCGCTATCCTTGTTGCAGATTCTGCCGCAAGAATTCCTCAACGGCGAGGACAGCTTCATGAAACGCGTGTATTCCCTTTGTCCGCTGCTTTTCGGTCTGGCGCTGTTGTGGCCTTCCCTCGCGTGGGCCGGGCCCGGCAAGATCGCCGGCAAGGTGATTGACGAGGCCGGCGAGGCCGTCATCGGCGCGTCGGTGCAGATTGTCGAGACCCAGCAGGGCGCCGCGGTCGGAATTGACGGTAACTTCGTCATCCTCGGCGTACAGCCGGGCAGCTACACCGTCCGCCTCACCTGCATCGGCTACGGCACTCAGGTCTTCAACAAGGTGTCGGTCAGCGGCGACCTGACCACCACTCTCAACGTCACTCTCGAAGAGCAGGCGGTGGAGGTCGAAGCCCGGATCGTCGAGTACAAAGCGCCCACGGTCAAGCTGGACGTGGCTTCCAAGGAGAAGCGCTTCCGCCGCGAGGATATCGAGACTCGCGTGGTGACTGACGTCAAGGACCTGCTGAGGAAGCAACCCGGCTTCAAGGTGGATCCCGAGGGCGCCCTGCACGTGCGCGGCGGCCGCGCCAGCGAAATGCTGGTGAAAGTGGACGGCGTGGACTTCCGCGATCCCTTGGTCACCAGTTCGAAACAGCTCATCAATCTCTCGGCACTCAACGTGGAAGAGATTGAAGTGCTGACCGGCGGCGACGCCAGCTACGGCGGCTTTCAGTCCGCGTTGATCAACGTGACCACGCCCGAAGGCTCCCTCACCAATTACGCCGGCATCATTGAATGGCGCACCGACCGCGCCTTCCAGACCACCAGCCACTATAGCCCGTGGACCAAGTCCGACCTCGAGCGCGACTTGATAGCGCGAGGATTGCAGCCGGGGACGCCGGCGTTTGAGCAGCAATGGAACGAGCCGGCCAACCACCCCACCCCCATGAAGCTGCAGATGAACGGCTGGGAC
>JAPKYT010000154.1 GCA_026394155.1 bacterium | reverse complement strand
CCCCCGCGTCACTGGCCCCGCGCCAAGCGTAAGATGGGTATTCCGGGATCCGCCGGTCGCTCAAGTCCAATGTAAGCACCGTCCACTGGTTCCGCCGCTATTCGCCGCAGGGACTTGAGGCGCGTCAATGCGGCGCACGATCACACCCGGGGCAATCTCCTGCGACTCCGATGGCGGCCAGTGCTTGTCAACAAGGCGGTCTTCGCTCGGCAATCGCTTGCCGTGGCAGCCGAAAAACTCATCCCACGTTTCATCCAGCCGACGCAGCGCCGAAGGCAAGTCATAGACCCGTAGTCCTTCTGCTCCCCTTACAGTCCCCTTGGTCAGTGGCATCCGCACGAGAAGCCCCTTGTCGGCCAGTCCGTTCAGGGCGTCGTCGATCTCGAAATCAGACTCCACGCCAAACTCGGCCAGGAGCCATTCCTCGACACGTCGGTCGAGTGACGTTTCTGTGTGGTTGCACTCACGCTCGACGTAGAGGAGGTAATACGCCAGCAACAACTCCTTCAGTTTTTCGACTTCGGCGGCGTCAACCAAGTGAGCCAGAGCGCTGCTGTTGTTGGCCAGATTCTGGAAGTAGAGTTTGTTGGTCAACGCTTGCATGTAGTGCGACTTCCGGGAGAGAAAGCCCATTACACTGCGGACCGCGGCGCCCGTGAAGCCCGACAATACCATCAAGAGCACCCACGGCGAAATCGCCGCCGCCGTCAGTGCCTTCCAGACGGCCGTAACGGCGCCGCCCGTGACCGAAGAACCGACCTTCAGGTGATCGACCAAGCGCATACGGATCCGCACACGCGGCAACAGCATCTCCAGATCTTCCGCCACGACGTCCTTGAAAAGCTTCAGCGTGATTCCAGCCTGGGGTGCAGCGGCATCGCAAACGAGCATGGCCGCCCGCGAGAAGATATGCAGTTGCTCGCTCGTCCGCTTCCACGGCGTCAACCAGGAACGGAAGGTCCGCTCTTCCACGTGCACTCCACGATAGAAGACCCGCAAGTCGTCGTAGTCGGCGAGATTGGCTTTGACTCGCAATCCCTTCTGTGAATCGTAGGCGACGCATGTCGCAATCTGCTCGCGCGGCATCTCGGCATAGTTGGCAGCGAGGAGCAGTTCCTCGAAGGCGTCACCGATCGGAGCGAGATGACCAACGACGCAGACTTCATCCTGAGGCAGCGGGGGCGATTCGTGGTCCGGATCATACGGCGCATAGATGGCCTTGAGGCGTTCGAGGTTCCTGTGATACTCGAAATGCAGACGGGCCGCTGCCATCTCGAACAGTTCGTGAAGCTGTCGGCGCTCTTCGGCGGACAACTGTGAGTTCGCAAGCATCCTGGCCCGCAGCGCAGTCGTATCGACGCGGAGGAAATGTTCACGAGTGTTGAGGAATTGCAGACCGCGCGTCATCTTCCATCTCCTTGGCCTGCCGCCGTGCCCATCACCGCCCCGTCGATCCGGGACGACCAGCAACGACAGGAGCAGACCCGGCTTCGTAAGCGCTGAACTCGGCCCATACCGGACACTCGTCGGGATCAGGGCGGGAAGGATAGCGGAAACAGCAAGAGAAGCCCAGAGCAACTACTGGGAGGCTTGGCAGAAGGGGCAAAATAGGGAGCCGCTAGCCCGTTATCTGCTGGATAGCCTGCTGAGCCAAGCGGGCCAGCCGG